>NZ_CP024190.1:5838709-6146009 GCF_003391395.1 Mycobacterium marinum
GATCGCATTGCCCTGTACCTGGGCAATGGTGATCTTGCGCAGATCGCGCCAGCGGCAGGTGTTTTGGAAGTAGAAGTGCCACTCCTGCAGGTAGAGCTTCTCCATTACCGCGTCGCGGGTCCCACCGTGCGATCGGAAGGTCGAATGCTGCGCCGGCCCGGGTTTGCGTTCCAGCAGCGCCGCCTCGGACCCGAGATCGTGTCCGGCGGAGAAGTTCTTGCCACGCGCGGCGAGAATCACCACTCGCACGGTGTCGTCCGCCTCGGCTCGACCAAACGCCTCGTCCAGCTGCACCAACAGGGTGCGGTTCTGCGCGTTGTGCGCCTCGGGCCGGTTGAGCCAGATCCGGGCGATACGGCCCTCATCAAGGGTTTCGTAGGCCACCAGTTCGGCGGGGGCGACACCCTCCGCGCTGGTGTCGGCCTGCTCGGAGAGTGTCATTGCGCCCGCCTAACTTGTCCTGGGCTTGCGTGGATCTTTACAGATTACGTCCGTTGTGTAAGCGGGTCATCGCTGGGTTGCCCGCCGGCCGCACGGTCGGGCGCGACTGGGGCCCCCGTTGACCCCGGTTGGCTGCCGCAACGGTCGCAGCCGATGATCGCGGGTGAACACCAGGCGGACCAGACCGAGTCCGACGACCACGGTGGTGGCCGCAACGGAGCCGAGGATCAAAAACATCACGACCGCCTGCACCAGCACGGCCTGCAGCGGTGATACACCGGCCAGGATGAGCCCGGTCATGGCGCCGGGCAGGAACACCAACCCGGTGGCCTTGGTGGTCTCGATCTGCGGCGATATCGCTGACCGCAACGAGGTCCGCAGGTAGGGGGCGGCGGCCTGACGGGAGGGCTGCCCCAACGCTAGTCTCGCCTCCACCTCGTCGCGCTTGTCGCGCAGTTCGTCGACGAGGCGGCGAGCCACCAGCACCATCGCCGTCATCGAGTTGCCGATCATCATTCCGGCGATCGGCACCACGGTGCGTGCCTGCAGGGGAAACACCCCTAGCCCGAAAATCACTCCCAGGGTGAGCACCGCCGCAGCAGAAAATGCGGCGACCGCCAGCAGCGCCAGCCGCGGCACCTCCGGCGCCCTCCGGCGTGCCACATCCCCGGCGTAGCCGATCATCCCGGCGATCCACGCCCAGGACCACCACAGCGAGCGCCCCGGCTCGAACAGCAGGGTCAACGCACCCCCCACCAGCAGCAGTTGCACCAGCGCGCGGGCCGCCGCCCAGACCACCTGCCGCTCCAAGCCCAATCGCTGCCACAGCGAAATCGCCGCCGCGAACGCGACCAGGGCCAGCGAAGTCGCCAGCCCTATCCACCCGATCTGACCGTTCACTAGCTCACCTGCCCGTCTGCGGGCCTGTCCACAACCGAATCGAGGCCGGTGCAGCGCCCCCGGGTGATATGCAGAATGCGGTCGGCGGCGCGCTCGGCCTGCGCCGCATCGTGGGTGACCCACAGCGCCGGAGTCCCGTCGTCCGCCAGTTCCCGGACCGCGCCCTCGATCACCGCGGCCGCGTCGGCGTCGACCGCCGAGGTTGGTTCGTCGAGCAACAAGACTTGCGGTTGCGCCAGCAAGGTCCGGGCCAGGCACATCCGCTGCGCCTCTCCGCCCGATAGCGCGGTGGCATCGCGATCCAGCCACGATCCCCTCAGAGCAACCCGCGCCAGGGTTTCGGCCATCTGAGCTTCGGAGGCGTCCGGCCGAGCGACCCGGAGGTTATCGGCCACGGTGCCGGCAAACGGCGTCGCACGCTGGAAGCACATGCCCACTCGGCGCCGCAGCCACAGCGGGTCACACTCAGCAATATCGTTGCCCCAGAAGAACACTCGCCCGCTCGTTGGCACCTCCAGTCGATTACACAGGCGCAACATCGTCGACTTCCCCGATCCCGATGGCCCGAACACCGCCGTCACACCCTGCGCCGGAACCGCGGCGGTGAACCCATCCAGCGCGCGAACCCGGTCGCGCTGGACGACCACATCGACGAACTCGAACACCGGGCCCTCGCCCACTACGGCACCTCCCAACGTGTGCGGGCTCTCGATCTGACCAGCCGATCATGAAGCCGGCCGCCAGACCCGGCAGTCTCGACCAACAACACTATCGAAAGACGATATCGAAGACCGATTCCATAGGACTCGCTGGCTCACCGGTGTCCGCCTTCGGGTTTCACGGTTGAGGGAATTAGGTTTTCTCCTCCGATAAATCCCGGCGGTGCGGTGAAATCAAACAAAAACCTCACGGTGAATAGATTCGCAGACGAAGCCCCCCGCTCCCCGCCGGGCGATCGAACACGGGCTTCCACACAACTTGGAGTTACCTGAACGTCCTCCTGGGAATTTGCTGACACCCGATTGTCAAAAAGGTTGACAAAGGCGACTTTCCGCCTTGTCGACACGGCGGCCAGCAACGTTTCACTGCGCTTCCCGCAAAGGGCGGTGACCAGCGGTCATACCCACTGCTCGAGCCGCCTGACACGAACCCAGCCGGCGCGAGAAATGGCGCGTCAGCGGGCATTTGATACGACTCGTCAATCGAATACCGCGGCCCACATATTCCTTCGCTATACAAATCTCCAATCGCAGCCAATTTGGCTAATAAAAACCGCGGCTGCCGACGGTCGATGGCGGTGGTACGGAGTCAAACTAAATACCCCCTAGTGGTACAGCTCACAAGGGTGCGCGCGTTGAATTCCGGTACTTTCACATCCCGTGTGGGATCGCTTTACCAAAATCATCAGTCAATACGCCGTGCTTATTGTGGGGCTCTGGATCGTCGGCGCCACCGTGGGCAACCTGTTGATCCCGCAGGCCGAAAGCACGGCACGTTCCCACGGCCGCGGGTTTCTTCCCGCCGACGCGCCGGTATCGGTCGCGGGCGCCAGGATGGGCGAGCAGTTCCGCGACGGCAACGCCGGCAACATCAACTATCTCGTGCTGGAGAGCGATCACCGGCTCGGGCCGGCAGAACGCGCTTTCTACGACAAGTTGTTGGCCAAACTGCGCTCCGACCCCACGAGTCTGGTGTCGGCCATGGACCTATGGTCGGACCCTTATACCGCCAAGGCGGCAGTCAGCACCGACGGCGAGGCCGAATACACGATGCTGCGACTGGCCGGGGATCTCGGCGCGGCGCAGGCGAACGCGGCACTGGACGCGGTGCGGCGGACCGTGGCCGACCAGCCCACCCCACCGGGTTTGCGGGCCTACGTCACCGGCCCGGGCGCCACCGTCGCCGACGAATTCGGCGAGATCGATCGGCAGATGCTGCTACTGACCGGTGTGACCGTGGTTCTCATCGCCCTACTGCTGCTCGCGGTGTACCGATCCGTGATTACCGCCGCGATTCCGCTGGCGGCAGTGGGACTCGGCCTGGCGGTCGGCCGTTCGATCGTTTCACTACTCGGCCAGCACAATCTTCTCGAGGTTTCCGTCTTCTCGGTCGCGTTGCTGGGCGCCATGGTGCTCGGCGGAGCTACCGACTACGCGATCTTCTTGCTCGGGCGCTATCACGAGGCGCGCCGCGACGGCGTCGAGCACGAACAAGCGCTGCTGGCCGCCAATCGCAACGTGATGCCGGTGGTCCTGGCCTCCGCGCTCACCCTCGCCGCCGCCCTGTCGTGTCTGACCTTCGCCGATGTCGGGTTGCTGCGCAGCGCCGGACTGCCCTGCGCGGTAGGCGTTGTCATCGGGATGCTCGCCTCGCTTACCCTGCTACCGGCCTTGCTGGACCTCGCGGGACGCCGTGGACTGGCGCAGCCGAGGACGGTGAACCGGCCGATCCATCGACGCTGGCGGCGTATCGGCACCATGGTGGCACGCTGGCCAGGCCCCGTTCTGGTGGCCGCGGCTCTCGTTCTGCTGATCTGCACGCTGCCCATCACCGGGTTGACCTTCGGTTTCAACGAGCCCGCCGCAGAACCGGACTCCACCCTGGCCAACCGGGGCTACCAGGCCACCGACCGGCACTTCCCGCCGAACCAACTACTTCCGGAGACCGTGTCCATCGAGACCGACCACGATCTGCGCAATCCCACCGGCGTGATCGCGATCGAGCGGGTGACCCGCCAGCTGATGACGATTCCCGGCATCCGGATGGTGCAGTCCGCCTCCCGCCCAGCAGGTTCGGTGCCCGACGAAGCGACGCTGGCCAACCAGGCAGGCGCCATCGGCGACCAGCTCGATCAGCGCATCGCCCAGCTGGATCACCGTTTCTCCTCGATCAATGTGATTGCGCCGACACTATCGCGGTTCTCTACGGCGATATCACGTCTGCAGGAACAGCTTTCCGGCAGTGCGAACGGGCTCGGCCGGGTCAACTCCGGCATCGACGCCATGGACTCCGGATTGGTTCAACTGCACGACACCGCGGCGCAGGTCTCGGGATACCTGAACCCGCTGCGCGACTACACCAACAGCGTTGCCAATTGCCCCAGCGACCCGGTGTGCGCATTGGTACTCAAGGTGATCGATCCGGCTGATTCCATTGTGGTGGAAACGAATTCGCTTGCCAAAGGAACATCACAGCTGGGCGCGGGAATGTCCGACACAGCCAAGTCCCTGACCACCGCCGATCAGTCCCTGGCCATCATGGGCGCCGACATGGCACAGCTCAGCGCGACGACCGCACAACTCGCCGACGCCGTGCACGATGCGCACACCGCGATTTCGGACATCATTGATTATCTGCGGGGCCTGCGCCAAGGCTTTCAGGGCAGCGCCGAGGGCACCTTCTACCTGCCCCAGCAGGCCTGGAATGACCCGCGCTTCCAGCGAGCGGCCAACCTGTACTTCTCCCCCGACGGACACGTGACTCGGCTGCTGGTGTTCGGCGACGGCGCGGTCTTCGGCGGGGATGGCGCCAACCGGTCTCCGCAGATCGTCGCCGCCGTCAAGGCCGCTACCAAGGAGGGCGTGCTGGCCGGAAGCACGGTGAACATCGCCGGCTTCGGCACCGCGACCGCCGAGTTGCGCGGGTACGTCCACCACGACTTTGTCTTGCTTGCCGCGGCAGCGCTGGCATTGGTGTTTCTGATCGTGCTGTTGATGCTGCGCAGCCCGGTGGCGGCGGCGGTGGTTATCGGTGCGGTGATCGTCTCGTATCTGTCGGCACTGGGCATCAGCACGTTCATCTGGCACGACCTGCTGGGCAAGGACCTGCACTGGGCGGTGCAGTCCATGGCCTTCATTTCGTTGGTGGCGGTGGGCGCCGACTACAACCTGCTGCTCACAGTGCGGGTGCGCGAGGAGGTACTCGCCCACCCGGACCGCGGGGTCGGTCTTCGCACGGCAACGATCCGTGCCTTCGGTGGCGCCGGCGGGGTAGTCACCACCGCGGGCATCGTCTTTGCGATCACGATGTTTGCCATGGCGTCCAGCGACGTGCTCAGCATCGAGCAAGTCGGCACCACCATCGGGGCCGGGCTCATCGTCGACACGCTGGTGGTGCGCATCTTCGCGGTGCCCGCGATCATGGGCCTATTGGGTCGGTGGTTCTGGTGGTCGCCGCCGCCGTTCCTGCGCGCTTCGTTGGCGGGCCCTCGCCGCTGGGGACCTTGGTTCCGCAAGCGCATCGCCTCGGCGCGACGCTGGCTGTCCACTTCGGTGCTGGCGGCGTCGGTTCGGTACCTCCGCAGAACCGCATCGGGCTAGCGGGAGATCCGGCCCGGCCCTCGGCCACCGCGTCATGAGCCTAGAATCGCAATCCGATATCGGTTTCGTCACCACGTGGAGGTGGTGTGAGTGCGGGAATTCCAGCGGGCGGCGGTGCGATTGCACATCCTGCATCACGCCGCCGACGATGAGGTTCACGGCGCCTGGCTGACCGAGGAGCTGAGCCGGCACGGCTACAAGGTCAGCCCCGGCACCTTGTACCCGACCCTGCATCGGTTGGAGGCCGACGGTCTGCTGCTGTCTGAGCAGCGGGTTGTCGACGGCCGCACGCGTCGCGTCTACCGGGCCACCTCCGCCGGACGGGCGGCGCTGACCGAGGATCGCCGGGCCCTGCGGGAGCTGGCTCGCGAGGTCTTGGGCAGCGACCTCTAAGCCGAGCTGAGCGCGCCAACCAGGGCGATCGCTGCAACGCAATACGGGTGTGGCCTACAGTTGTGTGATGCCTACAAAAACTGATCATGGCGATATCGGCGACGTGGAGCCACTCGCCGACAGCACCGCCAACCAGGCCAGGCGTGTCGTCGCGGCCTACGCAAACGATGCCGACGAATGCCGCGTTTTCCTATCCATGCTCGGTATTGGACCGGCGAAGCCCGAGAACTAAATGGGTCCCGGGGGACGCCAGTCCGCGGAACCTGCAAGCACGGAGGTCTTCGGGGACTCAGACTTTGTAGTTGTCGCCAACCGCCTGCCCGTCGATCAGGAGCGGCTTCCCGACGGCACCATCGCCTGGAAGCGCAGCCCCGGCGGGCTGGTCACGGCCCTCGAGCCGCTGTTGCGCCGGCGGCGGGGGGCCTGGGTCGGCTGGGCGGGTGTCGTCGAAAACGACGTGGACGTGCAGGACGAGCCGATCGTCCAAGACGAATTGCAGCTTCAGCCGGTACGGCTCAGCGCTGACGACGTCGCCCAGTACTACGAGGGTTTTTCCAACGCCACCCTGTGGCCGCTCTATCACGACGTCATCGTCCGGCCGATCTATCACCGCGAATGGTGGGATCGCTACGTCGACGTCAATCGCCGGTTCGCCGAGGCCACCGCCCGGGCCGCCGCGCGCGGGGGGACAGTCTGGGTGCAGGACTACCAGCTGCAGTTGGTCCCCAAGATGTTGCGTGCCATGCGCCCGGATCTGACCATCGGCTTCTTCCTGCACATCCCCTTCCCGCCGGTGGAGCTGTTTATGCAGCTCCCCTGGCGCACCGAAATCATCCAGGGCCTGCTGGGCGCCGATTTGGTCGGCTTCCACCTGCCCGGCGGTGCCCAGAACTTCCTGATCCTGTCGCGCAGACTGGTCGGAGCCGACACCTCGCGCGGGACGGTTGGGGTGCGGTCGCGGTTCGGCGAGGTGATATTGGGATCGCGCACCATTCGCGTCGGCGCCTTTCCCATCTCCATCGACTCCGGCGCGCTCGACCAGACGGCCCGCGACCGTAACATCAGGCGCCGATCCCGCGAGATTCGCGCCGAACTGGGCAATCCCCGCAAGATCCTGCTTGGTGTCGACCGGCTCGACTACACCAAGGGCATCGATGTCCGCCTCAAAGCCTTCTCCGAGCTGCTCGCCGAGGGCCGCGTCAAGCGGGACGACACCGTCTTGGTGCAGTTGGCGACACCAAGCCGGGAACGGGTGGAGAGCTACCAGACCCTGCGCAACGACATCGAGCGCCAAGTCGGCCACATCAACGGCGAGTACGCCGAGGTTGGCCATCCGGTGGTGCACTATCTACACCGGCCCGTTCCGCGCAACGAACTCATCGCCTTCTTCGTGGCCAGCGACGTCATGCTGGTCACCCCGCTGCGCGACGGGATGAACCTGGTGGCCAAGGAGTACGTGGCCTGCCGCAGCGATCTGGGTGGCGCCCTGGTGCTCAGTGAATTCACCGGTGCCGCCGCCGAACTCCGGCACGCCTATCTGGTCAACCCGCACGACCTGGAAGGCGTCAAGGACGGGATCGAAGAGGCGCTCAACCAGACCGAGGAAGCGGGGCGGCGCCGGATGCGGTCGATGCGACGGCAGGTACTTGCTCACGACGTGGACCGCTGGGCCCGATCCTTCCTGGACGCATTGGCCGACTCGCGCCCCAACGATTCGGCCGACGCCGCCGACTAGACCAACCCGGCCGCCAAAGCCATGGTTTTCGGGCCGAAACGCTGTGATACTCGAGAAGGCGTGCAAGGCGTTCAAGGGAGGTTCGGCGTGAAGATCCGCCATGGCCTGGCCGTCGGCGCCGGCATTGTTTCGGCCGTCGCGCTGGGGCTGACACTGGAATCGGAAAGCCCGGCACACGCGCTGGGGCCCCCACCGGACGGCGCGTACACCCTCAATGAGGCCGGGGTGTCGGGGGTGACCTGGACAATCACCGCGCTGTGCGATCAGCCGTCGGGCACTCGCAACATGAACGACTACTCCGACCCGGTGGTATGGGCCTTCAACTGTGCCCTCAACGTCGTGAGCGCGACACCGAACGCACCGATAACCCGGGCGGAAAAGCTGCAGAACTTCAGCGGCAGGGCTCGGCTATCCAGCGTGCTGTGGACCTTCACCGTCACCAAACAGGACGGCGTCGTGTGTCCGGGCGGCGGCACGGCACCGTCCACCGACACCTATGCGTTCAGCGATGAAACGATGAGCGGTACGCATACAACACTGCACGATGCCGTCTGCGGCATGCAGCCGGACATGAAAAAGGAGCCGTTCTCCCTGCAGATGGTCGGGCCTCCGCCCAGCCCGATCGAGCGTTACCCGTTGTACTGCAACGACATTGCGATGTGCTACTGACACTGCGCCGAGGGCACCAAGGACACTGCGGGTGAGCCGGAAACTCAGATCGGCGTGATGTACGCGATCAGCCACTTTCCACCGATGCGCTTGTAGTCCACCCGAAGTCGGCTGCCGTCGTAGAGCGGCTGGCGCGATTTGTCGGTCACCGTGCGGTTCAGGTAGACCATCACCGACGCGGAATTCCGTTTGGCCGCCATGACTCCGACGCCGACGACATTGGCCTGGACCACCACTTCGCGTTTCTTGGCCTCGGGGATGATCTGCGCGTTGGCGCTCTTCTCGAATTCCTCGCGATAGGCCGGGGTCAGCAACGGATAGGCGGCATTGAGGCTGCGCTCGACAGTTTGGTAGTCGTATCCGAAGACCAGGGGTATATCTTTGGCGGCCAGCCCGGGCAGCACCGCGCGCGCCGCGGCCTCCCCGCGCGCCTCCACTCGGTCCCAATAGAACCAACCGCCGAGGGCGGCCAACCCCACGATGACGACAGCCAGCATGCTTGCCGCGACAGTGATCACCCACCGCTGCCACCGCCGCAATCGCATCAGTTGCCCCCGTCCGGATACTTCAGGTCGTAGCCGGTCATCCGCCCGGTGTCGTCCTCATGCACGATGACCCGCAACCGGTAGGGCATGGAGGGCTTGTTGACCCCATCGATGTCGGCGACCGTGACCCGGACCGAGACCAGCACCGACGCGTTGTCGGTAACGGAGTCGATGTCTTCGAGCGCGGCACCGTTGATGACCGCCTCCGAGGTGGCGTTGGTGGCGCGAAACAGACCCTTGAGGTTCTCGACGTTGTTGTTCGCGCTCAGCATGCCGCGCAGCGGCCCGCTGGTGCCGTCGACGAACCGGTTGACGGCCTGGTCGATGGTGTCGGGCGTGTAGCTGAACATGTTGACCACCGTCTGGGTGGCGGTATCGACGAAGCGTTGCTGGCGGGCCTGTACGGCTTCGGCGTCGCGGTGCCCCACCATCAGGACGGCCACGCCGGTGCCCAGCGCGGCGGCCAGGACCAGCCCGGCCGCCGCAGACAGCCATCCGACCAGCTTGCGGTGGGCCGGACGCCGTGGCGGCGGCCGAACCGCCGTCAGCGACCTGGCCGGCTTGGCCGGCTTGGCCGGCCGCTTGGCAGTGCTCGGTGCGGCGGTAACCCCGACGGTGGTTTCACCCGCATCCGATTCGCCGGACTCGCTTTTCGCGGGCCCCGCGGCACGAGACGCCCGCCGACGCACCCGCTGCGTCGGCGTCTGCTTATCCGCGTCTGCCGATTCCACTACTTCCACCACATAGGCCCCCGCATCAGCGCTTACATGGTCCTTGGAGCAAGCATGAGATCCACCCAATTCTCCGCGCTGGACGCTCCGCTGATGCCACCCGCGAAGATACCAGTGCCACCGGCCGGGTCCTTGAATACACCGGTGAGCGGGTCATAGGTGGTGTAGGCCGGGCCGCTGGCTTGTGGCTGCGGCCCGGGTTCCGGGCCGACGCCCACCGGCGGTGGCGGCGGCGGCAGCGTCTTGGGGTAGGGAATCTGCGGCGCCTGCGGCGGGTAGTCCGGCGGCATCCACGACGTGAACGGCGGCGGTGGCCCGTTGTCGTTGGGTGGCGGAGCGGGCTGGGCCGGCTGGTTGGGCGCCGGTGGCGGACCAGGGATCACACCGGGCGGTGGCGGCCCCACAATCGGAGTGCCCGGATCCGGATCCGAGTCCGGCGGAATGTAGGGAAACTTGTTGGGAGGCAGAACGTTGAGCCCATCGGTGACCGGCGTGTCGTAGGGCACCGGCGGACCGCGCCAGGGGTTGCGCCCAACCGGGACGTACCCCTTCGGGTCACGGCACAGCTGAATGGTGGGCGCCCGCTTGCCGGGGAACTCCTGGCAGGGGTAGTTACGCGCACCGCGCACCGTGGTGGCGTCGTTCTGCGCGACCTTGCAGTACATGTCCGGCGGAAGTTCACGCAACGTCTCGTCGGCGGGTGACCGAATCAAGGGCGGCGGCAGAAATCCCACGTTGCATGGCGGCGGGTCGTTCAGGTCGACCTTGAAGTCCAGCTTGGCACCCTCGTCCTGCGGCACACCGCCGGCGGCGGTGGTGATCGCGGCGAACAAGGCCGGAAAGACCACCAACAGCTGCTCGATCGACTTGTTATAGATCACCCCGACCCTGCCCAGGTTGGCCAGGTTTGCCGCCAGCGCCGGAAAGGACGGACGGATACCGGAAAACGCGGTGTTGGCCTCATCGATGGCATCCGGTGCGGTGGCCAACGTATTGCGAAGCCCCGGATCGGCCTGGCGCAGTTCCGCGGTGAACCGGGCCAACCCGTCGGCCAACGATTTGATGTCGCCACCGGCTCGCACCTGCGCTTGCAGGAACGGCCCGGCCTGGTCGATCAACTGCGAGACCTGCGGGTAGTCGGCGTTCGCCTCGTCGACCAGCAGTCGTGCCGACTCCACCAGCCGAGCCAGCTCCGGCCCCGAGCCGTTGGTGGCCACGAAGGCCTCGTGGAGCACCTCGCGCAGCCGGGTATCACCGAGGCTGTTGACCAGCGTCTCGGCTTGGTGCAGCAGGTCGGCGACGTCCTGGCCGATCCGGGTGTTGTTGCGCTCGATCCGGGATCCGTCGTGCAGCCTGCCCGCCGACGGATCGTCGGGCGGAACCAGATCGATGTACTGCTCACCGATCGCCGACACACTCTTCACGGTGGCTGTGACGTTGGACGGGATGGCGGTGCCACTGTTGAGCCGCATCTGCGCGGTCACCCCGTTGGGGTTCAGGCCAACCGATTCCACCCGCCCGACCGCGACACCACGGTAGGTGACGTTGGCGTTCTTGTACAGGCCCCCGCCCGCGACGAAGTCGGCGCTCACCTCATAGGTACCAATGCCGAACGTGGCGGGCAGCCGCAAGTAGAAGATGCCCATCACCGTCAAGGTGAGGACCGTGATGATCGCAAAGATGGACAGCTGGATCTTGGTGAGCTTGTCGATCATCGTCTCGGCCCCTACTGTGACGCCGTGCCGGCTGGAATCTTGAACGGGTCGGCCGCCTGTCCGGACAGGTTGGCCATTTCGCCGAGCAAGAAGTTGGGCGGGTTCACGATCTCGTCCATGTGCGCCATGTTCGGGTCGAAGTAGGCGGTGGTGAAGAACGTTTCACCGATCCGGCGCAAAGTCAGGTCAAAGGTGGTGAACACGTTGAGGTAGTCGCCGCGCACCGCCTGCTTGATCCCGAAGTTGGGGAACGGGAACGTCAGCAACAGCTGCAATGAGGAGACAAACTCCTTGCGGTTGTCGTTGAGCGCCTTGACAACCGAGTACAGGCCCTTGAGGTCTTCGGCGAAATCCACCTTGGTCTTGGACAGCACGTTCGAGGTGACCATGGCCAGTCTCTTCAGCGAGGAGAACGCCTCGACGATGTTGCCGCGATTCTTGTTGAGCACCCGAAGCGCGTCGGGCAAGGTGTCCAGCGCGCGGCCTAGATTGTCCTTGTCCCTGGCCAGGATTGCGGAGAATCGGTTGAGCCCGTCCACCGCACCGATGATGTCGTCGACTTGCTTGTTGAGGCCCGCCGTCAGTTCCGCGAGCCTGGGCACGAGGTCGACGAACTGCCCTTGCCGGCCCGCGACCGCCTGGTAGACCTCATCGGTGATGTCTTCTAGCGCGCCGACATTGCCCTTGTTCACCACCACGCCCAGCGCCGAGAAGACCTCCTCGGTGGTGGGAGATCGACCGGTGTGCGATTCCGGGATCCTTGACCCGTCGGCGAGCCTGCCTTCGGCGGGTTTGTCGGTCGGTGCGGCCAGTTCGATGTGCAGTGACCCCAGCAGGGACGTCTGCGAGACCTTCGCGGTCGCGTTGGCCGGCAGCACCACGTTCTTGTCCAAGGCCAATTTGACCGCGGCATAGAAGGATCCGTCAGGTCGCTGCACCGCATTGATGCCGGAGACACTGCCGACGGTGACCTCGTCGACCATCACCGGTGAGTTCTGCGGAAGCGTCGCCACGTCCGGCATTTCCACCGTGACCGAATACGCACCGCCACCGTGGCCGGCGGTGCCGGGCATCGGCAGGGAATTCAGCCCGCCGTACTGACAGCCAGCCAGCAGCGCACTGAACGCCACAAACACGCTGCTGCGTATCCAGATTCGGCTCATCCGCCGGCCCCCTGCTCGGCGGGCAGTGGCGCCCCCGGCGCCGGGCTCGACAGGCCGGCATCCGGTCCGGCCGGTGCCGGCGCGGGCGGAGGCCCGGGCGCGGGGCCATAACCCGGCGGAGATCCGGGCGCGGGCCCGGGGGCTTGGGGAACAAACAGACTCTGCAGATCGGTGGTGTTCCCCGGCGCGGGTTGCGGTGCAGGGTGAGCCGGGATCCAGGTCAGCTCCGGAACCGGTGTCTCGGCTTTGGCCTGAGTGGCCGGGGTGTCATAGATGATCTGGCCCTTGTAGGCGGTGATGGTGTTGAGCGGGTGGAACAGGAACGGCGGGTAGTTGGCCGTGAGCCGGCGCAACACCGGACCCAGCCGCTCCCGGCACAGTTCGGCGCGCCGGTAGTAGTCGGGCGCCGATTTCCCGGCCGCGGTGTCAAAGGAACCACCGCAGATGAACTGAACCGGGTTGGCGAAGTTGGGTATGGAAAGCAACCCGTTGAGGGTGCCCTGTGCGGGGTCATAGATGTTGTAGAAGTTGGTGATACCGGGACCGGCCACGTGCAACACCTGCTCGATGTTGTCGCTCTGGTCACTGAGGGTCTGGGTGAGGTCGCCGAGCTGGTTGACCGTTTCGATCAGCGTCGAGTTGTTTTCGCGCAGGAACCCTTTGATGTCCGAAAGCGCCTGGTTGAGCGTGCCCAAGGTGTTGTCGAGGTTGCGCGAGCTATCGGCGAGGACCTGCGACACCGAGGCCACATGGCCGGCGAACTGCACAATCTGTTCGTTGCTCTGCGAGAGCGCGTCGACCAGCACCTGCAGATTCTTGACCGTGCTGAAGATGTCGTTGCGCGAATCACCAAGGCGTCCAGCCACTTGCGACAGTTCCCGCAACGCGTTGTGGAACGAGTCGCCGTTGCCGTTGAGGGTGTCTGCGGCCTGGTTGATCGCCGCTCCCAGCGGGCCCTGAAGTTCGCCGGCGGCCGGACTGAGCTGGACAGCCAGTTGGGTCAGCGATTCCTTGACTTCGTCCCATTCGACCGGGATCGCGGTGCGGGACAGATCGATGCTCGCTCCGTCGGGCAGCACCGCTCCGCCGGTGTAAACCGGGGTGAGCTGAATGAACCGCGCCGCCACCAAGTTCGGCGAAACGATCAGCGCCTGGGCATCCCGCGGAATCTTGACGTCGTTGGACACCGACATCGTGATCTTGACGTCGGCCGGCCGCGGCTCGATCGAGTCGATCCGCCCGACCGGCACACCGAGGATGCGAACCTCGTCCCCGGGGTAGATGCCAACGGCGGAGGTGAGGTACGCGACGACTTTCCGGCCGCTCTCGCCCCCGGAGAACAGCACGTAGAGGCCGCCGACCAACGCCGCAACCAGCGCGACGATGGTGACCGTCCGCATACCCCGACTACTGAGACGTTGCTTCATCATGGTGACTTCGGCCTGATGATCCAGCGCTCCTGAATCAGCCCGCGCAGGTAGTCGGCAAAGCTATCCGGCAGCTTGCCCGGCTGGAACACGGTGTCGAACACCATGGCCACCATCGGTGCAGGCAGCACGCTGTAGACGTTGACGTTGAAGCCCGGGCCGGAGCCCACCACTTCGCCCAGCGTGGTCGCATAGGCGGGCAGCCGCTTGAGCGCCTCGGTGATGTAGTCGCGACGCTCGTTGAGGTTGCTCACGACCAGGTTCAGCTTGCTCAGTGCCGGCCCGAACTCTTTGCGGTTGTCGTTGACAAACCCGGAAAGCTGGACCGAAACGTCGTCGATCCCGGAGATCAGCGCGCCGAGCGCAGAACGTCGCTCATCCAGGGCCGCGAACAGCTGGTTGCCGTCCTCGATCAACTTGTTGACCTGCGCGGCACGTTCGGACAACACCCCGGTCACCGTCTTGGCATGCGCCAGCAGGCCTTGCAGCGCCTCATCTCGGGTGTTGAGGGTGCGCGACAGCGCGGTCACGCCATCAAGTGCACCGCGCAGCTGCGGGGTGGCGTCGTGCAACGTCTCGGTGAGCACCTGCAGCGCGTGCTCGAACTGCGGCTTGTCCAGGTTGCTCGCGCTGCCGCCCAGATCCTGCAGGGCGCCATTGAGCGTGTAGGGGGTGGTGGTGCGGCTCAGCGGGATCGTGGTGGCATTCCCGCTGCCCGCGGGGGTCACCGCAACGGAGCGCTCGCCGAGAATGGTGTCGGTGCGGATCGCGGCCAGTGACTGGTCGCCGACCACGACGTGGCGGTCCACGCTGAAGGTGATCTTGGCGGCGTCCCCGGCCAGACTCACATCCGAGACGGTGCCGACCTTGAAGCCCGAAACGTAGACGTTGTTTCCGGGAGTGATGCCGCCGGCGTCGGAGAAGTACGCGTTGTAGGTCTTGCCCTGCGGCAGGAACGGCAGTCCGCTGTAGCCGAATGCGATGAGCACCACGCAGATCACCAGCACCACACCGAAGATGCCGGTGCGAAGCGGGTCGCGGTCGTGTTTGCTACTTGGCAAAAGCGCACCTCCCCTTGCTGGGATCGGGCTGGCCGCCCATCGGGATCAGGATGTCACTGCCGGCCGGACCGTTGATCTTGATTGTCACCGTGCAGAAGTAGATGTTGAAGAACGCCCCGTACGAGCCGAGGGCGGCCAACCTCAGGTAGTCCTCGCCCAGCTGCTCGACGTCGTTGTTGACCTCGTCCTTGCGGTTGTCGAGTTCGGTGGCCAGCGGCCGCGCGTTTTCCAACAGCCCCTGCAACGGCCGGCGCGAATTCTTCAGCAGCTCCGTGAGGTCCGTCGTCGTCGATGCCAGCGGCGGGATGGCTCCCGCGATGACGTCCTTGTTCTCGGCCAGCCCGGTGATCAGCTGCTGCAGCTGGTCGACGCTGGCCGAAAACTGTGCGCTGCGCTGGTCGACGGTGGCCAGCACCGAGTTGAGGTTGGTGATCGTGTCGCCGATGAGCTGGTCACGTCGGGCCAGCGCGGTCGAGAAGGCGCTGGTATCGGCGAGCACGTTGGCCAGCGCCCCGCCCTGGCCCTGCAGCAACTCGATGACGGCGCCGGTGACGGTGTTGACCTTGTCGGCGTCCAGGCCCTTGAGCACCGGGCGCAACCCGCCCAGCAATGCGTCCAGATCCAGCGCGGGTTGGGTGTGCTCGGCGTTGATGGTGCCGCCCGGGGGCAGCTTGCGCAGCTCGCCGGGCCCCGAGGTGATCTCCAGATACCGGTCACCAACCAGGTTTTCGTATCGGATCACCGCCCGCGTCGACGAGTACATCGTGTACGCCCTGTCGATCGCGAATGCCACGTCGATCGTGTTGTCCGGGTTGAGGTCGACGGCCTTGACCGAACCGACCGGCACCCCCGCGATTCGGACCTTCTGGCCCGCCTTGAGGCGCGACGCGTTGGTGAACGTCGCGTGGTAGACGTTGGTGGGCCCAAAGCGAAAATCCCCGAATACCACGACCAAAGCGGCGGCCACCACCAACATGACCACCCCGAAGACGCTGACCTTGATCACCATCGACCGGTGCGACGGCATACCCCCGGACGCCATCAGAAGTCGTCCCGTTCCGCAAAGGTGCCGTGGAACAAGAATTGCAGTGTCGAGGGCGCGTCGACCTGTACCTCGGTGAACGGCTCGTAAGGGATGTTGGCGTTGTCGGTGACCAGAAAGGGTGCCCGGTAGAACGACCCGCCGGTCTGCTTGGTCGGAATATCGGGCAGGCCACGGCAATTCGGACCGCCCGAGGCGTTCACGATCGGCAGGCTCTCCGGGTAGGTGTAGGAGGGCGAGCCCAACACGAAGCTCGACGAGGTGAACAGGCCGGCCTTGCGGACGCCGATCAACGGGGCGAATTCCTTGATTCCGCGCCCGATGCCTTTGAACAGGCAGCCGAATTCCGGCGAGTAGTCATGCGCCACCTTCACCGGGGCCCGCAACCGGTTGATGGCGGCGATGAAATCTTGCTCGGCCGGCGCCAGCGTCTCGTAACCGTTGTTGGCCAGACCGATGGTGGCCAGCAGCGTGGTGTCCAGGTCGTTCTGCTTGTCCACGACCGTCTTGTTGATCGTCGGGAGGCTGTCGAACACGGTGTTGAGGTCGGGCGCCGCGTCGGCGTAGGTGTTGGTCACGATCGCCGCCTTGCGGAAGTCCTCCTGCAGCGTCGGCAATTTCGGATTGGCTTGGCGGGTAAGCGTATTCAGGCCGGACAGCAGCGCACCCAAGTCGTCGCCGTGACCACGCAGCCCCTCCGACAGCGCGCTGAGCGTTCCGTTCAACTCGACCGGGTCGATCTTGTGCAGCAGATCTATCAGCGACTGGAACAGGGTGTTGACCTCGAGCTGAACCTCGGAGGCCGTCACCTTCGCATTGGGGTGCAGCGAGGTCGGCGACGGCGTCTTGGGCGGGATGAACTCCACCGACTTGGCGCCGAAAATGGTGTTTCCGGCGATGTGGACCGTCGCGTTCGACGGGATGAAGTGCATCTCGGCGCTTCGGATGGCCAGCTTCAGCCGTGCCTGATCGCCGCTGTAGTAGATGTCCTCGACCGTGCCCACCTGGATTCCGCGGTATTTGACCTTGGCGCCCTTCTCCATCACCAGCCCGGCCCGTGGCGAGGAGACGACCACGGTGTCGGTCGGAGTGAAGGCCGAGGTGTAGGACAGGTAGGTCAGGGCGATGCCCGCCACCAACAAGCTAGCCAGCAGCGCTGCCGCCACCCGCGCGGAGGTGCGTCGCGATCCGCCGCCTGCCATAGCCCTATCGAGTCCTTATCCAGAGAGGTTGAAATTGCCGGACGCTCCGTAAACGGCGAGCGAAATGAAAAGGGTAATGACTACGACGACAATCAGCGAGGTACGCACCGCCTGACCGACGGCGATCCCGACCCCCACCGAGCCGCCGCTGGCGTTGTAGCCGTAGTACGTATGCACCAGCATTACCGCGATCGCCATCACGATGGCTTGCAGAAATGACCACAGCAGATCGGATGGAATCAGGAAGGTATTGAAATAGTGGTCATAGAGTCCCGCGGACTGTCCGTTGATGAAAACCGTGGTGAAGCGGGCGGCGAAAAAGGCCGCCAGCACCGCAAGCGAGTACAGCGGAATGATCGCGACCAACCCGGCGATCAACCGCGTCGACACCAGGTAGGAGACCGAGTGGACCGCCATGCACTCGACGGCATCGATCTCCTCGGACACCCGCATCGCGCCAAGCTGCGCGGTGGCACCGGCGCCGATGGTGGCCGCCAGTGCGATACCGGCGATCACCGGAGCGACGACACGCACGTTCAGGAACGCCGACAGGAAGCCGGTCAACGCCTCGATACCGATGTCGCCCAGCGATGAGTAGCCCTGCACGGCGATGACGCCGCCGGACGCCAGGGTCAGAAAGGCCGCCACTCCGACGGTCCCACCGATCATGACCAGGGCCCCCGCGCCCAGCGTCATCTCGGCTACCAGTCGGATCGTTTCCTTGCGGTAGCGCGTGATCGCGTTGGGGATGTAGCGCACGGTTTCGCCGTAGAACAGCGCCTGCTCGCCAAAGTTGTCGACCGGCCGAACCAGCCTCGACATGAACCGGTGAAAGCGGATAGTGACGTCATAGCTCATCGCCTCATCACCATCGCTTGCTATCGGTCATTTGTTACCGGGCCGAGATTCTCACGCCGATAGCGGTCATCACCACGTTGATCACGAATAGGCAGATGAACGCGTAGACCACGGTCTCGTTGACCGCATTGCCCACGCCTTTGGGCCCACCTTTGACGGTCAGGCCGCGATAGCAGCCGACCAGACCTGCCATCACCCCGAACAGCAGGGCCTTGATCTCGGCGAGGATCAACTCGCGCAGCCCGGTCAGCACGGTCAGACCGTTGATGAACGCACCGGGGTTGACGCCCTGCAGAAAGACCGAGAACGCGTAGCCACCCGACAGGCCGATCGCGCACACCAAGCCGTTGAGCAGCAGCGCAACCACAGTGGAAGCCAGGACCCGGGGCACCACCAAGCGTTGGATGGGGTCGATGCCCAGCACCCGCATCGCATCGATCTCCTCGCGGATGGTGCGAGCACCCAGATCCGCACAGATCGCGGTGGCGCCGGCACCCGCCACCACCAGCACGGTGACCACCGGCCCCAGCTGGGTGATGGTGCCAAACGCGGTCCCGGCCCCCGAAAGGTCGGCGGCACCGATCTCGCGCAACAAGATGTTCAGGGTGAATGCCACCAGCACCGTGAACGGAATGGAGACCAGCAGCGTGGGCACCAGTGATACCCGGGCCACCATCCACGTCTGGTCGAGGAACTCCCGGAATTGAAACGGCCGCCGGAAGGCGGCGCGCGCGGTGTCGATGGACATCTCGAAAAACCCGCCGACCGCCCGGGCTGGAACCGCAAGTTGTTGAATCAACTTGGTCCCCCGTCCCAGTCGGCGACGACGCCAGTGTTTCCCAAGAGCCAGCCCAGGGTCCGCACCTGCCTTCGTGTGAGCCGGCTCATACTAACTCAGAACGACTTGGGCATGTCAATGAACGGATACTCGTATAATCACGATCAATCTTGCTGGTCAGTTGCGTTGCCGCGCGGGTAAGTCCGCCACCGGCCCTAGCCGATGGCAGGCCCCGGGCAAAGTCCACTTATTCCTGCTCAAGCCATCAGCGAGCTAGCGGAAAAGTTGTGTTCGGGGTTTCGCCCAGCAAAATAATCGTGCAATGTGTCGGTTAGCTGGCCGGGCTCCCAGGCCGGGCCGTTCGCACTGAACTTGTGCTCCGCCGTCGGCGCCGCCACCAGCGTCACCTGCGGACCGTAGACGATGAACAGCTGCCCGTTGACCGCCGCGGCCGCCGGGGACGCCAGGAACTGCACCAGAGTCACCACGTGTTCCGGCGACAACGGGTCGATCTCGCCCGCCGCCACGTCGGGCGCCGCCCCGAAGACGTCGGCGGTCATGGCGGTGCGGGCCCGCGGACAGATCGCGTTGGCGCATACGCCGTAACGGCCCAACGCCCGCGCCGCGGACAGGGTGAGTGCGGTGATGCCGGCCTTGGCGGCGCCGTAGTTGGCCTGCCCGACGGGACCGACCAGCCCCGCTTCCGATGAGGTGTTGACCAGCCGCCCAAATATCGAGCCCCCGGCCGCCTTGGCTTTCTGGCGCCAATAGGTTGCCGCATTGCGGGTCAGCAGGAAGTGGCCGCGCAGGTGCACCGCGATGACCTGGTCCCAGTCCTCGTCGGTCATGTTGAACAGCATCCGGTCGCGGGTGATGCCGGCGTTGTTGACCACGACATCGAGCCCGCCCAGCCCATCGGCGGTGGCAATCAGTTCATCGGCGGTGGCGCGCTGGCTGATGTCGCCGGCCACCGCGATCGCCTTGGCACCGACGGCGCTGATCTCATCAATGACGTCAGAGGCGTCCAAGGCCGAGTCGATGTCGTTGACCACCACGGTGGCGCCGAGCCGGGCCAGGCCGACCGCCTCGGCACGGCCCAGTCCCGCGGCCGCGCCGGTGACCACCGCGACCCTTCCGGACAGATCGGTCACGTTCGTGCTGCTAGTCAATTTATGAATACCTCTAGTTTCCGGTTACGCCATGGCGGTTACGACATGCCGGGCACAGCGGGCTACTGGCCTAATCCTCACGCAACAGGGCCGCACGCGGGCATTCAGCGATCGCTTGCTCGGCCAGAGCCTCCTGGTCGGGGGGAATGGGATCTGTCTTGACGACCGCATAGTCGTCGTCGTCCAAGTCGAAGATATCCGGAGCAATCCCCAGGCACACGGCGTTGCCTTCGCACCGGTCACGGTCGACTATCACTCGCACGGCGCCCTCCTTGATCTTGCCCAGAACCTGGGCCAGCCAGTGATCATTGTGTAGCACCACCCTAGGACGACCGCACCGCTGACGAAACGGTCGCTGGATTCCCAGACTAGAACGTGTTACAACCGGGGTAACGCATGGGTAGCCGTTGGCTGCGCGTCGGCAGGTGTGGAGATGCCTGTCATGGCCGGTTACCCAACCCAATCGGTTGACCGGAGGCGGCAGGAATGCGCATCAGTTACACACCCGAGCAGGAGGAGCTGCGCCGCGAACTGCGGTCGTATTTCACCACCCTGATGACGCCGGAGCGCCGCGAGGCGCTGAGTTCGGTCCAGGGCGAATACGGCACCGGCAACGTCTACCGCGAGACGGTTGCCCAGATGGGCAAGGACGGGTGGCTCACCCTGAACTGGCCGAAGGAATACGGCGGCCAGGATCGCTCGCCGATGGACTCGCTGATCTTCACCGACGAGGCGGCCATCGCCGGTGCCCCGGTGCCGTTCCTGACGATCAACAGCGTGGCGCCGACCATCATGGCCTTCGGCACCGACGAGCAGAAGAAGTTCTTCCTCCCCAAGATCGCCGCCGGGGATCTGCACTTCTCCATCGGCTACTCCGAGCCGGGCGCGGGCACCGACCTGGCCAACCTGCGAACCACGGCGGTTCGCGACGGCGACGACTATGTGATCAACGGCCAGAAGATGTGGACCAGCCTGATCGCCTACGCGGACTGGGTCTGGCTGGCGGTGCGCACCAACCCGGAGGCCAAGAAACACCGCGGCATCTCCATGCTGGTCGTTCCCACGACCGCCGAAGGCTTCTCGTGGACACCGGTGCACACCATGGCCGGACCCGACACCAGTGCGACCTACTACACCGACGTGCGGGTGCCGGTGACCAACCTGATCGGTGAGGAGAACGCGGGCTGGAAACTGGTGACCAACCAGCTCAACCACGAGCGGGTGGCCCTGGTCTCGTCGGCACCGATATCCATGGCCCTGCGGGAAGTCCGCGAATGGGCGCAAAACACCAAGGATGCCGGCGGCGCCCGTCTCATCGACTCGGAGTGGGTGCAGCTGAACCTGGCCCGGGTGCACGCCAAGGTCGAGGTGCTCAAGCTGATCAACTGGGAGCTGGCCTCGAACGACGCCGCCCCGTCACCGGCGGACGCATCGGCCGCCAAGGTGTTCGGCACCGAGCTGGCCACCGAGGCCTACCGGCTGCTCATGGAGGTGCTGGGCACCGCGGCCACCCTGCGTCAGGACTCCCCCGGCGCGTTGCTTCGCGGGCGCGTCGAGCGGATGCACCGGGCGTGTCTGATCCTGACCTTCGGCGGCGGCACCAACGAAGTCCAGCGCGACATCATCGGCATGGTCGCCCTGGGACTGCCCCGGGCCAACCGCTGACTTTCACACATTCTCAGAGGACGGACTTCTATGGACTTCTCGACGACTGAAGCGGCTCAGGATCTTGGCGGTCTGGTCGACACCATCGTGGACGCGGTGTGCACGCCCGAGCACCAGCGCCAGCTCGACGGGCTGGAGCACCGATTCGACCGCGAGCTGTGGCGCAAGCTGATCGACAGCGACATCCTGTCCAGTGCCGCCGCCACCCAGGTGGGCGGCGACGGTTTCGGGGTGCTTGAGCAGGTTGCGATCCTGGTCGCGCTCGGGCATCAGCTAGCCGCCGTGCCCTACCTCGAGTCGGTGGTTTTGGCCGCTGGCGCGCTGGCCCGGTTCGGCTCCGAAGAACTGCAGCAGAGCTGGGGTGCCGCGGCGGTCGGCGGCGAGAAGATCCTTGCCGTGGCCCTTGACGCGGAGATGGGCGACGGACCGGTCCAGGCCGCGCGGTCCGGCGCGGGCTTCCGCCTCACCGGCACCCGCACTCAGGTGGGCTACGGTCCGGTCGCAGACGCCTTTCTTGTTCCCGCCGAAACCGATTCCGGCACCGTTGTTTTCCTGGTTGCCGCCGATGACCCCGGGGTCAGCGTCACCGCGTTGCAGACCACCGGCCTGGGCAGCGTCGGCCATCTGGCCCTGGACGGCACGGAGGTGGATGCCGCACGCGGGATCGGCGGATCCGATGTCACCGCCTGGCTGCGCACCATTAATGCCCTGGGCCGCAGCGCATTTCAGCTCGGGGTGCTCGAACGCGGACTCCAGATGACCGCCGAATACGCGCGTACCCGCGAGCAGTTCGACCGCCCGATCGGCAGTTTCCAGGCGGTGGGACAGCGCCTGGCCGACGGCTATATCGACGTCAAGGGATTGCGACTGACACTGACCCAGGCCGCTTGGCGGGTATCGGAGGACCTGCCCGCTGAGATCGATGTGGCATCGGCGGGCTTCTGGGCGGCTGAGGCCGGCCACCGTGTCGCGCACACCATCGTGCATGTGCACGGCGGGGTCGGTGTCGACACCGATCATCCGGTGCACCGTTACTTCCTGGCCGCCAAGGAGGCCGAGTTCGCTCTGGGCGGGGCCACCACAGCGCTTCGCCAAATCGGCCGTGAACTGGCGGAGACTCCAGCGTAGGAGGCGACGGCGCTGGGCGCGGCCGCAGCTTCACGCTCGTCGAGACCAACGAAGGGGCTGAATTGAGCGCGGACCCCACCGTCCCCCAGCTGCTGGTCCCGCTCGCCGAAATCGGAGACCGGGGAATCTATTTCGAAGACTCCTTCACCAGCTGGGCAGACCACATCGGGCACGGCGCCGCGATCGCCGCGGCGCTGCGTGAGCGTCTTGACCCCACTCGCCCGCCGCATGTCGGCGTGTTGCTGCAGAACACGCCGTTCTTCTCGGCGATGCTGGCCGCAGCCGGAATGTCCGGAATCATTCCGGTAGGCCTCAATCCGGTACGCCGCGGCGCGGCACTTGCCCGCGACATCGAACACGCCGACTGCCAGATGGTGCTCGCCGACACGGCATCGGCGAGCACCCTGGACGACATCGAGCACGTCAACGTCGACTCAGCCGAGTGGGCGGAAGTGGTTGATGCGCATCGTAATTCGGATATCAGCTTTCAAAATGCCGCACCGGATGATCTTTTCATGCTCATCTACACCTCCGGCACCAGCGGTGATCCCAAGGCGGTCAAGTGCAGCCACAGCAAGGTCGCGATCGCGGGCGTGACCATGACGCAGCGCTTCGGCCTGGGGCGCGACGACGTCTGTTATGTGTCGATGCCGTTGTTCCACTCCAACGCGGTCCTGGTGGGATGGGCGGTGGCGGTGGCATGCCAGGGATCAATGGCGTTGCGGCGCAAGTTCTCCGCTTCGCAGTTTCTTTCCGACGTGCGCCGCTACGGCGCCACCTACGCGAACTACGTGGGCAAGCCGTTGTCGTATGTGCTGGCCACACCCGAACGACCCGATGACGCGGACAACCCGTTGCGAGCCGTCTACGGCAACGAAGGTGTACCCGGCGATATCGAGCGTTTCGGATGTCGCTTCGGCTGCGTCGTCCAGGACGGCTTCGGTTCCACCGAGGGGGGTGTAGCCATCGCGCGAACCCCCGATACCCCGGCGGGCTCGTTGGGCCCGCTGCCGGAGAACATCGAGATTGTCGACCCCGAGACGGGCCAGCAGTGTCCGGTGGGAGCCGTCGGGGAGCTGGTGAACACCGCGGGGCCGGGCCGGTTCGAGGGCTACTACAACGACGAGGCCGCCTCGGCGCAGCGGATGTCGGGCGGCGTCTACCACAGCGGCGACCTCGCCTACCGTGATGCGGCCGGCTACGCGTACTTCGCTGGCCGCCTAGGCGATTGGATGCGGGTCGATGGTGAAAACCTCGGAACCGCACCGATCGAGCGGGTACTGCTGCGTTATCCCGACGCCATCGAAGTTGCGGTCTACGCGATACCCGATCCGGTGGTCGGAGACCAAGTGATGGCGGCGATGGTGCTCACCCCCGGTGCGAAGTTCGATGTCGACAAGTTCCGCGCATTCCTGGCCGGTCAATCCGACCTCGGCCCCAAGCAGTGGCCGTCCTACGTCCGGATCTGTTCGGCGCTGCCCCGAACCGAGACGTTCAAGGTGCTCAAACGCCAGCTCGCGGCCGACGGTGTCGACTGTGGCGATCCGGTTTGGTCCATCCGCGACCAGTCCTAGCCGAAGCCTGATCTTCGGTGAAAAACACTCAATGAATTTCGCCGATCGGGATAGCATCCGCCTCGATAGTGCCCAGGTCGTGTTTCTCAGAACGCAAGGTGCCCAGGATGTCCTACCTGATTGTCGCGCCAGAGGCGATGACGGCGGCCGCCGGCGACCTGGCCGGCATCGGTTCGTCAGTCGCCGCGGCTAGCGCGGCGGCGGCGGGTCCCACCACCGCGATGCTGACAGCGGCCGCCGACGAGGTGTCCACCGCCATCGCCGCGTTCTTCTCCGAGCACGCCGCCGACTATCAGCGGTTGGCCGGCCAAGCGGCCGCATTGCATACCCAGTTGGAGCGGGTCCTGAGTGCGGGCGCGGTGGCCTACGCCGCCGCGGAGGCAACCGGCACATCACCGCTGCAGCTGGCCATCAACGCGGTGAGCGCACCCGCGCAGAGCCTGCTGGCCCGCCCAATCATCGGCAACGGTGCCAATGCGACGACGCCCGGAGGCAACGGCGGCGACGGCGGCTGGTTGTTCGGCAGCGGAGGCAACGGCGCGGCCGGTGCTGCCGGCCAGGCTGGCGGCACCGGCGGATCGGCCGGCTTGTTGGGCAATGGCGGCGCGGGTGGCGCCGGTGGGACCGGCGGCGCCAGCGGTGGCAATGGAGGTAACGGCGGGCTGCTGTTCGGCGGCGGCGGGATCGGCGGCACCGGCGGCACCGGCGCGGCCGGCGCCGGCATGGGTGGCCTGGGCGGCAATGGCGGCAGTGGGTCCTGGCTCATCGGCGGCGGTGGCGCCGGCGGGGCCGGCGGTATCGGCGGGACCGGCGGCGGCACCGGCGGCGTCGGCGGCACCGGCGGAGACGCCGGCTGGCTGGTCGGTGCCGGCGGGTCAGGTGGGGCCGGTGGCATCGGCGCCACCGGGACCGGCAGCGGCGGCGCGGCCGGGAATGGCGGCATCGGCGGCAACGGTGGCGCTGGCGGATTGTTCATGAACGGCGGCGACGGCGGGGCGGGCGGCCAAGGTGGCGACGGGGCCGCGGGCGCGGCAGCTGCGGCCGCCGGCGGCACCGGCGGCGACGGCGGTCTGGGTGGCAACGGCGGCGCCGGCGGCGCCGGTGGCGACGGGCCGGTGCTGTTCGGCCACGGTGGCGCCGGAGGACTCGGCGGCCAAGGCGGCACCGGCGGCATCGGCGGCACTGGCGGAGCGGGCACCACCAGCATCGCCGCCGGCACCGGCGGCAACGGTGGTGCCGGTGGCGCCGCGGGTGGCGGCGGCACCGCGGGCGCCGCGGGACCACTGACCAACGCCGGGTTGGCCGGCGGTTTCGGCACCGGCGGCACCGGCGGCACCGGCGGTACCGGCGGTGCCGGCGCGCCCGGCATCGACGGGGCGGCCCTCGGCGAGGGCGGCACCAACGGCTACATCGGCGGCAACGGCGGCAACGGCGGTGCCGGTGGCGCCGCGGTGGGAGGCGGTGCCGCGGGCGACGGCGGTCAGGGTGGCCACGGCGGCACTGGCGGCATGGGTGGAGCCGGGGCGAACGGAATCACCGGTGGCGGGGTGACCGGTGCGGGTGGCAGCGGCGGTGACGGCGGTCAAGGCGGCGAGCCCGGGACCGGCGGCGCCGCCGGCTCCGGCGGTGGCGGTCAGACCGGCAGCCTCGGCATCGGCGGCACCGGTGGACACGGTGGTGCGGGCGGAGACGGTACGCCCGGCGACAACGGCGCTGCCGGCCCCACCGCGGGAACCGGCGATCCGGGCGTCGACGGCGGGGCCGGCGGCAACGGCGGTACCGGCGGGCAGGGCGGCAGCAACGGCACCGGCGGCAACGGCGGTACCGGCGGCAGCGGCGCGACCGGCGGCGACGGCGGTACCGGCGGCGCCGGGACGGCTACCGACGCGGGCGGCACCGGCGGTCAGGGTGGCGTCGGCGGCGCCGGCGGGGCACCCGGTGCGGCCGGGCTGGGCGGTACCGGCGGTCAGACGGGCAACGAGGGCGTCGGCGGAAATGGCGGGCAGGGCGGTCACGGCGGTGCTGGCGGCAACGGAGTCGACGGCGCCGACGCCAACCTGTTCACCGGCGACAACGGCGGCGACGGTACCGCCGGAGGCAAGGGCGGCGACGGGGGTGCCGGTGGCGCCGCCGGCGCCAATGGCGGTACCGGCGGGGGCGGCGGCATCGGTGGGGGCGGCGGTGTTGGCGGCGACGGCGGCAACGGCGGTAGCGGCAACACCGGAACGTCCTCGGCACCCGCGGGCGGTACCGGCGGAACTGGCGGCACCGGAGCCGATGGTGGAGCCGGCGGCAACGGCGGCGCCGCCGGGGGTGCCGGTGGCACCGGCGGTCAGGGTGGCACCGGGGGCGGTGCCGGCAAGGGCGGCACCGGCGGGGCGGGCGGTGCCGCCGTGACTCCCGGACTTGGCATCGGGGACGAGCCCGCAGGCGGTACCGGTGGTACCGGCGGGCACGGCGGCACCGGAGGCCACGGCGGCACCGGAGGAGCAGCCGGCAACGGCGGGGCGGGCGGAGCCGGCGGGGAGGCCGGCGACGGCGGCAGCGGCGGCGAGGGGGGCGACGGCGGGGCGGGCGCGCAGGGCACCACCGTGTCCCTCCCCGGCTCCGGCGGAAACGCCGGCAACGGCGGCAATGCCGGCGGCGGCGGCGTGGGTGGCACCGGCGGGGCCGGCGCTACCGGGGCACCCGCCGGTGGCGGCGGCACCGGCGGCAATGGCGGCAATGCCGGCGCCGGAGGTAAGGGCGGCGCCGGCGCGTTCGGCGGGGCGGGCAGCTCCCCCGGATTCCTCAGCCCCGCAGGCGACGGCGGTGCTGGTGGTGATGCCGGCACCGCGGGAGCGGGCGGCAACGGCGGCGCCGGCGGCGCGGGTCCGAGCGGCGGCAATGGCGGGACCGGCGGCAACGGCGGCCATGGCGGCAATGGCGGAAACGGCGCCGAGGGCGCCATCGGCGCGCAGTTCGTCCCCGCCTCCAGCCTCCCGACACCGTCCGGCGGAGCCGGTGGCGATGGCGGCAACGGGAGTAACGGCGGTGCGCCGGGCGCGGGCGGCAGTGCCGGCGCCGGCACCGGCGGCAGCACCGGCGGCCAAGGCACCGGCGGCAACGGCGGCAACGGCGGCAACGGCGGCAACGGCGCCGACGGCGCGAACGCCGTCAACATCGCCTTCACTCCCAACCAGCCCCAGGCCACAGCCGGCAACCCTGGCGGTTCGGGGATCACCGGGGAAATCGGCGGGAACGGCACCAATGGCAGCCCCGCAACACTGCCGACCACGCAGGTCCAGCAGGGTGGCGACGGCGGAGCCGGCGGCACCGGCACCAATGCCGCCAACAACGAAGTGGCCACCGGCGGGGAAGGCGGCACCGGCGGCACCGGCAGCGCCGGCGGTCCGGGCGGTGACGGCGGTGTCGGCGGCGACGCGTCAGAAACCGGCACCGACGGTGTGGCCGTCGGCGGGCAAGGCGGACAGGGCGGAGCCGGCGGTCAGTTCGGCGGCGGCGGCAACGGTGGGGACGGTGGGAATGTCACCGCCGGATCGGCCGGCAGCACCGCGGGTAACGGCGGCAACGGCGGCAACGCCAACAACGGCACCATCGAGGGCTCCCCCGCCGGCGGCAACGGTTCCGCGGGCGGCGACGGCGGCGACGGCGGCGACGTCGCCTCCGGGGCGACCGGCACCGCCGGTACTGGCGGTACGGGCGGTGCCGGCAATGACGGAACCATCAACGCCGGCACCGGCGGCAATGGTGGCGCCGGGGGCAGGGCCGGTAGCGGCGGCGCCAACGGCGGCAACGGGGGAACCGGCGGAACCGGCGGCGACGGCGGCAAGGGCGGTGGCGGTGCCGTCGGCGGTAGCGGCGGGGATGGCGGCGACGGCGGCATCAATAACGGCGCCGGCGCCAACGGCAACGGAGGCGGCGGCGGCACCGGCGGCACCGGCTCCATCGGTGCGGCCGGTGGCAATGGCGGACAAGGCGGCAGTGGGGGCGCTGCGGGTTCTGGCGGCGGCACCGCGGGCAATGGCGGGGCCGGCGGGGTCGGCGGGGCGGGCGGGACCGGCGGGGTCGGCGGTGGCGGCGGCGACGGCGGAGCGGGTGCCCTGGCGGGCACCGGTGGCAGCGGCGGCACCGGCGGTGCCAGCGGCGCCGGCGGCAGCGGCGGCGGTGGCGGCCTGTCCGGCAGCGGCCAGAGCGGCGCAAACGGCGGCACCGGCGGCGCTAGTCAGGAGGGCCAAGACGGCCAGGCAAGCACCGACTCCGACGGCGGCGCCGGGGGCGCCGGCGGCACCGCGGGCAGCGGCGGCGCGGCGGGCGCCGGAGGCCAGGCCTGATGATGGGCGCGCCCCGCGCCGCGCTCGAGGCAAGCTTCGAGCGGCTGTGCACCGCGCTGCCGGCGACCGCGGGTGTGGCGGTCGCGCTCCCCGACAGCGGCGAGACCTGTTCGTTGGGCCCCTGGTCGACCGGCGTCGCCTGGTCGACGGCCAAAGTGCCGTTGGCGATCGCAGCGCTGCGCCGCGACCCACGGCGCGCAGCCGCATGGGTGACCAAGGCGATCACCGAATCGGACAACGCGGCCGCCGAGCAGCTGTGGTCGCAGCTGGGCGACCCCCTCGATGCCGCCAAACAGGTGCAGGCCGTCATCGGCACGGCCGGCGATGAGTGCACCCGGGTGGAATCGCGCCGACTTCGGCGCGGTTTCACCGCATTCGGTCAAACACCATGGCGCCTGGACCGGCAAGCGCTGTTCGCCGCGGGACTGCCCGGTGTTGCGGAAGCGAGCCCCGTCATCGACTTGATGCGCCATCTCACCGAGCGCCATCGCTGGGGTCTGGCCGCCAAAGGAGTTGCCGCAAAAGGCGGTTGGGGCCCCGGCCACGACGGCGACTATCTGGTGCGGCAGTTCGGCATCGTGCCCACCGGATCGGGCCATCTGGGTGTGGCATTGGCCGCGCAGGCAGCCAGCTTCCAAACCGGAGTCAAGGCGCTGAACAGGATCGCGGATTGGCTCCTGGGCGGCAGCGCAAAGCTATCTGCCCTTACCGGAGGCGGCGGCTAGCCCAGCAGCGATGGCACGACGGCGTCGATCAGATGCGGCCCGGGTTCATTGAAGGCGCCGCGCAGCGCGTCCGCAAATTCCTCGCAGCTACCGACCCGCCGGGCCGGAACACCCATGCCTTCCGCAATCTTGACGAAATCCATTGTGGGACGGGAGATATCAAGAAGATCCAGCGCTTTGGGACCGGGCGCCGAGCCGGCACCCACGCGCTGCAACTCCACTCGCAGAATATCGTAGGCGCCGTTGTTGTAGATGACGGTGGTGACATCGAGGTTTTCCCGGGCCTGGGTCCACAACCCGGAGATCGTGTACATCGCCGACCCGTCGGATTGCAGGCACAGCACCGGACGTTCGGGCGCCGCGACCGCGGCACCCACCGCGGCCGGAATGCCGTAACCGATCGCCCCGCCGGTCAGCGTCAGCCAATCGTGGGCCGGCGCACCGGCGGTCGCCTGCGGCAGCAGCACACCCGAGGTGTTGGACTCGTCGACGACGATCGCACGTTCGGGCATCAGCGCGCCGATCACGTCCGCCGCTGACATCGAGGTCAGCGCGCCCGTCGGCAGTTGCGGGCGCGATAGCGCGGCCAGCGGCGCACTCGTCCCGGGCGCAACCTCGTCGGCCAGTGCGATCAAGGCATCAGCCGCTCCCCGGTGCCCGGCAAGCTCGTGCACCGTGCATCCGGCGGGCACCAGATCGCTGGCCATGCCCGGGTAGGCGAAGAACGACACCGGCGATTTCGCGCCGGCCAGCACCAGATGTTTGGCCCCGTCCAGCTGTGCCGCCGCGGCCTCGGCGAAGTATCCGAGCCGTTCCACCGCGGGCACTCCAGCGCCGCGCTCCAGCCGGGTCGGGAATGTCTCGCACAGCCACCGCGCGCCGGTCGCCTCGGCGATACGAGCGGCCGCGGCCAGACCCGGCCCCCGGGTGGCGTCCCCACCGATCAGGAGCAGGGCCGGTTCCGCCGAGCGCAGCATCTTGGCGATCGAGACCACGTCGCCGGTGACCGGCGCGGGTTGCGCCGGCGGCACCATGGCCGGCTCGGCGCCCTCGGACCAGGACGCGTCCGCCGGCAGGATCAGCGTGCAAACCTGCGGCCCCTGCCGGCTGGCGGCGATGGCCTTGGCGGTGTCGGCGCCGACATCGGCGGCCGTCTCGGTCCGGTGCACCCAGCCCGAAACCGTGCCGGCCAATGCGTCGATGTCGGATTCCAATGGGGCGTCGTACTTCTTGTGGTAAGTCGCGTGGTCTCCGACGACCACAACCATCGGCACCCGGGCCCGGCGGGCGTTGTGCAGGTTGGCCAGGCCGTTGCCGAGTCCGGGGCCCAGATGCAGCAGCACCGCTGCGGGCTTGTCGGCCATGCGGGCATAGCCATCGGCCGCACCGGTGGCCACGCCCTCGAAGAGGGCGAGCACACCGCGCATGTCCGCAACGGTGTCCAGTGCGGCCACGAAATGCATCTCCGAGGTACCGGGGTTGGCAAAGCACACGTCAACACCACCATCGACCAAGGTGTTGATCAGAGCCTGGGCACCGTTCACCTGCCTACTCCTTTATCTTGGGGGTCGTTGCGCGAGCCCGAAGACCCGCTCGGCGTTGCCGTGCAGAAAGTCGCGTCGAGCCTCGTCTTCCAGACCGAGTTCGTCAAGGCCCGCCAGGGCGTGCGCATGAGCGATCATCGGGAAGTTGGTGCCGAACAAGACTTTGCGTCGTCCGGTGCCAGTCTTCATGAATCGGATCAACTCGTGCGGCAGCCGCTTGATCGTGTAGGCCGACGTGTCGATGTAGACGTTTTCGTGTTTGCGCGCCACCGCGACCATCTCTTCTGTCCACGGGTAGCCGACGTGACCGCAGACGATCACCAGCTCCGGGAAGTCCAGGGCCACTTGGTCGATGTAGGGGATCGGGCGGCCGGTCTCCGATGGCCGCAGCGGGCCGGTGTGCCCGACTTGGGTGCAGAACGGAACCCCCGACTCCACGCATTCGGCGAACAGTGGGTAATAGCGGCGATCGGTGGGCGGCGCCTCCCACAACCAGGGCACCACCCGCAGACCGACGAACCCCGAAGCGACTCGGCTTCGCAGCTCGCGAACCGCGACCATCGGACGGTCCAGGTCTACCGCCGCCAGCCCGGCGAATCGCTGCGGGTGCAGATCGACCCACCCCGCAACCTCGTCGTTAGACACCAGATCCTGACCATTGGGACCACGCCACGCGCTGAGTAGACCGAACTCGACGTCGGCGGCATCCATCGATGCAATGGTCGCCTCGATGGGGATCTGGGCCTCGGGGATCGAGCTGTCGGTCCAGCGGCGCAGCGAGGCCAGCATGTCGCTGCGCAGGAATCGCTGAGTCGGATGCTGCATCCACGCGTCGATCGTCATCGCACTTCAGACTCTAGACGGCCATCGCGCCCGCATCGCTGCTGGTCTGGCGGTGCGAGGACGTCGACCTCGATATCCGGACACAGGACCGTCGCGCAGCACCAAAAACTAAAAGAAACTGAATGAATATCAGAGAAAGCGCGTTTCCTGTTGCCATCCGTTGCATAGCATCCGTTCCGACGAGTCCGGCGTGGGGGCGGTCGTCGCAAGCCGTATGTAGACCGTTTTTAGCGAGCCCTGGGAGCTTGTCTTGACCTACGTTGTCGTTTCACCAGAGATCGTCGCCGCCGCGGCAGGAACCCTAACGAGGATCAGTTCCTCTGTCAGCGCCGCTAACGCGGCAGCGGCAGCCTCCACCACTGACCTGCTGGCCGCAGGCGCCGATGAAGTATCCACACGCATCGCCGCCCTCTTCGGCGTGCATGGCCTCGAATACCAGCACATAAGCGCGCAGGCAGCGGCATATCACGAGCAGTTCATACAAGCGATGCAAGGCGGCGCCCGGTCATACGCATGGGCTGAGGCCGCCAACGCTGAGCAAAATCTACTGAACCTCATCAACTCACCCACTCAGGCGTTCTTCGGGCGCTCTCTCATCGGGGACGGCGCCAACGCGACAACTCCGGGTGGAGCCGGCGGAGATGGTGGACTGCTCATCGGTAACGGCGGCAACGGAGCGGCCGGCGCCGCCGGCCAGGCCGGTGGCGCCGGCGGCTCCGGGGGCCTCTTGGGTAACGGGGGCAACGGCGGGGCCGGCGGAATCGGCGGTGGGGCCGGCGGGGTTGGGGGCAACGGCGGCTGGCTGTACGGCCGGGGCGGTGTCGGCGGGGCGGGCGGAATGGGCGGCGGCACGGGTGGCGCCGGCGGCCACGCCTGGTTGTTCGGGCATGGCGGGACAGGCGGCCTCGGAGGTGGTGGCGGGATCGGCGCCGGGGGCGCCGGCGGCAACGGGGGCTTGCTGTACGGCCACGGCGGCGCCGGTGCAGCTGGCGGCGCCGGCCAGGCGGGGGGCGACGGCGGATCTGCTGGCCTCTGGGGCCGCGGAGGCGCCGGTGGTGCAGCGGGTGTCGGAGGCTCCACCGGCGGCAGCGGCGGCAGCGGCGGCCTGCTAATCGGCGCCGGCGGCAGCGGCGGCGCTGGCACTTCTGGCGGGGCGGGCGGCCACGGCGGGTGGCTGATCGGCGACGGCGGCCCGGGCGGCACCGGCGGTGACGGCGGCGGATCCGGCGGCAGTGGCGGCGATGCGGCATGGCTCTTTGGCAGCGGAGGCGCTGGCGGTGCAGGGGGAATCGGCGGCGGCACCGGCGGCCAGGGCGGCGACGGCGGTTTCCTGATCGGTAACGCCGGCAGCGGCGGCATCGGTGGGATCGGAGCTACCGGTACCCCCGGCGGGCACGGCGGCGATGGCGGGAACCCCGGATGGCTACTCGGGGCGGCCGGCACTGGCGGCCTCGGCGGCGCCGGCGGCGCTGCCGCCTCCACCGGCACCGCCGGAGGAGTCGGTGGCGACGGCGGAGCCGGTGGACGCGGTGGGTTATTCATGCACGGTGGTGCCGGAGGGAACGGCGGTACCGGCGGCGCGGGCGCTGGCGGTACTGATGGCGGCGGCAGCGGCGGAGCCGGCGGCGCGGGCGGCAACGGTGGGGCTGGTGGTCGCGCCCCACTACTCTTCGGACGCGGCGGAACGGGCGGCTACGGAGGCAGCGGCGGCAGCGGCGGGCACGGCGGCACCGGATTGGACGGCAATCTGGCCGGTCTTGGTGGCGACGGTGGAGGTGGAGGCACAGGCGGTGACGGCGGCGCCCCTGGCACCGGCGGGGCCGGTGGTGCCCGCCACCTCTTCAGCCATAACGGCCGGTCCGGCAGCACTGGTGACGGTGGCGCCGGCGGCAGCGGCGGTCGCGGCGGCGATGGTGCAGCCGGCACAGACGCTGCAGCTAACTCCGGTGCCATAGGTGGAACCGGATTTTCTGGCGGGGCCGGCGGTGCGGGCGGTGTCGGTGGCGGCGCGGGTGCAAATCAAGGCGCCGGCGGCCAAGGCGGCGACGGCGGCCACGGCGGCACCGGCGGCGACGGCGGCGACGGCGCTGCGGGCACTGACCCGCTGCTGGCCGCCCAAGCCGGCGGCCAAGGCGGCGACGGCGGCACCGGCGGCGCGGCCGGCACCGGCGGCACCGGCTCGACCATGGGCACCGACGGCACCGCGGGTGACGGCGGCACCGGCGGGGCCGGCGGCCACGGCGGGACCGGCGCCGACAACACCACCGTGGTCGGTGCGGGCGCCATGGGCGCCGCGGGCGGCCAGGGCGGAGCCGGCGGGACCGGCGGCACCGGCGGCGCAGCCGGCACCGGCGGCGGCGGACTCCAAGGCGCCGGCGGCCAAGGCGGCGACGGCGGCCACGGCGGCACCGGCGGCGACGGCGGCGACGGCGCTGCGGGCACTGACCCGCTGCTGGCCGCCCAAGCCGGCGGCCAAGGCGGCGACGGCGGCACCGGCGGCGCGGCCGGCACCGGCGGCACCGGCTCGACCATGGGCACCGACGGCACCGCGGGTGACGGCGGCACCGGCGGGGCCGGCGGCCACGGCGGGACCGGCGCCGACAACACCACCGTGGTCGGTGCGGGCGCCATGGGCGCCGCGGGCGGCCAGGGCGGAGCCGGCGGGACCGGCGGCACCGGCGGCGCAGCCGGCACCGGCGGCGGCGGACTCCAAGGCGCCGGCGGCCAAGGCGGCGACGGCGGCCACGGCGGCACCGGCGGCGACGGCGGCGACGGCGCTGCGGGCACTGACCCGCTGCTGGCCGCCCAAGCCGGCGGCCAAGGCGGCGACGGCGGCACCGGCGGCGCGGCCGGCACCGGCGGCACCGGCTCGACCATGGGCACCGACGGCACCGCGGGTGACGGCGGCACCGGCGGGGCCGGCGGCCACGGCGGGACCGGCGCCGACAACACCACCGTGGTCGGTGCGGGCGCCATGGGCGCCGCGGGCGGCCAGGGCGGAGCCGGCGGGACCGGCGGCACCGGCGGCGCAGCCGGCACCGGCGGCGGCGGACTCCAAGGCGCCGGCGGCCAAGGCGGCGACGGCGGCCACGGCGGCACCGGCGGCGACGGCGGCGACGGCGCTGCGGGCACTGACCCGCTGCTGGCCGCCCAAGCCGGCGGCCAAGGCGGCGACGGCGGCACCGGCGGCGCGGCCGGCACCGGCGGCACCGGCTCGACCATGGGCACCGACGGCACCGCGGGTGACGGCGGCACCGGCGGGGCCGGCGGCCACGGCGGGACCGGCGCCGACAACACCACCGTGGTCGGTGCGGGCGCCATGGGCGCCGCGGGCGGCCAGGGCGGAGCCGGCGGGACCGGCGGCACCGGCGGCGCAGCCGGCACCGGCGGCGGCGGACTCCAAGGCGCCGGCGGCCAAGGCGGCGACGGCGGCCACGGCGGCACCGGCGGCGACGGCGGCGACGGCGCTGCGGGCACTGACCCGCTGCTGGCCGCCCAAGCCGGCGGCCAAGGCGGCGACGGCGGCACCGGCGGCGCGGCCGGCACCGGCGGCACCGGCTCGACCATGGGCACCGACGGCACCGCGGGTGACGGCGGCACCGGCGGGGCCGGCGGCCACGGCGGGACCGGCGCCGACAACACCACCGTGGTCGGTGCGGGCGCCATGGGCGCCGCGGGCGGCCAGGGCGGAGCCGGCGGGACCGGCGGCACCGGCGGCGCAGCCGGCACCGGCGGCGGCGGACTCCAAGGCGCCGGCGGCCAAGGCGGCGACGGCGGCCACGGCGGCACCGGCGGCGACGGCGGCGACGGCGCTGCGGGCACTGACCCGCTGCTGGCCGCCCAAGCCGGCGGCCAAGGCGGCGACGGCGGCACCGGCGGCGCGGCCGGCACCGGCGGCACCGGCTCGACCATGGGCACCGACGGCACCGCGGGTGACGGCGGCACCGGCGGGGCCGGCGGCCACGGCGGGACCGGCGCCGACAACACCACCGTGGTCGGTGCGGGCGCCATGGGCGCCGCGGGCGGCCAGGGCGGAGCCGGCGGGACCGGCGGCACCGGCGGCGCAGCCGGCACCGGCGGCGGCGGACTCCAAGGCGCCGGCGGCCAAGGCGGCGACGGCGGCCACGGCGGCACCGGCGGCGACGGCGGCGACGGCGCTGCGGGCACTGACCCGCTGCTGGCCGCCCAAGCCGGCGGCCAAGGCGGCGACGGCGGCACCGGCGGCGCGGCCGGCACCGGCGGCACCGCACCGGCTCGACCATGGGCACCGACGGCACCGCGGGTGACGGCGGCACCGGCGGGGCCGGCGGCCACGGCGGGACCGGCGCCGACAACACCACCGTGGTCGGTGCGGGCGCCATGGGCGCCGCGGGCGGCCAGGGCGGAGCCGGCGGGACCGGCGGCACCGGCGGCGCAGCCGGCACCGGCGGCGGCGGACTCCAAGGCGCCGGCGGCCAAGGCGGCGACGGCGGCCACGGCGGCACCGGCGGCGACGGCGGCGACGGCGCTGCGGGCACTGACCCGCTGCTGGCCGCCCAAGCCGGCGGCCAAGGCGGCGACGGCGGCACCGGCGGCGCGGCCGGCACCGGCGGCACCGGCTCGACCATGGGCACCGACGGCACCGCGGGTGACGGCGGCACCGGCGGGGCCGGCGGCCACGGCGGGACCGGCGCCGACAACACCACCGTGGTCGGTGCGGGCGCCATGGGCGCCGCGGGCGGCCAGGGCGGAGCCGGCGGGACCGGCGGCACCGGCGGCGCAGCCGGCACCGGCGGCGGCGGACTCCAAGGCGCCGGCGGCCAAGGCGGCGACGGCGGCCACGGCGGCACCGGCGGCGACGGCGGCGACGGCGCTGCGGGCACTGACCCGCTGCTGGCCGCCCAAGCCGGCGGCCAAGGCGGCGACGGCGGCACCGGCGGCGCGGCCGGCACCGGCGGCACCGGCTCGACCATGGGCACCGACGGCACCGCGGGTGACGGCGGCACCGGCGGGGCCGGCGGCCACGGCGGGACCGGCGCCGACAACACCACCGTGGTCGGTGCGGGCGCCATGGGCGCCGCGGGCGGCCAGGGCGGGCCGGCGGGACCGGCGGCACCGGCGGCGCAGCCGGCACCGGCGGCGGCGGACTCCAAGGCGCCGGCGGCCAAGGCGGCGACGGCGGCCACGGCGGCACCGGCGGCGACGGCGGCGACGGCGCTGCGGGCACTGACCCGCTGCTGGCCGCCCAAGCCGGCGGCCAAGGCGGCGACGGCGGCACCGGCGGCGCGGCCGGCACCGGCGGCACCGGCTCGACCATGGGCACCGACGGCACCGCGGGTGACGGCGGCACCGGCGGGGCCGGCGGCCACGGCGGGACCGGCGCCGACAACACCACCGTGGTCGGTGCGGGCGCCATGGGCGCCGCGGGCGGCCAGGGCGGAGCCGGCGGGACCGGCGGCACCGGCGGCGCAGCCGGCACCGGCGGCGGCGGACTCCAAGGCGCCGGCGGCCAAGGCGGCGACGGCGGCCACGGCGGCACCGGCGGCGACGGCGGCGACGGCGCTGCGGGCACTGACCCGCTGCTGGCCGCCCAAGCCGGCGGCCAAGGCGGCGACGGCGGCACCGGCGGCGCGGCCGGCACCGGCGGCACCGGCTCGACCATGGGCACCGACGGCACCGCGGGTGACGGCGGCACCGGCGGGGCCGGCGGCCACGGCGGGACCGGCGCCGACAACACCACCGTGGTCGGTGCGGGCGCCATGGGCGCCGCGGGCGGCCAGGGCGGAGCCGGCGGGACCGGCGGCACCGGCGGCGCAGCCGGCACCGGCGGCGGCGGACTCCAAGGCGCCGGCGGCCAAGGCGGCGACGGCGGCCACGGCGGCACCGGCGGCGACGGCGGCGACGGCGCTGCGGGCACTGACCCGCTGCTGGCCGCCCAAGCCGGCGGCCAAGGCGGCGACGGCGGCACCGGCGGCGCGGCCGGCACCGGCGGCACCGGCTCGACCATGGGCACCGACGGCACCGCGGGTGACGGCGGCACCGGCGGGGCCGGCGGCCACGGCGGGACCGGCGCCGACAACACCACCGTGGTCGGTGCGGGCGCCATGGGCGCCGCGGGCGGCCAGGGCGGAGCCGGCGGGACCGGCGGCACCGGCGGCGCAGCCGGCACCGGCGGCGGCGGACTCCAAGGCGCCGGCGGCCAAGGCGGCGACGGCGGCCACGGCGGCACCGGCGGCGACGGCGGCGACGGCGCTGCGGGCACTGACCCGCTGCTGGCCGCCCAAGCCGGCGGCCAAGGCGGCGACGGCGGCACCGGCGGCGCGGCCGGCACCGGCGGCACCGGCTCGACCATGGGCACCGACGGCACCGCGGGTGACGGCGGCACCGGCGGGGCCGGCGGCCACGGCGGGACCGGCGCCGACAACACCACCGTGGTCGGTGCGGGCGCCATGGGCGCCGCGGGCGGCCAGGGCGGAGCCGGCGGGACCGGCGGCACCGGCGGCGCAGCCGGCACCGGCGGCGGCGGACTCCAAGGCGCCGGCGGCCAAGGCGGCGACGGCGGCCACGGCGGCACCGGCGGCGACGGCGGCGACGGCGCTGCGGGCACTGACCCGCTGCTGGCCGCCCAAGCCGGCGGCCAAGGCGGCGACGGCGGCACCGGCGGCGCGGCCGGCACCGGCGGCACCGGCTCGACCATGGGCACCGACGGCACCGCGGGTGACGGCGGCACCGGCGGGGCCGGCGGCCACGGCGGGACCGGCGCCGACAACACCACCGTGGTCGGTGCGGGCGCCATGGGCGCCGCGGGCGGCCAGGGCGGAGCCGGCGGGACCGGCGGCACCGGCGGCGCAGCCGGCACCGGCGGCGGCGGACTCCAAGGCGCCGGCGGCCAAGGCGGCGACGGCGGCCACGGCGGCACCGGCGGCGACGGCGGCGACGGCGCTGCGGGCACTGACCCGCTGCTGGCCGCCCAAGCCGGCGGCCAAGGCGGCGACGGCGGCACCGGCGGCGCGGCCGGCACCGGCGGCACCGGCTCGACCATGGGCACCGACGGCACCGCGGGTGACGGCGGCACCGGCGGGGCCGGCGGCCACGGCGGGACCGGCGCCGACAACACCACCGTGGTCGGTGCGGGCGCCATGGGCGCCGCGGGCGGCCAGGGCGGAGCCGGCGGGACCGGCGGCACCGGCGGCGCAGCCGGCACCGGCGGCGGCGGACTCCAAGGCGCCGGCGGCCAAGGCGGCGACGGCGGCCACGGCGGCACCGGCGGCGACGGCGGCGACGGCGCTGCGGGCACTGACCCGCTGCTGGCCGCCCAAGCCGGCGGCCAAGGCGGCGACGGCGGCACCGGCGGCGCGGCCGGCACCGGCGGCACCGGCTCGACCATGGGCACCGACGGCACCGCGGGTGACGGCGGCACCGGCGGGGCCGGCGGCCACGGCGGGACCGGCGCCGACAACACCACCGTGGTCGGTGCGGGCGCCATGGGCGCCGCGGGCGGCCAGGGCGGAGCCGGCGGGACCGGCGGCGCACCGGCCGGCGGGCGGCGGCGGACTCCAAGGCGCCGGCGGCCAAGGCGGCGACGGCGGCCACGGCGGCACCGGCGGCGACGGCGGCGACGGCGCTGCGGGCACTGACCCGCTGCTGGCCGCCCAAGCCGGCGGCCAAGGCGGCGACGGCGGCACCGGCGGCGCGGCCGGCACCGGCGGCACCGGCTCGACCATGGGCACCGACGGCACCGCGGGTGACGGCGGCACCGGCGGGGCCGGCGGCCACGGCGGGACCGGCGCCGACAACACCACCGTGGTCGGTGCGGGCGCCATGGGCGCCGCGGGCGGCCAGGGCGGAGCCGGCGGGACCGGCGGCACCGGCGGCGCAGCCGGCACCGGCGGCGGCGGACTCCAAGGCGCCGGCGGCCAAGGCGGCGACGGCGGCCACGGCGGCACCGGCGGCGACGGCGGCGACGGCGCTGCGGGCACTGACCCGCTGCTGGCCGCCCAAGCCGGCGGCCAAGGCGGCGACGGCGGCACCGGCGGCGCGGCCGGCACCGGCGGCACCGGCTCGACCATGGGCACCGACGGCACCGCGGGTGACGGCGGCACCGGCGGGGCCGGCGGCCACGGCGGGACCGGCGCCGACAACACCACCGTGGTCGGTGCGGGCGCCATGGGCGCCGCGGGCGGCCAGGGCGGAGCCGGCGGGACCGGCGGCACCGGCGGCGCAGCCGGCACCGGCGGCGGCGGACTCCAAGGCGCCGGCGGCCAAGGCGGCGACGGCGGCCACGGCGGCACCGGCGGCGACGGCGGCGACGGCGCTGCGGGCACTGACCCGCTGCTGGCCGCCCAAGCCGGCGGCCAAGGCGGCGACGGCGGCACCGGCGGCGCGGCCGGCACCGGCGGCACCGGCTCGACCATGGGCACCGACGGCACCGCGGGTGACGGCGGCACCGGCGGGGCCGGCGGCCACGGCGGGACCGGCGCCGACAACACCACCGTGGTCGGTGCGGGCGCCATGGGCGCCGCGGGCGGCCAGGGCGGAGCCGGCGGGACCGGCGGCACCGGCGGCGCAGCCGGCACCGGCGGCGGCGGACTCCAAGGCGCCGGCGGCCAAGGCGGCGACGGCGGCCACGGCGGCACCGGCGGCGACGGCGGCGACGGCGCTGCGGGCACTGACCCGCTGCTGGCCGCCCAAGCCGGCGGCCAAGGCGGCGACGGCGGCACCGGCGGCGCGGCCGGCACCGGCGGCACCGGCTCGACCATGGGCACCGACGGCACCGCGGGTGACGGCGGCACCGGCGGGGCCGGCGGCCACGGCGGGACCGGCGCCGACAACACCACCGTGGTCGGTGCGGGCGCCATGGGCGCCGCGGGCGGCCAGGGCGGAGCCGGCGGGACCGGCGGCACCGGCGGCGCAGCCGGCACCGGCGGCGGCGGACTCCAAGGCGCCGGCGGCCAAGGCGGCGACGGCGGCCACGGCGGCACCGGCGGCGACGGCGGCGACGGCGCTGCGGGCACTGACCCGCTGCTGGCCGCCCAAGCCGGCGGCCAAGGCGGCGACGGCGGCACCGGCGGCGCGGCCGGCACCGGCGGCACCGGCTCGACCATGGGCACCGACGGCACCGCGGGTGACGGCGGCACCGGCGGGGCCGGCGGCCACGGCGGGACCGGCGCCGACAACACCACCGTGGTCGGTGCGGGCGCCATGGGCGCCGCGGGCGGCCAGGGCGGAGCCGGCGGGACCGGCGGCACCGGCGGCGCAGCCGGCACCGGCGGCGGCGGACTCCAAGGCGCCGGCGGCCAAGGCGGCGACGGCGGCCACGGCGGCACCGGCGGCGACGGCGGCGACGGCGCTGCGGGCACTGACCCGCTGCTGGCCGCCCAAGCCGGCGGCCAAGGCGGCGACGGCGGCACCGGCGGCGCGGCCGGCACCGGCGGCACCGGCTCGACCATGGGCACCGACGGCACCGCGGGTGACGGCGGCACCGGCGGGGCCGGCGGCCACGGCGGGACCGGCGCCGACAACACCACCGTGGTCGGTGCGGGCGCCATGGGCGCCGCGGGCGGCCAGGGCGGAGCCGGCGGGACCGGCGGCACCGGCGGCGCAGCCGGCACCGGCGGCGGCGGACTCCAAGGCGCCGGCGGCCAAGGCGGCGACGGCGGCCACGGCGGCACCGGCGGCGACGGCGGCGACGGCGCTGCGGGCACTGACCCGCTGCTGGCCGCCCAAGCCGGCGGCCAAGGCGGCGACGGCGGCACCGGCGGCGCGGCCGGCACCGGCGGCACCGGCTCGACCATGGGCACCGACGGCACCGCGGGTGACGGCGGCACCGGCGGGGCCGGCGGCCACGGCGGGACCGGCGCCGACAACACCACCGTGGTCGGTGCGGGCGCCATGGGCGCCGCGGGCGGCCAGGGCGGAGCCGGCGGGACCGGCGGCACCGGCGGCGCAGCCGGCACCGGCGGCGGCGGACTCCAAGGCGCCGGCGGCCAAGGCGGCGACGGCGGCCACGGCGGCACCGGCGGCGACGGCGGCGACGGCGCTGCGGGCACTGACCCGCTGCTGGCCGCCCAAGCCGGCGGCCAAGGCGGCGACGGCGGCACCGGCGGCGCGGCCGGCACCGGCGGCACCGGCTCGACCATGGGCACCGACGGCACCGCGGGTGACGGCGGCACCGGCGGGGCCGGCGGCCACGGCGGGACCGGCGCCGACAACACCACCGTGGTCGGTGCGGGCGCCATGGGCGCCGCGGGCGGCCAGGGCGGAGCCGGCGGGACCGGCGGCACCGGCGGCGCAGCCGGCACCGGCGGCGGCGGACTCCAAGGCGCCGGCGGCCAAGGCGGCGACGGCGGCCACGGCGGCACCGGCGGCGACGGCGGCGACGGCGCTGCGGGCACTGACCCGCTGCTGGCCGCCCAAGCCGGCGGCCAAGGCGGCGACGGCGGCACCGGCGGCGCGGCCGGCACCGGCGGCACCGGCTCGACCATGGGCACCGACGGCACCGCGGGTGACGGCGGCACCGGCGGGGCCGGCGGCCACGGCGGGACCGGCGCCGACAACACCACCGTGGTCGGTGCGGGCGCCATGGGCGCCGCGGGCGGCCAGGGCGGAGCCGGCGGGACCGGCGGCACCGGCGGCGCAGCCGGCACCGGCGGCGGCGGACTCCAAGGCGCCGGCGGCCAAGGCGGCGACGGCGGCCACGGCGGCACCGGCGGCGACGGCGGCGACGGCGCTGCGGGCACTGACCCGCTGCTGGCCGCCCAAGCCGGCGGCCAAGGCGGCGACGGCGGCACCGGCGGCGCGGCCGGCACCGGCGGCACCGGCTCGACCATGGGCACCGACGGCACCGCGGGTGACGGCGGCACCGGCGGGGCCGGCGGCCACGGCGGGACCGGCGCCGACAACACCACCGTGGTCGGTGCGGGCGCCATGGGCGCCGCGGGCGGCCAGGGCGGAGCCGGCGGGACCGGCGGCACCGGCGGCGCAGCCGGCACCGGCGGCGGCGGACTCCAAGGCGCCGGCGGCCAAGGCGGCGACGGCGGCCACGGCGGCACCGGCGGCGACGGCGGCGACGGCGCTGCGGGCACTGACCCGCTGCTGGCCGCCCAAGCCGGCGGCCAAGGCGGCGACGGCGGCACCGGCGGCGCGGCCGGCACCGGCGGCACCGGCTCGACCATGGGCACCGACGGCACCGCGGGTGACGGCGGCACCGGCGGGGCCGGCGGCCACGGCGGGACCGGCGCCGACAACACCACCGTGGTCGGTGCGGGCGCCATGGGCGCCGCGGGCGGCCAGGGCGGAGCCGGCGGGACCGGCGGCACCGGCGGCGCAGCCGGCACCGGCGGCGGCGGACTCCAAGGCGCCGGCGGCCAAGGCGGCGACGGCGGCCACGGCGGCACCGGCGGCGACGGCGGCGACGGCGCTGCGGGCACTGACCCGCTGCTGGCCGCCCAAGCCGGCGGCCAAGGCGGCGACGGCGGCACCGGCGGCGCGGCCGGCACCGGCGGCACCGGCTCGACCATGGGCACCGACGGCACCGCGGGTGACGGCGGCACCGGCGGGGCCGGCGGCCACGGCGGGACCGGCGCCGACAACACCACCGTGGTCGGTGCGGGCGCCATGGGCGCCGCGGGCGGCCAGGGCGGAGCCGGCGGGACCGGCGGCACCGGCGGCGCAGCCGGCACCGGCGGCGGCGGACTCCAAGGCGCCGGCGGCCAAGGCGGCGACGGCGGCCACGGCGGCACCGGCGGCGACGGCGGCGACGGCGCTGCGGGCACTGACCCGCTGCTGGCCGCCCAAGCCGGCGGCCAAGGCGGCGACGGCGGCACCGGCGGCGCGGCCGGCACCGGCGGCACCGGCTCGACCATGGGCACCGACGGCACCGCGGGTGACGGCGGCACCGGCGGGGCCGGCGGCCACGGCGGGACCGGCGCCGACAACACCACCGTGGTCGGTGCGGGCGCCATGGGCGCCGCGGGCGGCCAGGGCGGAGCCGGCGGGACCGGCGGCACCGGGCGGCCGCAGCCGGCCACCGGCGGCGGCGGACTCCAAGGCGCCGGCGGCCAAGGCGGCGACGGCGGCCACGGCGGCACCGGCGGGCGACGGCGGCGACGGCGCTGCGGGCACTGACCCGCTGCTGGCCGCCCAAGCCGGCGGCCAAGGCGGCGACGGCGGCACCGGCGGCGCGGCCGGCACCGGCGGCACCGGCTCGACCATGGGCACCGACGGCACCGCGGGTGACGGCGGCACCGGCGGGGCCGGCGGCCACGGCGGGACCGGCGCCGACAACACCACCGTGGTCGGTGCGGGCGCCATGGGCGCCGCGGGCGGCCAGGGCGGAGCCGGCGGGACCGGCGGCACCGGCGGCGCAGCCGGCACCGGCGGCGGCGGACTCCAAGGCGCCGGCGGCCAAGGCGGCGACGGCGGCCACGGCGGCACCGGCGGCGACGGCGGCGACGGCGCTGCGGGCACTGACCCGCTGCTGGCCGCCCAAGCCGGCGGCCAAGGCGGCGACGGCGGCACCGGCGGCGCGGCCGGCACCGGCGGCACCGGCTCGACCATGGGCACCGACGGCACCGCGGGTGACGGCGGCACCGGCGGGGCCGGCGGCCACGGCGGGACCGGCGCCGACAACACCACCGTGGTCGGTGCGGGCGCCATGGGCGCCGCGGGCGGCCAGGGCGGAGCCGGCGGGACCGGCGGCACCGGCGGCGCAGCCGGCACCGGCGGCGGCGGACTCCAAGGCGCCGGCGGCCAAGGCGGCGACGGCGGCCACGGCGGCACCGGCGGCGACGGCGGCGACGGCGCTGCGGGCACTGACCCGCTGCTGGCCGCCCAAGCCGGCGGCCAAGGCGGCGACGGCGGCACCGGCGGCGCGGCCGGCACCGGCGGCACCGGCTCGACCATGGGCACCGACGGCACCGCGGGTGACGGCGGCACCGGCGGGGCCGGCGGCCACGGCGGGACCGGCGCCGACAACACCACCGTGGTCGGTGCGGGCGCCATGGGCGCCGCGGGCGGCCAGGGCGGAGCCGGCGGGACCGGCGGCACCGGCGGCGCAGCCGGCACCGGCGGCGGCGGACTCCAAGGCGCCGGCGGCCAAGGCGGCGACGGCGGCCACGGCGGCACCGGCGGCGACGGCGGCGACGGCGCTGCGGGCACTGACCCGCTGCTGGCCGCCCAAGCCGGCGGCCAAGGCGGCGACGGCGGCACCGGCGGCGCGGCCGGCACCGGCGGCACCGGCTCGACCATGGGCACCGACGGCACCGCGGGTGACGGCGGCACCGGCGGGGCCGGCGGCCACGGCGGGACCGGCGCCGACAACACCACCGTGGTCGGTGCGGGCGCCATGGGCGCCGCGGGCGGCCAGGGCGGAGCCGGCGGGACCGGCGGCACCGGCGGCGCAGCCGGCACCGGCGGCGGCGGACTCCAAGGCGCCGGCGGCCAAGGCGGCGACGGCGGCCACGGCGGCACCGGCGGCGACGGCGGCGACGGCGCTGCGGGCACTGACCCGCTGCTGGCCGCCCAAGCCGGCGGCCAAGGCGGCGACGGCGGCACCGGCCGGCGCGGCCGGGCACCGGCCACGGGCCGGCGGACCGGCGCCGACAACACCACCGTGGTCGGTGCGGGCGCCATGGGCGCCGCGGGCGGCCAGGGCGGAGCCGGCGGGACCGGCGGCACCGGCGGCGCAGCCGGCACCGGCGGCGGCGGACTCCAAGGCGCCGGCGGCCAAGGCGGCGACGGCGGCCACGGCGGCACCGGCGGCGACGGCGGCGACGGCGCTGCGGGCACTGACCCGCTGCTGGCGCCCAAGCCGGCGGCCAAGGCGGCGACGGCGGCACCGGCGGCGCGGCCGGCACCGGCGGCACCGGCTCGACCATGGGCACCGACGGCACCGCGGGTGACGGCGGCACCGGCGGGGCCGGCGGCCACGGCGGGACCGGCGCCGACAACACCACCGTGGTCGGTGCGGGCGCCATGGGCGCCGCGGGCGGCCAGGGCGGAGCCGGCGGGACCGGCGGCACCGGCGGCGCAGCCGGCACCGGCGGCGGCGGACTCCAAGGCGCCGGCGGCCAAGGCGGCGACGGCGGCCACGGCGGCACCGGCGGCGACGGCGGCGACGGCGCTGCGGGCACTGACCCGCTGCTGGCCGCCCAAGCCGGCGGCCAAGGCGGCGACGGCGGCACCGGCGGCGCGGCCGGCACCGGCGGCACCGGCTCGACCATGGGCACCGACGGCACCGCGGGTGACGGCGGCACCGGCGGGGCCGGCGGCCACGGCGGGACCGGCGCCGACAACACCACCGTGGTCGGTGCGGGCGCCATGGGCGCCGCGGGCGGCCAGGGCGGAGCCGGCGGGACCGGCGGCACCGGCGGCGCAGCCGGCACCGGCGGCGGCGGACTCCAAGGCGCCGGCGGCCAAGGCGGCGACGGCGGCCACGGCGGCACCGGCGGCGACGGCGGCGACGGCGCTGCGGGCACTGACCCGCTGCTGGCCGCCCAAGCCGGCGGCCAAGGCGGCGACGGCGGCACCGGCGGCGCGGCCGGCACCGGCGGCACCGGCTCGACCATGGGCACCGACGGCACCGCGGGTGACGGCGGCACCGGCGGGGCCGGCGGCCACGGCGGGACCGGCGCCGACAACACCACCGTGGTCGGTGCGGGCGCCATGGGCGCCGCGGGCGGCCAGGGCGGAGCCGGCGGGACCGGCGGCACCGGCGGCGCAGCCGGCACCGGCGGCGGCGGACTCCAAGGCGCCGGCGGCCAAGGCGGCGACGGCGGCCACGGCGGCACCGGCGGCGACGGCGGCGACGGCGCTGCGGGCACTGACCCGCTGCTGGCCGCCCAAGCCGGCGGCCAAGGCGGCGACGGCGGCACCGGCGGCGCGGCCGGCACCGGCGGCACCGGCTCGACCATGGGCACCGACGGCACCGCGGGTGACGGCGGCACCGGCGGGGCCGGCGGCCACGGCGGGACCGGCGCCGACAACACCACCGTGGTCGGTGCGGGCGCCATGGGCGCCGCGGGCGGCCAGGGCGGAGCCGGCGGGACCGGCGGCACCGGCGGCGCAGCCGGCACCGGCGGCGGCGGACTCCAAGGCGCCGGCGGCCAAGGCGGCGACGGCGGCCACGGCGGCACCGGCGGCGACGGCGGCGACGGCGCTGCGGGCACTGACCCGCTGCTGGCCGCCCAAGCCGGCGGCCAAGGCGGCGACGGCGGCACCGGCGGCGCGGCCGGCACCGGCGGCACCGGCTCGACCATGGGCACCGACGGCACCGCGGGTGACGGCGGCACCGGCGGGGCCGGCGGCCACGGCGGGACCGGCGCCGACAACACCACCGTGGTCGGTGCGGGCGCCATGGGCGCCGCGGGCGGCCAGGGCGGAGCCGGCGGGACCGGCGGCACCGGCGGCGCAGCCGGCACCGGCGGCGGCGGACTCCAAGGCGCCGGCGGCCAAGGCGGCGACGGCGGCCACGGCGGCACCGGCGGCGACGGCGGCGACGGCGCTGCGGGCACTGACCCGCTGCTGGCCGCCCAAGCCGGCGGCCAAGGCGGCGACGGCGGCACCGGCGGCGCGGCCGGCACCGGCGGCACCGGCTCGACCATGGGCACCGACGGCACCGCGGGTGACGGCGGCACCGGCGGGGCCGGCGGCCACGGCGGGACCGGCGCCGACAACACCACCGTGGTCGGTGCGGGCGCCATGGGCGCCGCGGGCGGCCAGGGCGGAGCCGGCGGGACCGGCGGCACCGGCGGCGCAGCCGGCACCGGCGGCGGCGGACTCCAAGGCGCCGGCGGCCAAGGCGGCGACGGCGGCCACGGCGGCACCGGCGGCGACGGCGGCGACGGCGCTGCGGGCACTGACCCGCTGCTGGCCGCCCAAGCCGGCGGCCAAGGCGGCGACGGCGGCACCGGCGGCGCGGCCGGCACCGGCGGCACCGGCTCGACCATGGGCACCGACGGCACCGCGGGTGACGGCGGCACCGGCGGGGCCGGCGGCCACGGCGGGACCGGCGCCGACAACACCACCGTGGTCGGTGCGGGCGCCATGGGCGCCGCGGGCGGCCAGGGCGGAGCCGGCGGGACCGGCGGCACCGGCGGCGCAGCCGGCACCGGCGGCGGCGGACTCCAAGGCGCCGGCGGCCAAGGCGGCGACGGCGGCCACGGCGGCACCGGCGGCGACGGCGGCGACGGCGCTGCGGGCACTGACCCGCTGCTGGCCGCCCAAGCCGGCGGCCAAGGCGGCGACGGCGGCACCGGCGGCGCGGCCGGCACCGGCGGCACCGGCTCGACCATGGGCACCGACGGCACCGCGGGTGACGGCGGCACCGGCGGGGCCGGCGGCCACGGCGGGACCGGCGCCGACAACACCACCGTGGTCGGTGCGGGCGCCATGGGCGCCGCGGGCGGCCAGGGCGGAGCCGGCGGGACCGGCGGCACCGGCGGCGCAGCCGGCACCGGCGGCGGCGGACTCCAAGGCGCCGGCGGCCAAGGCGGCGACGGCGGCCACGGCGGCACCGGCGGCGACGGCGGCGACGGCGCTGCGGGCACTGACCCGCTGCTGGCCGCCCAAGCCGGCGGCCAAGGCGGCGACGGCGGCACCGGCGGCGCGGCCGGCACCGGCGGCACCGGCTCGACCATGGGCACCGACGGCACCGCGGGTGACGGCGGCACCGGCGGGGCCGGCGGCCACGGCGGGACCGGCGCCGACAACACCACCGTGGTCGGTGCGGGCGCCATGGGCGCCGCGGGCGGCCAGGGCGGAGCCGGCGGGACCGGCGGCACCGGCGGCGCAGCCGGCACCGGCGGCGGCGGACTCCAAGGCGCCGGCGGCCAAGGCGGCGACGGCGGCCACGGCGGCACCGGCGGCGACGGCGGGACCGGAATCGACAACAGCACCAACATGACCGGGAAGGCCGGCGGAGACGGCGGCCAAGGCGGCGACGGCGGCACCGGCGGCGCGGCCGGCACCGGCGGCACCGGCTCGACCATGGGTGCCACCGGAACCGGTGGTACGGGCGGTGTCGGCGGCAGCGGCGGCACCGGCGGCCACGGCGGCCATGGCCCTCTCAATAGCGACCCCGGAGGCGCCGGCGGCAAGGGCGGCGATGGAGGCACCGGCGGCACCGGTGGTGCCGGCATCGGCACGAGCGGGGGCGGCACCGGCGGGGACGGCGGCGCAGCGGGCGACGGAGGCACCGGCGGCGACGGCGGCGAGGTCGGTGGTACCGGAGGCGTCGGAGGTGCCGCCGGTACCGGTGGAGATGGCGGCGACGGGGGCACCGGTGGCGGCGACGGCGGCAAAGGCGGCACCGGCGGCAACGGCGGCAACGGCGGCATCGGCGATCCCCGAGTCGGCGGATCAGGCGGCGACGGCGGCGCCGGCGGCAGCGGCGGCGTGGCCGGGGCAGGAGGCCAAGGTGGCAACGCCGGGGCAGGCGGCAACGGCACCGGCGGCGACGGCGGCAGCGGCGGGACGGGCGGCACCGGAGGCGTCGGCGGCGACGCCGAGCCCGGCGCCGGCGGCAACGGAGGCGACGGCGGCCACGGCGGCACCGGCGGAGCAGCCGGGGCCGGTGGTAGCGGATCAGGCAGCGGTGCTGACGGCAGCTCCGGTATGGGCGGAACCGGCGGCCAGGGTGGAGACGGTGGTGCCGGTAGCACAGGCGCGAACGCAGCCAACGGCAGCGGCGCCACCGGCAAAGCCGGATTTGCCGGCGGTAAAGGCGGTGGCGGCGGCGACGGCGGCGCCGGCATTGGCGGAGTCGGCGGCGGCGACGGCGGAAACGGTGGAAGCGGCGGCTTAGGCGGGGACGGCGGCAACGGCGGATCCGGCGGCACCAACCAAACGGGCGGAAAAGGTGGCGCTGGCGGCACCGGCGGGGACGGCGGGGCCGCGGGCGCCGGCGGAGCCGGCGGCGGCGCCAACGGCAGCGGCGGAACCGGCGGCACCGGCGGAACGGGCGGTGACGGCGGCAAAGGCGGCACCGTAACCGGAAACGGCAAAGCCGGCACCACCGGCGGCGCCGGCGGCGCCGGCGGCGCTGGCGGCGCGGGTGGCGACGGCATCGGCAGCACCGGCGGCGGCACTGGCGGCGTTGGCGGCAACGCAGGCGACGGGGGCGACGGCGGTAACGGCAGTAACGGTGGCAACGGCAACAGCGACGGCGGCACCGGCGGCACCGGCGGGGCCGCGGGTACCGGCGGCACCGGCGGAGTTGGTGGGAGCGGCGGAGGCGACGGCGGCGCAGCCGGTGCTGGCGGCACCGGCGGTAACGGTGGCAAGGGCGGGAACGCTCGTCTCAACGGCAACGGCGACGGCGGTATGGGCGGCCAGGGTGGCGCCGCCGGCACCGGAGGCATAGGTGGCGCTGCCGGCGCCGGCGGCAACGGCAACGGTGGGGCTGGTGGAACTGGCGGAGTCGGCGGTGGCGGTGGCGACGGCGGGACCGGCGGGAGTTCCGGCAAGGGCGGTGACGGAGGCACCGGCGGCACCGGTGCCGTGGGTGGCATGGGTGGTGCTGGTGGTAGTGGTAGCGGTACCGGCACCGGCGGGACAGGCGGCGACGGCGGCGACGGCGGCGACGGCGGCGACGGCGGCGGTGGCGACGGCGGCGCCATCCCTGGCACCGGCGGTGGCGACGGCGGATCCGGTGACACCGGCAATCCCCCCGTCGGAGTAACCGGAGGTACTGGCGGTACCGGCGGTACCGCCGGTACCGGCGGCGCCGGTGGCCTGACCTGACGCGCCCGCGGACGGCCGATGCCGCTGAGGTTTGCGGGCTTCTGCTTCAGGAATGTCTGGGATATCGACGTCGGACTCTAGACCGTCGAACTCACCCGAAAAGACGGCGGACGCTGGGGTCTGCCAGCGGGCCTTGACCGCACTTTCAACTCGAAAGGTAGCTCCCCGATAATCATGTGCTTTACATCGCCCGGATTGGCCGCCGCACCCGTATGCGTAACTGCCCCGACCACATCGCAGACTGCTCAATGATGGCGAAAAGTCACTCCGCCCTGGCCCGGCAAGGGCACTGATGGTTGCTCGGTAGGCGGCGCGCCGATATCGACAGTGACCGCGACCGCGCCTAGGCATCCAACTTCAGCAACGCAGCGCTACCCGGCGAGCTGAAGGCTATGGACCGCAAGACGCGTCCCGCGGGCCGACAGCATGTGTGCCATGCGAATCCAACACCTACCACGGCGAGTTGGGCACCCACGGGTATCGGGTATTGCCGCCGGCATCTTGACCGGACCCCGCGCCGCAGCGGCCTCGATTGTCGTGCCGAAGCAGCAACCATCGAGCCGACGAGCTTCAGTTCGGAGCTAACCCACCATGACGGCGCGCGCCACCACATCGGTCCGCTGGACGTGGCCACCGCCGAAGAGCACCACGTGCGCCAGCAGCGGGTAAAGCTGGTGCAGTCCGATGCGGCCACGCCAACCGGGCCGCAGCGGTCGCAGCTGCTGGTAGCCGGCGAGGATGGCTTCGTAGTGCGCGCAGCCGAACAGTGCGAGCATCGCCAGATCGGATTCGCGATGGCCGGCATGCGCGGCGGGGTCGATCAGCACCACCCCGTCGGGTGTCCACATCACGTTGCCACCCCACAGATCGCCGTGTAGCCGGGCCGGCCGATCGCCGTCGTCGAAATCACCTGCGCGACAACGCGTGATGACGGATTCGATGGTGGCGCGGGTGGGGGCGCCAAGGCGCGGCGCGGCAAGCTCGGCCATCGGCGCCAGGCGCTCCTGAGCGTAAAAGTCGCCCCAGTGTTGGTGCCGCGCCAGCGACATCGGCAGTGGCTGCGACAACGGCCCGAAGAATCCCGGCCCGTCCCAGCCCTGCGGCCCCGCCCCGAACGCCGGGGCGCCCGCATCGTGGGTGATGGCCAGTCGGCGGCCGAAATCGTGCGCCGCCGCGACGCTGGGGGCCACGGATTCCAGCCGCCGCAGCGTCAGACTCGTCTGGCCCACCGAAACCACCGGCACACACGCGACACCGCCGTCGACATCGGCAAGCCAACGCAGGCCTGCCGCTTCCCACGCGAAATAACCGGCGGGCGCACCCGAGTGCTGCTTGACGAAGTCGCTCACACCGCGTCGCGCATCATGCGCTCACATGCGCGGCGTGCACATCGTCGGCGGGCCGCGCCTCGGTCTGCTCCTTGGCCCAGCGGTAGTCCGGCTTGCCCGCGGGTGAACGCTTGACCTCGTCGACGAACCAGAGGCTGCGTGGCACCTTGTATCCCGCGATCGCGCTGCGCACGAAGCCGTCCAACTCCGCCAACGACGGACGAGAGCCCGGCCGGGGCGCCACCACGGCCGCCACGTGCTGGCCGTAGCGCGGATCCGGCACACCGACCACCAGGGCGTCGAACACATCGGGGTGGCCCTTCAACGCCGCCTCGACCTCTTCGGGGTAGATCTTCTCGCCGCCGCTGTTGATCGACACCGAGCCGCGTCCCAGCATGGTGACCGTCCCGTCGGCCTCGACCATTGCGTAGTCGCCGGGGATCGCATAGCGAACACCGTTGATGGTCTTGAAGGTCTCGGCGGTCTTCTTCTCGTCCTTGTAGTAGCCGACCGGGATGTTGCCCTTCTTGGCGATGATGCCGCGCACCCCCGAGCCCGGTTTGACCTCGTTGCCCTCCTCGTCGAGTACCACGGTGCGATGGTCGATGGTCACCCGCGGACCACCGGTGGTGGCCTGGCCGGCTCCCACGATGCTGGTGCCGCCAAAACCGGTCTCCGACGAACCAATTGAGTCGGTGATGACCCGATTCGGCAGCAGCTCGAGCAGCTTCTCCTTGATGCTCGGCGAGAACAGCGCCGCGGTGCTGGCCAACAGGAACAACGACGACAAGTCGTAATCGTTGTCCTTCATGAGCGCGTCGAGCAGCGGACGCGCCATCGCATCCCCGGTGAAGAACAGCAGATTGACCTTGCGGTCGCTGATGGTGCGCCACACCTGGTCCGCGTCGAATTCCGGCGCCAGCACGGTGGTTTGACCGGAGAAGATCGACATCCAGGTAGCCGACTGGGTGGCGCCGTGGATCATCGGCGGAATCGGGTAGCGGATCATCGGCGGATTCGCGGCGGCGGCTTTGGCCAGATCGTATTCGTCCTTGATGAATTCGCCGGTTGCGAAGTCGGTTCCGCCGAACAGCACCCGGTAGATGTCCTCGTGACGCCACATCACGCCCTTGGGGAAGCCAGTGGTACCCCCGGTGTAGAGGATGTAGATGTCATCGGCGCTGCGCTCCCGCTGCAGCTCGGCGAAGTCTCGCTCGGGCGAGCTGTCGGCAATGGCCGAGTAGAACTCGACACCGCCGTAACGCCGGTAGTCCTTGTCACTACCGTCCTGCACCACCAGGATCGTCTTGACGTTGGGGGTGTCCGGCAGCACGTTGGCGACTCGGTCCGCGTACTGACGCTCGTGGACCAACGCCACCATGTCGGAGTTGTCGAACAGGTACTTCAGCTCCCCCTCGACGTAGCGGAAGTTGACGTTGATCAAGATGGCGCCCGCTTTGATGATGCCGAGCATCGCGATGACAATCTCGATGCGGTTTCGGCAGTAGAGGCCGACCTTGTCGCCCTTGCCCACCCCCTGGTCGATGAGGTGGTGCGCCAGTCGATTGGCTTTTTCCTCCAGCTGGGCATAGGTCAGCTGCTCATCGCCGCAGATGAGGGCTACACGGTCAGGCACAGCGTCGATGGCGTGCTCGGCTAGATCGGCAATATTCAGGGCCACGGCCACCAAACTAGAACGTGTTACATTTCTTGACAAGCGAATGCCCGATGTCATGCGAAAGGCGGTGCTCGTGGCCCCGAATACTTCCGAGACGCCAGCAAACGGGGAGTCCGGACCAGACGCGCTGGTGGAGCAGCGCGGGCACACCCTGATCGTGACGATGAATCGCCCGTCCCGGCGTAACGCGCTTAGTGGCGAAATGATGCAAATCATGGTCGAGGCCTGGGATCGCGTCGACAACGATCCCGACATCCGCTGCTGCATCCTGACCGGCGCGGGCGGCTACTTCTGCGCTGGGATGGACCTCAAGGCGGCGACCAAGAAGCCGCCGGGCGACTCATTCAAGGACGGCAGCTACGACCCGTCGCGCATCGACGCGCTGCTGAAGGGCCGCCGGCTGAAAAAGCCGCTGATCGCCGCCGTCGAGGGCCCCGCGATCGCCGGCGGAACCGAGATTCTGCAAGGTACCGACATTCGCGTCGCCGCCGAGAGCGCCAAGTTCGGCATCTCGGAGGCCAAGTGGAGCCTGTACCCGATGGGCGGCTCGGCGGTGCGGCTGGTCCGCCAGATCCCCTACACGGTGGCCTGCGATCTGCTGCTGACCGGACGGCACATCACTGCCGCGGAGGCCAAGGAGATGGGGCTGGTGGGCCACGTCGTGCCCGACGGCCAGGCGCTGACCAAGGCGCTGGAAATTGCGGAGATCATCGCGGCCAACGGGCCTCTTGCGGTCCAGGCGATCCTGCGCACCATCCGCGAAACCGAGGGCATGCACGAGAACGAGGCGTTCAAGATCGACACTCGGATCGGCATCGAGGTGTTCTTGTCCGACGACGCCAAAGAAGGTCCGCAGGCGTTCGCGCAGAAGCGCAAACCCAACTTCCAGAACCGCTGATCTCCCGCTCGGCGTGCTCAGCTCAGTGGCCGGCTAGGAGTGAAGACGACCGGCATGGACTCCAAGCCGCTGACAAAGTTCGCCGGCCGCAGCGGCAACCGTGAATCCTGATCGGCTAGCCTCAAGTCAGGCAGCCGCTGCACCACCCGAGCGGTCATCAACGACAGCTCCAACCGGGCCAGCTGATTGCCCATGCAGAAGTGGGTACCGAAGCCGAAAGCCAAATGGCTGTTCGGGTTTCGCTGGATGTCGAACTTCTCCGGGTCGGTGAACACCGCCTCGTCGAAATTGGCCGACTCGAACAGCAGCATGATCTTTTCGCCCTCGCTCAACGCGGTCCCGTGAAACTCGGTGTCCGCGGTCAGCATTCGGCACATGTTTTTCACCGGCGCGGTCCAGCGCAGCATCTCTTCGATGGCGCCCGGCAGCAACTCGCGGTCGCTTTGCAGCAGGTCCCACTGGTCGCGGTTGCGCAACAGTTGCTCGCTTCCGCCGCTTAGCGTGTGCCTGGTCGTCTCGTCGCCGCCGATCAGAATCAGCAGCGTCTCCATGACCAGTTCGTCGTCGCTCAGCCGCTCACCGTCGACTTCCGAACTGACCAACACGCTGACCAGGTCGTCGGTAGGCTCGGCGCGGCGCGCGGCGATGGTCGCCCGGGTGAAGTCGTTGTAGGCGGCGAAGGCGTCGATGGTGACCTGGAAATCCTCTTGTGACACATGGGAACTGAGGAATGTCACCAGATCGTCTGACCACCTCAGGAACATCTCTCGCTGTTCGGGGAGCACCCCGAGCATGTCACCGATGACCGCCATCGGCAGCGGCGCGGCCAGGTCCCGCACGAAGTCGCATTCTCCGCGCTCACAAACCGCGTCGATCAGCGTGTCGCACAGCTGGGCGATCGAGCGCTCTTTGTCCTTGACCCGCTTGCGGGTGAAACCCGCGTTAACCAGCTTGCGCCGCAACAGATGTGCCGGGTCGTCCATGTCGATCATCATCGGCAGCGCGTCCTGATCGGGACGGATGCCGCCGGCGTTGGAGAACAGTTCGGGCTGCCGCTCGGCATCGATCACGGCCTGATAGGTGGACGCGGCAGCCAGACCGTTGCGGTCACGGAAGACGGGCTGATTGGCCCGCATCCACCGATATGCCTCTCGCGCTTGCCTACTGGCGTAGAAGTTGCCGTCGGTCAGGTCGACGTCGGGTTTGATCAACGGCTTAGTCATCGCCATTCCTCCGCATTACAGTGAGCCTTATGCCCGTCTCTCAACACACCATCGCCGGCACTGTGCTCACCATGCCGGTGCGCATCCGCACAGCCAATCTGCACTCCGCGATGTTCTCGGTTCCCGCCGTGGCCGCACAACAGCTCATCGACTACAGCGGGCTGCGGGTGTGCGAATACCTGCCCGGCAAGGCGATGGTGATGCAGATGCTGGTGCGCTATGTCGACGGAGACCTCGGCCGGTACCACGAGTACGGCACCGCGGTCATGGTGAATCCGCCGGGCGTCCAGACGCGTGGACCGCGAGCGCTGGCCAAGGCCGCGGCGTTCATCCACCACCTGCCGGTCGACCAGTCGTTCACCCTCGAGGCCGGGCGCACCATCTGGGGCTTCCCGAAGATCATGGCGGACTTCAACGTCCGCGAGGGCAAGAAGTTCAGCTTCGATGTCAGCGCGGACGGGCAGCTGATCGCCGGCATCGAATTCGGCAACGGCGTTGCGGTGCCCACCCGGGGCGCGCAGGTGCTGCAGACCTACTCTCACCAGGACGGGGTCACCCGGGAGATTCCGTGGGAAATGCGAATCACCGGAATGCGCGCCCGGCTGGGCGGTGCACGTCTGCATCTGGGTGACCACCCCTATGCCAGGGAGCTTGCTTCGCTGGGGCTGCCCAAGCGTGCGCTGGTTTCCCAATCGGCAGCCAATGTGGAGATGACGTTCGGCGACGCGCACGCCATCTGAAGTCAACCCCACCGGGCCAATCTAGAACGTGTTCTAATCACCTGGCAAGAACCGCGTGGATCAGCCTCCAACAAGTCCGGCGAGCTCACGGACCTGCTCAACGCTGCGGGCGCTGACCACCATCATGGTGACACCGGCGGCTTCCCAGACCTCGATCTGCTTACGCACGTAGTCGGCGTCGCCGACGATCACGGCGTCATCGACCAGCTCGTCGGGGATGATCTCGGCGGCCTCGTCCTTGCGGTTGGACCGGAACAATTTGGTGACGTCGTCGACCACTTCCGCGTAGCCCATCCGGCGGTAGACGTCGGCGTGGAAGTTGGTGCCCTCGGCTCCCATCCCACCCATGTAGAGAGCCACGAACGGTTTGATGGCGGCGAACGCCGCCGGCCGGTCCTCGGTGACCACTACCTGCGCCGTCGCACAGATCTCGAAGTCCGCGCGGCTGCGCCGGGCGCCGGGGCGGGCGAATCCCTCGTCCAGCCATTCGTTGTACATGTCGGCCATCCGGGGCGTGTAGAAGATGGGCAACCAGCCGTCACAGATCTCGGCGGCCAGTGCGACGTTCTTCGGCCCCTCGGCACCGAGCATGATCGGGATATCCGCACGCAGCGGGTGGGTGATGGGCTTGAGCGCCTTACCCAGGCCGGTTGTCCCGGCACCCGTCAGCGGCAGCGGGTAGTGCGGGCCGTCGCTGGTCACCACCCCTTCCCGGGCCCATACCTGGCGCAGGATGTCGACGTATTCACGGGTGCGGGCCAGTGGCTTGGGGAACCGCTGCCCATACCAGCCCTCCACCACCTGGGGACCGGACACGCCCAATCCCAGAATGTGCCTGCCAGCACTGAGGTGGTCGAGGGTCAGCGCCGCCATCGCGCATGCGGTCGGAGTACGCGCGGACAGCTGGATCACCGAGGTGCCCAGCCGCAGCCGCTGGGTCGAGGAACCCCACCAGGCCAAGGGTGTGTAGGCGTCCGAGCCCCACGCCTCGGCGGTGAAGACGGCGTCGAATCCGGCTTCCTCGGCCGCGGCGACCAACTCCCCCGCGTTCTCGGGGGGCTGCGCGCCCCAATACCCCAGCTGCAATCCGAGCTTCATCGCTGCCTCTCTCAGGGCCCCAAGAAAGCCCTAGTTGAAACCGTTCTTAGAACCTGTTCTACTCGAAGGCGTGACAGCCAGTTCGAGCGGCCCGACCCTGATCGATCACCCTGAGCCGCCCCTCTCCGCGCCGTTGACGTTGTCCTTCGACTACACCCGTTCGGTAGGTCCCACCCTCGGTGAGTTCTTCACCGCGTTGCGCGAGCGCCGGATTCTGGGAGTCCGTGGATCCGACGGCAGGGTGCACGTGCCGCCGGCGGAATATGACCCGGTCACCTACGAACCGTTGGGCGAAATGGTACCGGTGTCGGCCGTCGGCACGGTCACGTCCTGGACCTGGCAGCCGGAGCCGCTACCGGGGCAGCCACTGGACCGCCCGTTCGCCTGGGCACTGATCAAGCTGGACGGCGCGGACACCCCGCTGCTGCACGCCGTCGATGCGGGCGGGCCGGACAAGATCAAGAGCGGCGACCGGGTCCACGTGCACTGGGCCGACGAGACGGTGGGCGCCATCACCGACATCGCCTATTTCAAGCTGGGCGAGGACGCCGAGCCACCCGGAGAACCGAGTGAGCAGGATCCGGTCAAGATGATCGTCACGCCGGTGTCGCTGACGATTCAGCACACCGCCTCACACGAGGAAAGCGCCTACCTCAGGGCCATCGCCGAAGGAAAACTGCTCGGCGCGAGGACCGGCGCGAAGGGGAAGGTCTACTTCCCGCCGCACGGGGCCGATCCGGCCACCGGCCAGCCGACCACCGAGTTCGTCGAACTGCCGGACCGGGGCACGGTGACCACGTTCGCGATCATCAACATCCCATTCCAGGGTCAGCGCATCAAGCCGCCCTACGTCGCGGCCTACGTGCTGCTCGACGGCGCCGACATTCCGTTCCTGCACCTGGTCGCCGACATCGACGCCAATGAAGTGCGGATGGGCATGCGCGTCGAGGCGGTGTGGAAGCCCCGCGAGGAGTGGGGATTCGGCATCGACAACATCGAGTATTTCCGGCCGACCGGGGAACCGGACGCCGACTACGACACCTACAAACACCACCTGTAAAGGGCTCACCCACACATGAGTGATCGCAATGTCGCGGTCGTCGGCTTTGCCCACGCCCCGCATGTCCGCCGCACCGACGGCACCACCAACGGCGTCGAAATGCTGATGCCCTGCTTCGCGCAGCTGTATGAGGATCTGGGCATCACCCAGTCCGACATTGGATTCTGGTGTTCGGGATCCTCGGATTACCTAGCCGGAAGAGCATTTTCGTTTATCTCTGCGATCGATTCGATCGGCGCCGTGCCGCCGATCAATGAATCCCACGTGGAGATGGATGCGGCCTGGGCGCTTTTCGAGGCTTACATCAAGATCCTGACCGGCGAGGTCGACACCGCGCTGGTCTACGGCTTCGGCAAGTCCTCGGCGGGCATCCTGCGCCAGATCCTGTCGAGGCAGACCGATCCCTACACCGTTGCGCCACTGTGGCCGGACTCGGTGTCGATGGCGGGATTGCAGGCCCGCCTCGGCCTGGATTCCGGCAAGTGGACCCACGAACAGATGGCTCAGGTCGCCCTCGACTCGTTCGCCCGCTCGCAACGAAACGACTCCGAGAAGCCGGCCAAGAGCATCGACGAGCTGCTCGCCCGCCCGTTCTTCAACGACCCGCTGCGACGGCACGACATCGCGCCGATCACCGACGGCGCGGCCGCGATCGTCCTGGCCGCCGATGATCGCGCTCGGGAGCTACGTGAATCGCCAGCGTGGATAACGGGTTTCGAGCACCGCATCGAATCGCCGTCGCTGGGTGTGCGCGACCTGACCGTCTCGCCGTCCACCGCCGTCTCAGCCAAGGCGGCCAGCGGCGGTGACACCGGCATCGACGTCGCCGAGATCCACGCCCCGTTCACCCACCAGCATCTGATCATCGCCGAGGCGATCGGACTCACCGACAAGACGAAAGTCAACCCGTCCGGCGGAGCGCTGGCGGCCAACCCGATGTTTGTCGCCGGCCTCGAACGCATCGGCTTTGCGGCACGACACATTTGGGACGGTTCAGCCGGTCGCGTGCTAGCACACGCCACCAGCGGGCCAGCGCTGCAACAGAACTTGGTCGCGGTCATGGAAGGGAACAACTGATGGCCGGAGCGCGAGCACAGCTGGCCGCGGTACTGGGTACCGGGCAGACCAAGTATGTCGCCAAGCGCCAAGATGTCTCGATGAACGGCCTGGTGCGCGAGGCTATCGATCGGGCGCTGCAAGATTCCGGGTCGACGTTCGACGACATCGACGCCGTCGTGGTCGGTAAGGCGCCCGATTTCTTCGAGGGCGTGATGATGCCGGAGCTGTTCATGGCCGATGCCATGGGCGCCAGCGGCAAGCCGCTGATCCGGGTGCACACGGCGGGCTCGGTGGGCGGATCCACCGGTGTGGTGGCGGCCAGCCTGGTCCAGTCCGGCAAGTATCGCCGCGTGCTGGCGATGGCGTGGGAGAAGCAGTCGGAGTCCAACGCCATGTGGGCCTTGTCGATTCCGATTCCCTTCATCAAACCGGTCGGCGCCGGTGCCGGCGGCTATTTCGCCCCACACGTGCGCGCCTACATCCGCCGCTCCGGAGCTCCGTCGAACATCGGCGCAATGGTCGCGGTGAAGGACCGGCTCAACGGCAGCCGCAACCCGCTCGCACATCTACAGCAGCCGGACATCACCCTCGACAAGGTGATGCAGTCACCGATGTTGTGGGACCCGATCCGCTACGACGAGACCTGCCCGTCGTCGGACGGCGCCTGCGCCGTGGTGATCGGCAATGAGGAAATCGCCGATGCGCGCGTTGCCGATGGGCACCCGGTGGCATGGATCCACGCGACCGCACTGCGCACCGAACCGCTGGCATACTCCGGACGCGACCAAGTCAGCCCCCAGGCCGGCCGTGACGCGGCCGCGGCGCTGTGGAAAGCGGCCGGAATCACCAGTCCTATCGATGAGATCGATGCCGCCGAGATCTATGTCCCGTTCTCCTGGTTCGAACCAATGTGGTTGGAAAACCTTGGGTTTATGCCCGAGGGCGAGGGCTGGAAGCTCACCGAGGCCGGTGAGACCGCGATCGGCGGGCGGTTGCCGGTGAACCCGTCCGGCGGCGTGCTCTCATCCAACCCCATCGGCGCCTCGGGGTTGATTCGCTTCGCCGAGGCGGCTATCCAGGTGATGGGCAAGGGCGGCGATCACCAAGTGCCCAATGCCCGGAAAGCCCTGGGTCACGCATACGGCGGCGGCTCGCAGTATTACTCCATGTGGGTGGTGGGGGCCGACAAGCCATGAGTCCGATGAAATACACCGTCAGCATCGCGATGGGCCCGATCGATGAACTGATCGGCATCGCCAAGACCGCCGAGGAAGTCGGATTCGACTCGATCGCGTTGCCGGATTCCCTGTTCTACATGGAGAAGGCCGCCGCCGACTATCCCTACACCCCCGACGGTTCGCGGATGTGGAACCAGGACACACCGTGGGTAGATCCCCTGATCGCGGCCGCCGCGATGGGGGCGGCCACTTCGAAGCTGCGCTTCTACACCAATGTGCTCAAGCTCGGGTCCCGCAATCCGCTGCTGCTGGCCCGTCAGGTCGGCTCGGTGGCCAACCTGACCAACAACCGCTTCGGCTTCGGTGTCGGGATCGGCTGGGCGCCGGAAGAGTTCGAGTGGTGCGGTGTTCCGTACCGGCGCCGCGGCGCGCGAGTCGACGAGATGATCGACGTGATCAAGCTGGTGCTCGGTGGCGGCATGGTCGAGTTCCATGGCCAGTTCTACGATTTCGATCGCCTGCAAATGAGCCCGGCCCCCAGTGAGCCGGTGCCGTTTTTCGTCGGTGGGCATACCGACGTGGCGCTGCGTCGCGCAGCCCGCATCGGCGACGGCTGGACCAGCGCGATGATGACCGGTGAGCAGCTGGCCGAAACCATCGGAAAGCTCAACCAACTGCGCGCCGAATATGGGCGAGCCGAGCAACCATTCGAGTTTCAGGCGGTGTGCATCGACAAGTTCGGAGTGCAGGGCCACCGCGAGCTCGCCGAGGCCGGGGTGACCGACAACATCGTCATACCGTGGGTCTTTGACGGCTTGGGATTCGACGCGCCGCTGGGCAAGAAGCAGGACTCGATGAAGCGCTTTGCCGATACGTATATCCACTCCGGGTGGCAAGCCGCGTGAGTTCCACACATCCCGCCCACGAAGCCGGCCGCAGATCCCGGGAAGCGGTCACGGCCCGCGACAAGCAAGCCTGGCTGGCAGTGTTCGCCGACGACGCGGTCGTCGAAGACCCCATCGGCCCGTCCGCCTTCGATCCCGAGGGAAAGGGTCACCGGGGCCGTGCCGCGATATCAGCCTTTTGGGACAAGGCGATCGAGCCCACCACCAGAATCGAGTTTTTCTTCCGCGACACTTACCAGTGCGGCAACGAGGAGGCCAACGTCGGCCACATCCTGATCACCACCGGTGACTACCAGGTCACGGCGGAAGGTGTGTTCACCTACAAGGCCAACGACGCGGGACAATTGGTGGCCCTGCGCGCCTACTGGGAGATGGACCGGGCCGCCGCGACCACCAGAAAGGCTTAGCCGGCCGCGCCAGCGCCCCCATTTAGGCATCGCACCGGGTATGCCGACTGAGGTACGGTCTTGGGGTTGCGATCACCGAAGGTGGTGAAGGAGTCGACCCATGGCGGGTGTCGGGTTCAGAATGTCGCCGCGGAAATGGGCAAGAGCCGCGATGGCCGGTGGCGCGGTAGTAGTCGTGGCGATTCTCGCGGTCAGCGCCTATTTGATCTTCAAACCATCCGGCAAGACGCCCTCCGATCAGCTCGACCGGTCGGCCGCCAGTGCCGCGGCCCAACCCACCCAGACCACCCTGCATTTCAACCCGTCCGGCCCCGCTGCGGTGGCCGTGGACAGTCTCGACACGGTGTACGTCGCCGACTCGGGCAATAGGCTGGTGCAGAAACTCACCGCCGGATCCAGCAAACCGGTCACGGTTCGGATCGGCGAGCCGATAACGCCGGGCGGTGTTGCGGTCGACCGCCACGATGTCGTCTATGTGATCGATGGAGCCGCCAACCGGGTATTGAAGGTGCCGGCCGGCTCCACAACCCCGGTCGAACTCCCGTTCACGGGCCTTGCCGACCCACACGGTTTGGCCTTCGACAGCGTCGACACCTGCTACGTCGTCGACCACGTCAACAACAACGTGCTGAAACTGCCCGCGGGCTCGACCACCCCCAGCGAACTCGGCTTCACCGGCCTGGACCGTCCCTACGATGTGGCAGCAAACAACGTCGGTACCGTCTATGTCACCGACAGCGGCCACAACCGGGTATTGGCGCTGGCCACGGGTGCGACACAGCCGGTAGAACTCCCTTTCACCGGCCTCAATTTCCCGGCTGGCGTAGCGGTGGATCTCAACGGCAACATCTATGTGGCCGACCTGAACAACAACCGGGTGGTGCGGCTGGATGCCGCTACGCACGAACAGACCGTCCTACCTTTCGACGATCTCTTTTCCCCGACCGACGTCGCGGTGGACAACCACGGTTCTGTCTATGTGATCGACTACCACGACCGGGTGCTGAAACTGCCCGCACAGTCCAACAGCCGCCATGAGTCCTGACGAATTCGATTGGTCTGTAATGCCGTTGGCTACGGCATCGATCCGGATCGGTTCCAGCCCCGCCCGATGCCGCGCGGCAAGGTCGCGATACGGCGCCTGGCCTGGACCAGCTAGCGCCTGCGACCCAGCTCACACATCGCACCGGGCATGCCGATCGGGTACTGTCTTGGCGTTGCGATGACCGGAGGAGGCGAAGGAGTCGGCAGATGGCGGGTATCGGATTCGGGGCGTCGCCACGCAAGTGGCGAAAGCTGGCGATTACCGGTGGCGCGATAGTTGTCGTCGCGATTCTCGCGGTCACCGGCTACCTGATCTTCAAGCCATCGGGCCAAGCGCCGGTCAAACGGGTCGACCTATCCACCGCCGCCGACCAACCCGCCCAGATCAAGCTGCATTTCCACCTGGCGGATCCGGACGGGGTCGCCCTGGACAGTTTCGATACGGTCTACGTCGCCGACTCGGGCAATATGCTGGTGCAGAAGCTGCCTGCCGGATCCAACACCCCGTCGGCGTTTCCGATCTCGGCCAAGATAGTTCCGGGCGGCGTAGCGGTGGACCGTCACAATGCCGTCTATGTGATAGACGCAGCTGCCAACCGGGTGTTGAAGGTTCCGCCCGACTCCACAATCCCGATCGAGCTGCCGTTCACGGGCCTTGCCGACCCACACGGCTTGGCCTTTGACAGCGCGGACACCTGCTACGTCGTCGACCACGTCAACAACAACGTGCTGAAACTGCCCGCTGGCTCGAGCACCCCCAGCGAGCTGGGTTTCACCGGCCTGGACCGTCCCTACGATGTGGCAGCCGACAACGCCGACACCGTCTATGTCACCGACAGCGGACACAACCGGGTGGTGGCGCTGGCCGCAGGCGCGACACAGCCGGTGGACCTCCCGTTCACCGGCCTCAACTTCCCCGCTGGGGTGACCGTGGACCTGAGCGGCAACGTCTATGTGGCCGACCTGAACAACAACCGGGTGGTGCGGATGGATGCCGCCACACACGAACAGTCCGTGCTGCCTTTCAAGGATCTCTTTTCCCCGACCGACGTGGCAGTCGATAGTCAGGGGTCGGTCTATGTCATCGACTATCGCGACCGGGTGCTGAAACTGCCTGCGCAGTCCAACAGCCGCCACGCTCGCTGACGAATTCGATTGGCCTACAGAGCCCATTAGCCACGCACCGCGCGAATTGGCGTCCTGTACCAACCGCATCTGTGATACTCGTTGCAGGCGCAGGAGGTAAATCATGGCGGTCGTTGTCAGCCCGGCGATCCTGGCAACGACGAGCGACAAGGCGCTGACCATCGGGTCACTGATCCGCGAAGCCAACAGACTGGCGGAATTCGCCACCACCCAGCTTGCGCCCGCGGCCGGTGACGAGATCTCGGCGGCAGTTGCGACATTGTTCGCCTGTTACGGCCAGACGTATCAAACGCTCGGCATCGCGGCCGCGAGGTTTCACGACGAGTTCGTGGGCAACCTGCGCGCGGCCGCGACGTCCTATGCCAGCGCCGAGGCCACCAACGCCTCACTCGCCCACGACCTGCTGAACACGGTGAACGCACCCGCCTAGGGCGTGTCTCCCGAACTGGAAGGCGTTTACCAGCGACGATTGGCCGGTGACGCGAATGGGTGTGATTTCTGACGAGTTGTGGGCGGCAGTTGAATCGTTGATGCCGTCAGATAAGGGCAAGCGGGGCAACAGGTTCGCTGACCATCGCCTGATACTGGAAGGGATCGCGTGGCGATTCCGCACGGGTAGCCCATGGCGGGACCTGCCAACCGATTTCGGACCATGGCAGACGGTGTGGAAGCGGCATCACCGGTGGTCGTTGGATGGCACCTACGACGCGATGTTCGCCCAGGTCGCGGCGGTATTCGGGGTCGACGCCGCGATGGTTGAGGACATCGAGAAGCTGCTGTCGGTGGATTCGACGAACGTGCGGGCGCATCAGCATTGCGCGGGGGCACGCTCGGACACGCTGGCCACAGGGGGCTCTGTCGAATTACAAGAAATCTGCCGATGAGCCCGACGATCACGCGATCGGCCGCTCCCGCGGCGGGCTCACCACCAAGATTCACGCCCTGACCGATCAGCGCGAAGCCCCGGTGGCGGTCCGGTTGACCGCCGGACAGGCCGGCGACAACCCCCAATTGGTGCCGCTGCTCGACGACTACGCCGCGGCCTGCACGGAGCAAGACCCGTCCGGTCCCGACTTCCGATTGCTCGCCGACAAGGCGTATTCGCATCCGAGCACGCGTACCGAATTGCGTTCCAGAAGAATCAAACACACAATTCCTGAACGCAAAGACCAGATCGCGCAACGCAAAGCCAAAGGATCAACCGGTGGCCGCCCGCCCGCGTTCGACCCCGCCCTCTACGGGCTTCGCAACACCGTCGAGCGAGGCTTCAACCGGCTCAAGCAGTGGCGCGGCGTCGCGACCCGGTACGACAAATACGCCCTGACCTACCTCGGCGGTGTCCTACTGGCATGCGCAGTCATCCATGCCCGTGTGGGAGCCGCTGAACTGGGAGACACGCCCTAGACGCTATTGGGGCGCCCGCTCATCGGCAACGGCGCTAACGGCGCGCCGCGCACGGGCGCAAACGGTGGCGACGGTGGGATATTGATCGGCAATGGCGGCAGCGGCGGGTCCGGCGCGGCCGGCTCGGTGGGCGGAAACGGCGGTGCGGCGGGGCTGCTCTGGGGCACCGCCGGAGCCGGCGGCGCCGGTGGTAGCGCGAACTCCGGAACCGGCGGCGCTGGCGGGATCGGCGGTGCCGCAGGACTTTTCGGAACAGGAGGCGCTGGCGGCGCGGGTGGCGCCGGCGGCACCGCGGCCGGAGGCTCATTGACGGCCAACGGTGGGGCAGGCGGGGCCGGTGGCCTCGGCGGCATGCTGTTCGGCACCGGCGGGTCCGGCGGGGCCGGTGGCGTCGCCCAGCTGGTTGCCGGCACCGGCGGGGACGGCGGCCATGCCGGACTGTTCGGCACTGGCGGCGCGGGCGGCGCCGGCGGGCTCTCCCTGGCGGGCGGAGGGGCGGGCGGTGACGGCGGCGTCGGTGGCGGCGGCGGATGGCTGTTCGGCGACGGCGGGGTCGGTGGAATCGGCGGGAATCTACTGGACAACGACGCCGGGGTCGACGGGGTCGGCGGCGCGGGCGGGGCCGGCGGTGCCGCGGGCTTGTTCTTCGGTGCCGGCGGGGCCGGCGGCCACGGCGGAAGTGCGATAAACGCCAACGCCGGATCTGGCGGTGCCGGCGGCGCCGGTGGCGCCGGCGCGTTGTTCGCCGGTAATGGTGGGGTGGGCGGCACCGGCGGGAATTCGCTCGGGACCGGTGGCGGGATGGGTGGGGCCGGCGGCCAGTCTGGCGTGTTCGGTGACGGTGGCGCCGGCGGGACCGGCGGAGACTCGGTCAACATCGCCGGGACCGGTGGCGTCGGCGGCGCTGCCTGGCTGGTCGGCGCCGGTGGCGCGGGCGGTGTCGGCGGGTTCGGTGACCTGATTGGCGGTGCCGGCGGCAACGGCGGTGCCGGCGGTGCACTTGTCGGCGACGGCGGTGCCGGCGGTGGCGGCGGGATTACCGCGCTGTCCGGCAATGCCGGCGGGGACGGCGGCAATGGCGGCAAGGCCGGGCTGATCGGCTCCGGTGGTTCTGGCGGCGCCGGTGGGCAGGCCCTGCAGCCTGGGAGCACCGGCGGCACCGGCGGGGCCGGAGGTAACGCACAGTTGATCGGCAACGGTGGCAACGGTGGCAATGGCGGGTCGGGCCAACCGGATAACGGCAACGCCCGCGCGGCCGGGGCCGGTGGCCTGTTGGCCGGCCTCAACGGAACACCGGGGCTGAACTAACCGGGGTTAGAGCGGCTCCAGCCCGGCCATGTGTCGCGCCGCCAGGTCGCGATAGGCCTGCGGATTGACATTGACCCACATCTCCGCGCCGGTTCCGGCAATCGGTCCTTTCACCTTGGCCGGTGCCCCGCTGACCAGCATCCCCTCCGGAATCTGAGTGCCGCCCACCACCAACGAATGCGCGGCGACCAGACAGCGCGCGCCGATCACGGCACCGTCGAGAACCGTTGCGTGGTTGGCGATTAGCGCCTCAGCCCCGACGTGGACGCCATGAATCACGCACAGGTGCGCCACCGTTGCGCCCGGGCCGATGTCGACCGGGATGCCTGGCGGTGCATGCAACACGGACCCGTCTTGCACATTGGCGCCCTCCCGTATCACGACGGGCGCGTAGTCGCCTCGTAGCACGGCGTTGAACCACACCGACGCCCCCGCCTCGACGGTGACGTCGCCGATCAGCGTCGCGGTTGGCGCTACGAACGCGGTGGGATCAACGCGCGGGGAGCGACCCTCAAACGAAAATAGCGGCATCGTTTACATATACCGCAACATGCATATGCCGTGGCCAGACTCGCCGTCGTTGCACTCCCCCACCCCAAAACTGTAACGTGTTCTAGTTAGAGACAGCGATCTGGAGGTTACGGGTGAGTACCGACACAACTGCCGTCGGCGTCCGGGAGATCGACGCCGGCATCTTGCCGAACAGGTATGCGCGCGGCTGGCATTGCCTGGGCGTTGCCAAGGACTTCATGGACGGTAAGCCCCATGGAGTGGAGGCGTTCGGCACCAAGCTGGTGGTGTTCACCGACTCCCACGGGGACCTGAAGATCCTCGACAGCTATTGCCGGCACATGGGTGGTGACCTGTCGGAGGGCACCATCAAGGGCGACGAGGTGGCCTGCCCGTTCCACGATTGGCGCTGGGGCGGTGACGGCCGCTGCAAGTTGGTGCCCTACGCCAAGCGCACGCCCCGGATGGCGCGCACCCGGTCGTGGACGACGGATGTCCGTGGTGGGCTGCTCTTCGTCTGGCACGACCACGAAGGCAACCCACCCGACCCCGCGGTCCGCATCCCCGAGATTCCCGAGGCCGCGAGCGATGACTGGACCCAGTGGCGGTGGAACCGGATTCTCATCGAGGGCTCCAACTGCCGCGACATCATCGACAACGTCACCGACATGGCGCACTTCTTCTACATCCACTTCGGGCTGCCGACCTACTTCAAGAACGTCTTCGAAGGCCACATCGCATCGCAGTATCTGCACAACGTCGGGCGCCCCGATGTTGACGATCTCGGAACCGCTTACGGTGAAGCGCACTTGGATTCGGAAGCGTCGTATTTCGGGCCGTCGTTCATGATCAACTGGCTGCACAACAGCTACGGCGGGTACAAGTCCGAGTCGATTCTGATCAACTGCCACTACCCGGTGACCCAGGACTCATTCGTGCTGCAGTGGGGTGTCATCGTCGAAAAGCCCAAGGGCATGGACGAAAAGATGACCGACAAGCTGTCGCGGGTGTTTACCGAAGGTGTCAGCAAGGGCTTCTTGCAGGACGTCGAGATCTGGAAGCACAAGACCCGCATCGACAATCCCCTGCTGGTCGAAGAAGACGGCGCCGTTTATCAGATGCGACGCTGGTATGAGCAGTTCTACGTGGATGCCGCCGACGTCACCCCGGAGATGGTGGAACGCTTCGAGATGGAAGTCGACACCACCCGCGCCAACGAGTTCTGGCGGGCCGAGGTCCAACAGAATCTGGAGACAAAGAAGCTCCAGGAGCAGCAGGCCGAATCGGTGCCCGACGACGCGCCCGCCGAGCAACACTGACGGCCATGGCAGCACCGGACGATCAAGAGGTCCCCGACGTCGATCAACTCGCCAGGTCGATGCTGCTGCTCCTCGGTGACCATCATGATCACCAGGAATCCTCCGAACAGCACCATGGGCGTCAGCCCTGGTCGAAGTCAAGGGATTTCACCAACGACCCGCAGCGCGGCGCGGCGGTTCGCCAAGCCAGTCTCGCCGATCGCGAACGCTATCTCACGGCCGGATTGCAGCCAGTGGATTGCCGATTCTGCCACGTTACCGTCACCGTCAAGCAACTCGGTCCGGGCCATACCGCGGTGCAGTGGAACACCGAGGCAGCACAGCGGTGCGCTCATTTCGCCGAAGTCCGGCGATCCGGCGGGGATACCGCGCGCACCAAGGCCTGCCCCAAGATGACCGACAGCATCCAGCACGCCATCGCCGAAGGCGTGCTGGTGCAACATGATCCAGACTAATCGTCAGAACCCGGCGAACCGCTCCTTGACAGCTTCGGCGGTCAGGCCGTAGTCGGCCAGCGAGTACCTATGCTTGGGCGCGCGCTCACCGGTCTGACTCTCGGCGTGGATCTTTGCCATCGCCGCTCGAGCCTCATCGGTCAGTGTCAGGCCAAAGTGCCGATAGATGTCGGCCACCGTCCCCATCGGGTCGGCAATCAGATCCCGATAGTCGACGTCGTAGAACTGCGCTGGGTCGTAATTGGTTCGGGCGGAATCGAACCGCTGCAGGCCGCGCGACCAGGTCTCCATTGCGTCGGCACCGATCTGGGCGCCGACGAAGTTCGTCGACCAGCCTTCGGAAGTGTGCTGGGCCAACGAGCACATCGAGGCCATGATCGTCTCGACCGGGCGGTGGGTCTGTATCACCAGCGCGTCGGGATAGCTGGCCATCAACGCATCCAATGCGAACAGATGACTGGGATTCTTTAGCACCCAGCGTTTTTCGGCATCGTTGAGCCCGATGAGCTGAAGGTTTTTCCGGTGCCGTTGATACGACGGTGTCCAGTCTTGCTTTGCCAGCCACTGCGCATAGCTGGGCAGGTGGGCGAGGGTCTCATACGACACCGAATGCAACGACTGCCGCAGTAGCTGCCAGCACTCCTCCAGCTCGTAGGCGGCCATGAAGTGCAGGCCGGTATAGCCGGGATTGTCCTTGTGGTGCTGGGTGAACTGGGCGTCGAGCTGGCGGTAGAACGGGTTTGTCTCCCATGTCTCGCGGGGCGGGCGCGGCTGCGGGAACTCGGCCAGCCACATGTGTAGACCCTGGTGGGCCGGGTCGGCACCAAGCAGTCGGTGCAACGCCGTGGTGCCGGTCCGCACCAGGCCGGTCACGAAGATGGGCCGCTGGATCGGCACTTCGGCGTATTGCGGGTACTGCTTCCATGCGGCTTCGGACAGCAGCCGGGCAACCAGGGCGCCGCGCAGGAAGAATCGGTTCATCTTGCTGCCCAGCACGGTGAGTCCGGCCTCGCGCCGATAGGAGTCCAGCAGCACCTCCAGCGCTTCGCGATAGTTGTCCTGGTCACTGCCAAAATCGTCCAGCCCGACCAGTTTGGTAGCCGATGCATGCAGCTCGTCGACGGTTCCGACATCGGTGCGATCGGCCATCAGGTGTGGTACTCCCCGCAGTTGACGTCCAGGGTCTGCCCGGTGATGCCGCTGGACAGGTCGCTGGCCATGAACAGGATCGCCGACGCCACCTCGTCCTCGGTCGGGAGTCGCTTGAGATCACTCTGCGCGGCCGTGGCTTGGTAGATCTGCTCCACCGTGGTTCCGTACTTGCCGGCCTGGTGCTCGAAGTAGCCCTGCAGCGTGTCACCCCAGATGTAGCCCGGCGCAACGGAATTTACCCGAATGCCCTTCACACCGAGTTCCGCTGCCAGCGAGTGTGACATCGCCAGCAATGTCGACTTGGCCATCTTGTAGGCGCCGAACTTGGGCTGCGAGTGCCGTAGCACCATCGAGTTGACGTTGACGATCGAACCATTGGTTTCGGCCAGCGCCCGGGTGAAGCCCGCAATGACGCGCAGCGCCCCCAGCGCGCTCAGCTCGATCGCATCCCGAATATGTTGAAATGTGGTCTCGGCCAACGGTTTCATCGATGGCACCCGAAACGCGTTGTTGACCAGCACGTCGATCTTCCCGTATGCCTCGAGCGTGGCATCGACCAGGTTGCTCACCTGATCGTCGTCGGTGATGTCGGCGCGAACCGCGATGGCTTGTCGCCCCTTGTCGATGATCTGCTTGGCAAGTTCATCGAGGCGATCGCCACTGCGGGCGGCCAGCACGAGGTCGGCCCCCTCGGCCGCGCACCGATGCGCCAGGGTGGTCCCCAGTCCCGGCCCCACTCCGCTGATGACAAGGGTCTTTCCGTCAAGTAAACCTGGCATCACCGTTTCCTATTCAACCCAGCATCCTGGCTGCAATTTGTTTTTGGCGCAGCGCAATTCGCGCGCGCCAGTCTTCTTCGGAAATCTTGTTGTGCTCCAGATACGGCAGCACGGATCCGACCGCGTCGAAGTCCACCAACTCCACACTCGGCCCGTCAGCGTCAGTGAGCTGCCGCGACACCCGCTGCCAACGGAACTGCAGGAACCCGCGCCGGTGACCGAGGGTTTCCACCCAGTTGGTTACGCCGGGATTGCGGTCGGCCACCACAATGCGAACCTTGCCGTCCGGATCCGCCTGGGCTTGAGAGTTGTTCAGGGAGGTCTGATGGTTGATGTAGTCCAACGAGATGTACCACATGCTGCCGAGCTGAAAGCCCAGATAGGGGGCGTCACTCACCGGCACCGTGATCACCAGCGCCTGGTCGGGGCGAAGGTCGAAGTGTCCGGCCGAGGAATACTGCGTGGCCAGCCCCCCAGGGGTCAACCGGGGCGCCACCATGGTGTTGACCGGGATGTTGAGATAAAACCACTGCGGAAACTGCAACCACGTCTTCACCCGGTCCACCAGCTGCTTTCCCGCGACGGTGTAGCGCTTTTGCATGGTCTCCCGGGTCAGCGGGGGCGGCGCGGTGCCGGCGGTATCCAGCCTGGAAATGGCTAGCGTGCCGCGCTGCGCGGACCAGTCCGCATAGACCTCCCGGATCACCAGTTGCCCGTTGCTGGTCGGCCGGAGCCGCCATTGAAAGCTGCCGTCCGACGCGATTTCGAGTTCACGGTCGTCGAAAGCGGCCTGACTGACCGGCACGTTGTTGTCGGTGTACTCACCCCCGAGCAGCTGGAAACTCAGGTCGGTGGTGGTGCCCCGGTTGCCGATGACGACGTAGTCACGGTCGGCATGCACCCGCGTGCCGAAGTAGAGGGTGTCGGGGTTATCGAGGCCCATCTTGGTGAACGGACCGGTACCCGACTGCAGGAAGGGGTGATCACGCTCGTAGTCGAAGGCCAAATGCAGGCAGCCAGCGATGCAGCCGGCCAGATATTGCAGTCCTTCGAGCAGGTCGGCTTCGGTTTCGATGTGTGGTGCCGCCGTGACCAACTTCTCGGCTTCGGCAATCGCCTCGGTCAGCGGTTGCGAGACAGGTTGCGAGACGGGATGGGAGGACACGACTTCGACGCTAGAACGTGTTCCTATTTTGAGTCAATGGCGAACATTTTGCGGCGTAGCGGCGCTGCCCACCAACGAAGCCAGCTCACCTCACCGACCATCGATTTTCGGGCTCGATCGCCGCCCCCAGCGCGTCGCGCCTGGCGGCAACAACATCGGAAGCTTTGTTTAACACACCCGCAATTGACCGCTGCGTACCGTGGCTGCATGCGCCGCGACCCGCCGCGAACGATGGGCGTCGAGGAGGAGTTTCACCTTGTCGACCTGAGGTCCAGGCGCCTGACGACACGCGCCCCGGACCTGCTCGCGAAGCTTCCGGAGGACTACGTCGCCGAACTTCAAAGCTGCGTCGTCGAGACCAACAGCGGCATCGTCGACAGCCTGGACGCGCTGCGCGCCGACCTGCTTCGGCACCGGCGGTTGTTGGTGGACGCGGCCGACGAAATCGGCGTGGGCGTGGTGGCCGCCGGCGCCGTGCCACTGTCGGTACCCGCCGAGCTTCAGATCACCCAGACTCCCCGCTACCTGCATATGCTCGCCGACTACCAGCTACTCGCCCGCGAACAGCTGATCTGCGCCACCCATGTGCACGTCGGCATCGATGACCGCGACGAAGCGATCGCCATCGCCAACCGCCTGCTCCCCTGTCTGCCGACGCTGCTGGCCCTGTCGGCCAGCTCGCCGTTCTGGGCCGACGGGTCGGACACCGGCTATGCCAGCATGCGCACGCTGGTATGGCGACGATGGCCGACGACCGGCCTGGCCGCCCCGGTGCAGTCGGCAACCGAGTACGACGCGCTGGTCAAGGCATTGATCGCCAGCCAGGTGATCACCGACTACGGCATGATCTACTTCGATCTCCGGCCGTCCAGCCACGCGCCCACGCTAGAACTGCGAGTGTGCGACAGCTGCCCGTCGGTGGACACCATCGTGCTGGTCGCCGGACTGTACCGGGCCGCCGTCGCGCGGGAGGCCGAAGCGATCCGCGCCGGCACCCCCGCGCCGGCGTTTCCCTCGACGGTGGGCAGCGCGGCGCTCTGGCGTGCTGCCCGCTCGGGGCTCGAGGGCGACCTCGTCGACCTCACCGGGCCCGTCCCGGCGAGCCGACCGGCCGGGGACGTGGTCAACGATCTGGTGTCCTCGCTGCGACCGCAGCTCGAAGACAGCGGCGACTGGGAGATGATCGGCGAACTGACCCGCCAGACCCTGCTCTCCGGTACGTCCTCGGCTCGGCAGCGGCGGGCGCTGCGCCGCCGCGGCCGCCTCACCGACGTCGTAGATCAGCTCATCGCCGAGACCGCTGGGCGCGTCAAGCCCACGACCGCGGCGATATCGCACGATGGTGGCCTGCTCGCGGCATATCAGCCCACCGGCGAGGCCGGCAAACCCGCCGACGACATGTTCGCCAGCTACGACGAAGCCGTCGATGCCGACGGGCGGGCACGCCCGAACTACAAGACGGCACTGAAGACGATCGAGGGCCTCGGCGTCGATGTGTTGCGCGCCCGCGACCGCGACATCGAGCAGGAACGCCGTGCCGGCAACGTCACGTTCCGGGCCGCCGGGCACAGCCGTGTGCAGGTGAACCCGCTTGATCTGGTGCCGCGAATCGTGACCGCCGACGAGTGGGCGCAGCTGTCCCAGGGCCTCGCGCAACGAGCCAGGGCGCTGGACGCCTTCCTGCGAGACGTCTACTCCGAGCAGGCGATCCTGGCGGACGGCGTGCTCAGCGCGCAGGTTCTCGACCGCTCGCCCGGTTTCCGTTCGACCGGCCGACTGGCCGGCGACGGCGTGCGTGCGCACATCAGCGGCATCGACCTGGTGTGCGACCGCGCGGGTAACTGGATGGTGCTGGAAGACAACCTGCGCATCCCGTCCGGTGTGGCGTACGCGATCGTCAACCGCCGGCTGCTTGGCAAGTACCTGCCCGAGCTGCCACCGCCGGGCGGGGTCGCCGATCTGGACCGGGTCGCGCACCTGCTGCTGGAGACGCTGCGGGCGGCGGCCCCACCGCACGCTCCCGATCAGCCGACGGTCACCCTGTTGTCGGCCGGCCGCGACGACCCGGGCTGGTTCGAACACGGATTCCTCGCCGAGGAGATGGGCGTTGCACTGGTCGCGCCATCGGACCTGTCGGTGCGCGATCGCAGGGTGTTCCGCCACGGCGGTTCCGGCGGTTCTCCGGTCGACGTCATCTATTCGCGGATGTACGAGGACATGCTGCTTTCATCGACCGGCCACGATGGCGCGCCGCTGCGGTCCGGACTGCTCGAGGCGCTGGACGCCGGCAACCTCACCATCGTCAACGCGCTGGGTAACGGCGTCGCCGAGGACAAGGCGGTCTACGCGTTCGTCCCCGCCATGATCGAGTACTACCTCGGGGAGAAGCCGGCGCTGGCGCAGGTGCCGACGTGGGTCTGTGCCGAACGCGAGCAGCGCGATTACGTGCTGGGTCATCTGGGCGAGCTGGTGGTCAAGCCGACCGACGGGCTCAGCGGCAGCGGCGTGCTGATCGGCCCGGAGGCCACCGACGCCGCGATCGAGGCGCGCCGGCGCGAGCTGCTCATCCAACCGGAGCGGTTCGTCGCCCAGCAGCTGGTGGCACTCTCAACGCACCCAACCTTCGATGACGATGGGCTCTACCCGCACCACGTCGACCTGCGCGCGTTCGTCCACCTACGACAGGCACCCCGCGGCCCGGTGACGGCGAAAGTCCTGCCCGCCGCCCTGACCCGAGTGGCCAGCCGAGGGTCGCGGATAGCGAACTCGTCGTCGGGCGCCGGCAGCAAGGACACCTGGATTTTCACCGACGGCTAGCGACCTGGCCGCTTTCCTGCTCGCGCTTGATTTCCAGTGCGATGTCGATGAGCTGATCTTCCTGGCCACCGATGAGCTTGCGCTGACCGGCCCGGTGCAACAGCTGATGCGCGGGAACACCGTAGCGCTCGGATTGGCGAACGGCGTGCTTGAGGAAGCTGGAATACACCCCGGAGTAGCCCATGATCAGCGCATTGCGGTCGAGCAGGCATTCGGCGGGCATGGCCGGGCGCACCACGTCTTCGGCGGCGTCGGCGATGTCGAAGAAGTCGATACCGGTCTTGACGCCGATCTTGTCGAACACCCCGATCAGGGCTTCGACCGGCGCATTGCCCGCGCCCGCGCCGAACCGGCGCACGCTGCCGTCGATCTGCTTGGCACCGGCACGCACCGCCTCTACCGAGTTGGCCACCCCCAGGCCGAGGTTCTCATGCCCGTGAAAGCCCACCTGGGCGTCCTCGCCGAGTTCGGCGACCAGCGCGGCAACCCGGTCGGCGACGCCGTCGAGCACCAGGGCGCCGGCGGAGTCGACGACATAGACGCACTGGCAGCCGGCGTCGGCCATGATGCGGGCCTGGGCGGCCAGTTTCTCGGGCGCAATCGTGTGGGCCATCATCAAGAACCCGACGGTTTCCAGGCCCAGCTCGCGGGCCAGCCCGAAATGCTGGATCGAGACGTCGGCCTCGGTGCAGTGGGTGGCAATCCGGCAGATGGATCCACCGTTGTCTTGCGCTTCTTTGATGTCTTCTTTGGTGCCGACCCCGGGCAGCATCAAAAACGCGATCTTGGCTTCCTTGGCCGTCTGGGCGGCCAGCTTGATCAGTTCCTGCTCGGGCGTTTTGGAGAAGCCGTAGTTGAAGCTCGACCCGCCCAGCCCGTCGCCGTGGGTCACCTCGATCACCGGCACCCCGGCGGCATCCAGGGCCGCCACGATGGCGCCGACCTCCTCCTTAATGAACTGGTGGCGTTTGTGGTGCGACCCGTCGCGCAACGACGTGTCGGTGATGCGCACATCCCAGATCCCGGTCATCGCTTTCCTCCTGACACGGCCAGCGTCTCCTTGGCGATCTCCTCGCCGACCTTGGTCGCCGCCGCGGTCATGATGTCCAGATTGCCCGCGTAGGGCGGCAGATAATCGCCAGCGCCTTCGACCTCGACGAACGTGGTCACCACCGCCTGGCCACCGGAGTTGATCGACGGCTCGTCGAACTGCGGCTCGTTGAGCAACCGGTACCCGGGCACATAGGTCTGCACCTGGGCCACGACCTCATGAATCGAGGCCGCGATCGCGTCGCGGTCGGCGTCTTCGGGGATGGCGCAAAAGATCGTGTCCCGCATGATCATCGGCGGATCGGCCGGGTTCAAAATGATGATCGCCTTACCGCGCCGGGCGCCGCCGATCGTCTCGACACCTTTGCTGGTGGTCTTGGTGAACTCGTCGATGTTGGCCCGGGTCCCGGGCCCTGCCGAGACCGAGGCCACCGACGCCACGATCTCGGCGTAGGGAACCCCGCCCAGATCGGCAACCGCTCGCGACACCGCGTACACGATCGGAATGGTCGCCTGTCCCCCGCAGGTGATCATGTTGACGTTGGGGGCATCCAGGTGCTCGCGCAGGTTGGCCGGCGGAACCACCGCGGGACCCACCGCCGCCGGCGTCAAGTCAATCGCCCGGATTCCGGCGGCCGCATACTTCGGCGCCGCCGCCTTGTGCACATAGGCACTGGTCGCCTCGAACACCAGATCGGGCTTGTCCGACTGGGCCAACAACCAATCCACGCCCTCGTGGGTGGTCTCCAGACCCAACTTGCGGGCCCGCGCCAAACCCTCACTCTGCGGGTCGATCCCCACCATCCAGCGCGGTTCCAGCCAGTCGGATCGCAGCAGTTTGTAGAGCAGGTCGGTGCTGATATTTCCGGACCCAACAATGGCCACACTTGCCTTCGACGGCATGTTGCTCCTTTTACCGCTCTCGATGTTCGAAACTAGTTCGGCACTATTGGAACGACAAGCGAACCGAACCCAGGCCCGTGAAATCGGCAACGAACTCGTCACCGGCGTTCGCGTCGACGGCGAACGTGCACGACCCCGGCAGCACGATGTCGCCCTTGCGTAACCGCACGCCAAACCCCTCGACCTTGCGGGCCAACCACGCCACCGCGGTGGCCGGGTTGCCCAGCACCGCGTCGCTGCGCCCCTCGGCGGCCAGCTCGCCGTTGCGAGTCAGGACCGCGTCGATCGCCTTCACGTCCACCTCCGCCGGGGACACCCGCGCCGCACCCAGCACGAAGCCCGCGGCCGATGCGTTGTCAGCGATGGTGTCGCAGATCTTGATCTGCCAATCCTTGATCCTGGTGTCGATCAACTCGATCGAGGGAACCAGGGCCTCGGTGGCCGCCAACACGTCGTCCTCGGTGCAGTCGGCGCCCGGCAGGTCGGCGGCCAGGATGAAGCCGACCTCGACCTCCACCCGGGGATACAGGTAGTTCGCCGTCCGCACCGGGGCGTCCTCGAACACCCGCATGTTGTCGAGCAGGTGCCCGTAGTCAGGCTCGTCGACACCCATCATCTGCTGCATCACCGGCGAGGACAGGCCGACCTTGTGGCCCACCACTCGGCCTCCTTCGGCGACCCGCCGACGAATGTTGATCAGCTGGATCTGGTAGGCGTCGACCACGTCGATATCCGGGTAGGACGGCGTCAACGGGGTTATCGGCTGACGGCTCCGTTCGGCTTGCGCCAAGTCGGCGGCAATCTTGTCCCGGGTCGAATCAGCCAGCATCTCCCGAAGTCCCCTCGTCTTTCTGGCATCGTGATGACCGGGCCAGTAGCGCCCGACCCTGGCAATTCTATAACGTGTTCTACATGACATCACAGGACTACGACGTCGTCGTGGTCGGAAGCGGCGGCGCCGGCATGGTGGCTGCCCTTGCCGCCGCACACAAGGGCCTCTCGACAGTAGTCATCGAGAAGGCCGCGCACTACGGTGGCTCGACCGCACGCTCGGGCGGCGGGGTATGGATTCCCAACAACCAGATCCTCAAACGCGCCCGCGTCTCGGACACGACCGAGGCGGCACGCACCTATCTGCACGGCATCATCGGCGACTCATCGGTCAGCGGGGTCGAACCGGAGCGCATCGACACCTATCTCGAGCGTGGGCCCGAGATGTTGTCCTTTGTGCTCGAGCACACGCCATTGAAAATGTGCTGGGTGCCCGGCTATTCCGACTACTACCCCGAAGCACCGGGCGGACGCTCCGGCGGCCGCTCCATCGAGCCGAAGCCCTTCGATGCCCGCAAGCTGGGCGCCGACATGGCCGAGCTAGAGCCGGCATACGGCAAGATTCCACTCAATGTGGTTGTGATGCAACAGGACTACGTGCGCCTCAACCAGCTCAAGCGTCACCCCCGGGGGGTGCTGCGCAGCATGAAGGTGGGCGCCCGCACGATGTGGGCCAAGGCAACCGGCAAGAACCTGGTCGGCATGGGACGGGCGCTGATCGGGCCGCTGCGCATCGGGCTGCAGCGCAAAGGCGTTCCGGTGCAGCTGAACACCGCACTCACCGACCTCTACCTCGAAGACGGCGTGGTGCGCGGGATCTACGTCCGCAGTACAGACGCGCAGGAATCGGAGGAGCCGCAACTGATTCGGGCCCGCAAGGGGGTCATCCTGGCTTGCGGCGGCTTTGACCACAACGAGCAGATGCGGGTGAAGTACCAGCGTGCGCCGATCACCACAGACTGGACCGTGGGCGCCAAGGCCAATACCGGCGATGGCATCGTCGCCGCCGAAAAGCTGGGCGCCGCACTGGACCTGATGGAAGACGCCTGGTGGGGGCCAACGGTGCCGCTGGTCGGCAGGCCGTGGTTCGCGCTGTCTGAACGCAATTCTCCGGGCTCGATCATCGTCAACATGTCAGGACAGCGATTCATGAATGAGTCGATGCCCTATGTGGAGGCCTGCCACCACATGTACGGCGGCCAGTACGGTCAAGGCCCGGGACCCGGTGAGAACATTCCCGCCTGGCTGGTATTCGATCAGCGTTACCGCGACCGCTACATCTTCGCGGGACTGCAACCCGGACAACGTATTCCACGCAAGTGGCTGGATTCCGGGGTGATCGTCATGGCCGACACACTTGAAGAGCTGGCCGCCAAGGCGGGACTTCCGGTCGATGAGCTCACCTCGACCGTGTCGCGTTTCAACGGCTTTGCGCGCTCCGGGGTCGACGAGGACTACCACCGTGGCGAGAGCGCCTACGACCGGTACTACGGCGACCCGACCAACAAGCCCAATCCGAACCTGGGCGAGATCAACCACGCCCCGTACTACGCCGCCAAGATGGTGCCCGGCGACCTGGGCACCAAGGGTGGTATCCGCACCGATGTCAGCGGACGCGCGCTGCGCGACGACGGCAGCATCATCGACGGCCTTTACGCCGCCGGCAACGTCAGCGCGCCGGTGATGGGGCATACCTATCCCGGACCGGGCGGCACCATCGGGCCGGCGATGACATTCGGCTACCTGGCCGCGCTACACATTGCGGGAGACCGTTGAGATGCCGATCGACGTAGCCGTCGCGCTGGGTGCTGAGCTTGACCCGATCGAGTTCTCTTGGGCCAGCAGTGATGTGCAGCTCTATCACCTGGGCCTGGGCGCTGGGGCGGATCCGATGGACCCCCGGGAACTGCGTTATCTGGTTGATGACACACCGCAGGTATTGCCGACCTTCGGCAATGTGGCGGCAACCTTCCACGCCACCAAGGCGCCAACTGTCCAATTTCCCGGCATCGATATCGAGCTGAGCAAGGTGCTACATGCCAGCGAGCGGGTGCAAGTGCCCGCGCCACTGCCACCGGCGGGCTCCGCGCGGGCCATCACCCGGTTCACCGATATCTGGGACAAGGGTAAGGCCGCGGTCATCTGGAGCGAGACGACCGTGACCACACTCGACGGTGCGCCACTATGGACGCAACGGCGATCGATCTATGCCCGCGGCGAAGGGGGATTCGGTGGCGAACGTGGGCCTTCCGGTGGCGGGGCCGCTGATGCGGCACCACAACGGGCGCCCGATCTGGAGCTCGCGATGCCGATCCTGCCGCAGCAGGCCCTGCTGTACCGACTCTGCGGCGATCGCAACCCGTTGCATTCGGATCCCGAATTCGCCGCGGCCGCGGGCTTTCCCAAGCCCATTCTGCATGGGCTGTGCACCTACGGCATGACCTGCAAGGCGATCACCGACGCACTGCTCGACGCGGACGCGACCGCGGTCGCCGGCTACGGTGCCCGCTTTGCGGGTGTGGCCTTCCCCGGCGAGACGCTCACCGTCAACGTCTGGAAGGACAACGAACGCTTCCTGGCCAGCGTTGTCGCGCCCGGGCGCGACAACGCTGTGGTGCTCAGCGGAGTGGAGCTGGTCCCGGTCTAGCCGTCAAGCGGTCTCGCGGTCTCGCGCCCGCCCAGTTCGCAACGCCCGAGTGTCACGCTGGCGTGGCGGTCGCATGCCAGGGCCACGCTAGCGTGACGCTCGGCGCACCAGGGCGGCCCGGACCCGCCGCAGGATGTCCGTGGGCCGATCGCCCGCAAGCACTCGGATGACCGTCCATCCGAGTCGCTCGAGGATCTCCTTTCGCCTTATGTCCCAGCTATATTGCCGCCGGTCGTTGCGGTGCTGTTCACCGTCGTACTCAACGGCGACCATCAGCTCTTCCCATCCCATGTCGAGATAGGCGACAAGTTCACCCCATTCGTCGGCGACGCGGATCTGAGTTTGCGGTCGAGGAAGACCATCGTCGAGCAGCAACAGTCGCAGCCAGGTCTCTTTGGGCGACTGAGCTCCAGGATCCGCCCGCTCGACCGACCTGCGCGCCCGGCGGATCCACCGCCGGGTCGGATAGCGGTGCAGGAGCGTCTCGATCTGGGCCCGTCCCACATCGGCGGCGCGCATCAGGGAATCGATTGCGGCCACAGCTTCGCCCGTCGGGTACCAGCAGCCCAGGTCCAGCGCGGTGCGGGCCGGCGTTGTCACGGGTATGCCGCCGATCTGCATGACTTCGTCAGTGGCGATCCGGTCGCCGCGGGCTCGAATGCCCGGCCTCGGGTTTCGGTTGACGTGCAGAATGTCCAGCGGCGCATCGGGATCGACCCATCTGGCTCCGTGCAGCGCGGAGGCCGCCAGTCCGGCGACAATGCCCCGGCGTCGTGACCACAGCCAGCCCGCCCTGGCCCGGGCCTGGGGACTCAGCTCGGCGTCGCAGCGGATATAGACGTCCGGAAACAGCCTGTGGTACCGCGTTCGCAGCGCGCTCTTGCGGACCTCACCGCTGGCGACGGCTTCACTTCCCAGAAACGGCACTGCCATGGCGGCAGCGTTGCACGGACGGCCACAGCCGTCACCTCAGCGCACCCCAACCATCCACAGCGTCACTCTAGAGTGACGTTCGACAGCCCCAGCCACGCTAGCGTGACGCTGGGCGGCCTGCGATGGCGAACTAACCCAGGATCAGGCCGGACGTGGGGACGCCCGTACCCGCGGTAACCAGCACATGTTCGACGTCGGGCACCGGGTTCACCGAGGTGCCCCGCAACTGCCGCACGCCCTCGGCGATGCCGTTCATGCCGTGGATATACGCCTCACCCAACTGGCCACCGTGCGTATTGATCGGTAGCCGCCCGCCTAGCTCGATCGCACCGTCGGCGATGAAGTCCTTGGCTTCGCCTTTGCCGCAGAATCCCAACTCCTCCAACTGAATCAGAGTGAAGGGGGTGAAGTGGTCGTAGAGCACCGCGGTCTGGATATCGGTCGGCTTGAGCCCCGACTGCTGCCACAGCTGCTGGCCCACCAAACCCATCTCCGGCAAACCGTCCAGCTCCGGGCGGTAATAGCTGACCATCGTGTACTGGTCCGGGCTGGAACCCTGTGACGCCGCCTCGATGATCGCCGGACGCTGCTGGAGATCCCGCGCGCGCTCGGCCGATGTCACCACGATCGCCACTGCGCCGTCAGTCTCCTGACAACAGTCCAGCAGCCGCAGCGGCTCGGCGATCCACCGCGAATTCTGGTGATCGTCAATGGTTATCGGCTTCTGGTAGAAGTACGCCTTTGGGTTCTTGGCAGCGTGCTTACGGTCGGCCACCGACACCGCCCCGAAATCGCGGCTGCTGGCGCCGGACAGGTGCATGTAGCGCTTGGCGATCATCGCGACCTGCGCGGCCGGCGTCGAAAGACCGTGTGGATAGGAGAAGGAATTGTCCACACCCGTCGAGTCGGCGTTCTCCGTCAACCGCGTCTGCACCTGGCCGAAACGCATGCCGGATCGTTCGTTGAAAGCCCGGTACGCCACCACAACGTCGGCTATCCCGGTGGCCACCGCCATCGCCGCATGCTGCACGGTCGCGCACGCCGCGCCGCCGCCATAGTGGATCTTGGAGAAGAACTTCAGCTCGCCGATCCCGGCCGCGCGTGCCACCGCGATTTCGGTGTTCGTGTCCATGGTGAAGGTGGTCAGCCCGTCGACATCGGCCGGACTCAGCCCGGCATCGTCGAGAGCATCCCGTACCGCCTCGGCCGCCAGCCTCAGCTCACTACGACCAGAGTTCTTGGAAAAGTCCGTGGCGCCGATACCAACGATGGCGGCCTTGCCCGAGAGCATCAGGCACCCCCGACCGTCAACGTCACTGTCGCGATCACATGGTTGCCAAGGCTGTTGCTACCCACAACCTTTACCGTTATCAGGCCGTCCTCGATCGCGGTCACCTCGCCGGAGAAGGTCACCGTGTCGTAGGCGTACCACGGCACCCCCAACCGCAGTCCGATCGACTTGATCAACGCCGAGGGGCCCGCCCAGTCGGTCACATAGCGCTGCACCAAGCCGGTGTCGGTGAGGATGTTGACGAAGATGTCCTTCGATCCCTTTGCCTGCGCCTTGTCACGATCGTGATGCACATCCTGAAAGTCCCTGGTCGCCAGGGCCGTCGAGACGATGAAGGTGGGATCGCCGTGGAGTTTGAGCTCCGGCAGCTTAGTACCGACATCCATTGTTGGGGCGCTCATGCGTCAGGCTCCCATGCGTAGAGGGTCCATTCCGGTCCACTGGCACCGGCGGGGAAATCGATGTAGACGGTGCGAACCGGCATTCCGATCTCGACCTGCTCGGGCTCGACGTTGCGCAGCTCGCCCAACATGCGCACGCCCTCGTCGAGCTCAACCAAAGCGATCACGAAAGGCAGTGTGCGGCCAGGGACCTTCGGAGCGTGATGCACCACGAAACTGAACACCGTGCCCGTTCCGGTGGACACCACATAGTCGATGGGCTCGGCCTTGTCCTGCCATACCGCCGGCACCGGCGGATGCTGCAGGCTGCCGTCCGGACGCCGTTGGATCCGCAGCTCGTGGGCTTTCACCCCGTCCCAGAAGAACGCGGTGTCACGCGACGACGACGGACGCATCATCGCATCGGGGTCCAGATCGTCGGGAACGTTGGTCGGCGCCGACTCGGTGCGGGGCTTGAATTTGAGAATGCGCCAGTTCATTTCAGCGACGTCTTCGTCACCAACCTGCCAGATGATGTGCTGGTTGATGAACCAGCCCTCACCCAGCGCGGTCTGTTTGGGGCCGACTACGTCACCCAATTCGGCGCTGATGCTGACCAACTCGCCAGGTTGCAGATAGCGGTGGTAGGTCTGCTCACAATTGGTGGCGACCACCCCGATGTAGCCGGCGTCGTCGAACAGCTTGATGATCGGCGGCAATGGATCATCGTCGGCGCGAACTCCGCCGAGTCCCATCATCGTCCACACCTGGATCATCGCCGGCGGCGCCACAATTCCCGGGTGCCCGACCGCGCGGGCAGCGGCATCATCGGCATATATGGGGTTTTGGTCGCCGATGGCCTCGACCCAGTTGTTGATCATCGGCTGGTTCACCGGATCCCGGCCCGCCCGCGGTTTACTGGGCCCCGCCGCCTTGACCTGCGCGACGATCTCGTGAATGTCGCTCATCGCGGCACCCGGGGCACTTTGAGGCCGGCGGCCGCGATCATCTCCCGCATGACTTCGTTAACCCCTCCACCGAAGGTGATGACCAGATTGCGTTTGGTCTGCGCGTCCAGCCACTCGAGCAGCTCGGCCGTATCAGACTCGGCAGGGTTGCCGTACTTGCCGACGATTTCTTCGGCGAGCCGGCCAACTCGCTGAACACGCTCGGTGCCAAACACTTTCGTTGCCGCAGCATCAGCGACGTTGATGTTCTCACCCGCGGCGGCCACCTGCCAATTGAGCAGCTCGTTGATCCGCCAGGTCGCGTGGATCTCACCGAGAGCCCGCCTGACGTCGTCGTGGTCGATCGGCGTGACACCGTCCCCACCCGGTTTGGCCGCCCAGGCCCGCACCCTGTCATAGATGCTGGCGAATCGGCCGGCCGGGCCCAGCATCACCCGCTCGTTGTTGAGTTGCGTGGTGATCAGGCGCCAGCCGCCGTTGGGTTCGCCGACCAACATGTCTGCCGGCACGCGCACGTCGTTGTAGTACGTGGCGTTGGTGTGGTGTGCGCCGTCGGACAGGATGATCGGTGTCCACGAGTAGCCGGGATCCTTGGTGTCGACGATCAGAATCGAGATGCCTTTGTGTTTCACCGCTTCCGGATCGGTGCGGCAGGCGAGCCAGATGTAGTCGGCATCGTGGGCGCCGGTGGTGAAGATCTTCTGGCCGTTGACGATGTACTCGTCACCCTGACGTACCGCCGTGGTTCGCAGGGATGCCAGGTCGGTGCCGGCTTCCGGCTCGGTGTAGCCGATCGCGAAGTGCACCTCACCCGCCAGGATGGCCGGCAGGAATTTCTTTTTCTGCGCGTCGCTGCCGTATGCCTGCAGGGTGGGTCCCACCGTCTGCAGCGTCACCGCGGGCAGCGGCACGTCGGCCCGGTGGGCTTCGTTGACGAAGATCTGTTGCTCGATGGGACCAAACCCAAGGCCACCAAATTCTTTTGGCCACCCGACTCCGAGCTTGCCGTCTTTGCCCATTCGGCGGATCACCGCGCGGTAGGCCGCGTTGTGCCGGTCCTTCTCCATCGCCTTCATCTCATCGGAGGAGATCAGGTTGGAAAAGTATTGTCGTAGTTCGGCTTGCAGCTGACGCTGTTCGGGGGTCAGGTCGATGAACATTGCGCTCCCACCAGGTCTAGACGATGAGCGGGCCCGCCCAGGAGCCGGGACAGGTCTTTGATCGTGGAGTAGTACCGGTGCATCGGATAGGTGACGTCCATCCCCATCCCGCCATGCAAGTGGTGGCAGATCTGCATGACCGGCGGCGCCTGCGAGGTCACCCAGTACCCGAGGACATCGAGGTCATCGCCGGTCTGCGGATCGTTTTCCCGCCCTGCGGCCAGTCGCCAGGTCACCGATTTCGCCGCCAAATCGATGGTGCGCGAAGCGATGTATACCTCAGCAAGCTGCGCGGCAACCGTCTGGAATGTCGATAACGGCTTGCCGAACTGCTTGCGGTTGGCCACATAGTCAGCGGTCAGGCGCAGCGCTCCCGCCACCAGCCCGTCGGCGTAGGCGCCCAGCATCGCCAACGCCAACTGATTGACCCTGGGCGCGGTAGCGCCGGCCAGGACGTCGGATTCGGATACCACCACGTCATGAAACGACACCGTGTATTCGACGGATCCGTTCGATGTCGGCGTCTGGACCAGCTGCACCCCATCGGCTTTCGGTGATACCACCACGACCGCACCGTCAGCGGTCACGATCAGCCAGTCGGCCTGCCCGGCGTAGGCGACGCCGAGTTTGGTCCCGGACAACCGCCCATTGGCGAACCTGGTCGCGGGCCGGTCGGGTAACGCGACCCCGGGCTCGTTGAGCGCGGCGCTCAACACCGCGCCCTTGGCGACACCGGCCAGGAACCGATCCTGCTGAGCCTCGGAAGCCAGGTCGAGCAGCGGCACCACGCCCAGGCCCAGGGTTGCCAGCGCGGGCGTGACGGCGCCGTGGCGTCCCACCTCGGCGAGCACCGTGGAGACCTCCAGCAGGCCTACCCCATCGCCACCGAGGCGTTCGGGCACGGCAAGCGCCGTCACACCCCCGTCGACCAGCGCAGTCCAGGTCAGGTCACGCGCCAGCACCGACGTAACGACGTCGGCCACGGCTTGTTGTTCTGCGGTGGGCTCGAAGTCCATCGTTGGTATCAACTCCGTCAATGTGAAACCGGGCACTTGCCGGTGTAGTCAACCTGCCAATGCTTGATTCCGTTGAGCCAGCCCGACCGTAGCCGCTCCGGCGCCGAGATCGGCTTCAGGTCCGGCATGTGATCGGCGACGGCGTTGAAGATCAGGTTGATGGTCATCCGAGCCAAGTTAGCGCCGATGCAGTAGTGCGCACCCGTACCGCCGAATCCGACGTGTGGGTTCGGGTTGCGCAGGATGTTGAAGCTGAACGGGTCTTCGAACACCTCTTCATCGAAGTTGGCCGAACGGTAGAACATCAGCACCCGCTGGCCCTTCTTGATCTGCACGCCACTGAGCTCGTAGTCCTCCAGCGCGGTGCGCTGGAACGAGGTCACCGGAGTCGCCCATCGCACGATCTCGTCGGCCGCGGTCTCCGGACGCTCCCGCTTGTAGAGCTCCCACTGCTCGGGGTTGTCGGCGAACGCCATCATCCCCTGGGTAATCGAGTTGCGGGTGGTCTCGTTGCCGGCAACGGCCAGCATCACCACGAAGAACCCGAACTCATCGTCGGAGAGCTTTTCACCGTCGATGTCGGCCTGGATCAGCTGAGTCACGATGTCGTCGCCGGGGTTCTTGGCCTTTTCTTCGGCCATCTTCATCGCGTAGCCGATCAACTCCACCGAGGAGGCCTTCGCGTCGATATGCGCGAACTCGGGGTCCTCGGTGCCGGTCATTTCGTTGGACCAGTCGAACAGCTTGCCGCGATCTTCCTGTGGAATGCCGAGCAAGCCCGCGATCGCCTGCAGGGGCAGCTCACACGACACCTGCTCGACAAAGTCGCCCGACCCCGCGGCCGCCGCCGCCTTCGCGATGTTCTGGGCGCGGTCGTTGAGCTCGTCGTGCAGACGTCCGATCGCCCGGGGGGTGAAACCACGCGAGATGATCTTGCGCAGCCGGGTGTGGTGCGGCGCATCCATGTTCAGCATGACGAAGCGCTGGACGTCGATGTCCTCACGCGCGATGTCGTTCTTGAACCTGGGGATCACCCCGTTTTCGTAGCTCGAGAACACATCGCTGCGCCGAGACACTTCCTTGACGTCCTTGAGCTTGGTAATCGCCCAGAAGCCGCCGTCGTGGAAACCGCCACCCTGGCCAGGAAGTTGTTCGTCCCACCAGATGGGCTCAGCGGATCGCAGCTCGGCAAACTCTTCGACCGGCAACCGCTCGGCATAAATGTCGGGGTCGGTGAAGTCGAACCCAGGCGGAAGGTTGGGGCAAGGCACGCTAGTTCTCCTTAGTGACGAATCCCTCTTGCGGGGCGTGTCTGGCGATCCCAGGACACTAGTTGTCCTAGTGATGCTCTATTGCCAGTAAAACATGGCTTCACCGCTGACAAAAGGCAGCGAACCATCGTCGCTTGTCAGAGTAATGAAACGTGTTCTAGCCTGACCACATGGGTAACCCGGTAATCGTAGAGGCGACGCGCAGTCCAATCGGCAAGCGCAACGGATGGCTGTCAGGCCTGCACGCGACCGAGTTGTTGGGGGCGGTTCAGAAGGCATTGGTGCACAAGGCCGGGCTCTCGTCGGGTCTACAACCCGGAGATGTCGAACAGGTCATCGGCGGTTGCGTGACGCAGTTCGGGGAGCAGTCCAACAACATCAGCCGAGTGGCGTGGCTGACCGCCGGCCTTCCCGATCATGTCGGCGCCACCACTGTCGACTGCCAGTGCGGCAGCGGCCAGCAAGCCAACCATTTGATCGCCGGCCTGATCGCGATCGGGGCCATCGACATCGGCATTGCCTGCGGGATCGAGGCGATGAGCCGGGTGGGCCTGGGCGCCAACGCCGGGCCGGACCGCTCCGCAATCCGGGCCAAGTCCTGGGACATCGACATGCCGAACCAGTTCGAAGCCGCCGAGCGCATCGCCAAGCGCCGCGGGATCACCCGCCAAGACATCGACGCGTTCGGACTCGAATCCCAGTTGCGCGCCAAGCGCGCCTGGGACGAACACCGCTTTGATCGCGAAATCTCACCGATCGAGGCCCCAGTGCTCGATGAGCAGAAGCAGCCCACCAGCGAGCTGCACATGGTCTCTCGGGACCAGGGTCTGCGCGACACCACCATGGCGGGCTTGAGTGAGCTCAAGCCGGTAATGGAGGGCGGCATTCACACCGCGGGCACGTCATCGCAGATTTCGGACGGCGCGGCCGCCGTGTTGTGGATGGACGAGGAAAAGGCCAGGGCACTCGGTTTGCGCCCACGCGCCCGCATCGTCAGCCAGGCGCTCGTGGGCGCCGAGCCGTACTACCACCTGGACGGGCCGGTGCAGTCGACGGCAAAGGTGCTCGAGAAGGCCGGGATGAAGATGGGCGACATCGACATCGTGGAGATCAACGAGGCTTTCGCATCGGTGGTGCTGTCCTGGGCGCGGGTTCACGAACCCGACATGGCCAAGGTCAACGTCAACGGCGGCGCGATCGCCCTGGGCCACCCGGTGGGATGCACCGGCAGCCGGTTGATCACCACCGCACTGCACGAGCTGGAACGCACCGACCAGAGCACCGCGCTGATCACCATGTGCGCGGGCGGGGCCCTGTCCACCGGCACCATTCTCGAGCGAATCTAGCCGTTCGGTGCGTGTCTCCGACGAGCGTCGCATCGAGGCCGCGCAGGCCTACATCGACGCGCTGGTCACCCATGACGCCGCGGTGGTGCCGTTCGCGGCCGGCTGCACCCGGATCGAACAAGGCATTCGAAACGGGTTCTCCGGCAATCACCTGCGGCGCAGCCTCAATCGTGGACCGCAGTACCGGGTGATTGCCGATACGACGCCGCCGGACTACCGCATCGTCGGCGATCGGGTGCATGCGGAGTACGACGTGTTGACCAAGGCCGCTTTCGGGAGCCGCCGTATCGCCTCACGGGTCGTCGAGACCTTCGTGATTCCCGCCGACAGTCCCAGCGGTAAAGCCGAGATTGCGCACATCAACGTCCGTTTCCGCCCATTCATTCAGCGATAGCGTGAGGGCACCGGCCGCCGAATGACCCGCGCCGTCAGCCACCAGCGACCTTAGGATGTTGTCATGCCGAAATCACCTCCGCGGTTTCTGAATTCGCCCTTCACCGACTTCTTCATCAAGTGGATGTCGCGCATCAACACCTTCATGTACCGCCGCAACGGCGGTGAGGGCCTGGGCGGCACCTTCCAGAAGATTCCCGTCGCGCTACTGACCACTACCGGCCGCAAGACCGGCGAGCCGCGGGTTAGCCCGCTGTATTTTCACCGCGACGGCGATCGGGTGATTGTCGCTGCGTCCAAAGGTGGTTCGGCAAAAAACCCGATGTGGTACCTCAACCTCAAGGCCAACCCCAAGGTGGGGGTGCAGATCAAGAAGGAAGTGCTCGACCTGACCGCGCGAGACGCCACCGACGAGGAGCGCGCCCGGTACTGGCCGAAGTTGGTGGACATGTATCCCTCCTATGAGGACTACCAGTCCTGGACCGACCGGACGATTCCGATCGTCGTCTGCGAGCCCTAGCCCGAGAAGAACGCCCGACGCTTGAATCGGTGTGGCCGGCGATGACTAGGCGCCGTACACCGGAACCGATGGCCTTGACTTGGCCAGCAGGTCGGCCACCACAAGGCGCAGCTCGGCGGGATCCCACTTGGCACCTTTGTCGACCTCGGGTCCGTGCGCCCAGCCTTCGGCTACCCGGATCACGCCGCCCTCGACCTCGAAGACCTTCCCCGTCACGGCACCGGCTTCGGCGCTGGCCAGCCATACCACCAGCGGGGAGACGTTCTCCGGAGCCATCGCGTCAAAACCCTCGTCGGGTTTGGCCATCATCTCCGCAAAGACCGTTTCGGTCATGCGGGTGCGGGCCGCGGGCGCGATCGCGTTGACGGTGACCCCGTAGCGCCCCATCTCGGCCGCGCCGACGAGCGTCAACGCCGCGATACCGGCCTTGGCGGCGCTGTAGTTGGCCTGCCCGACACTGCCTTGCAGTCCCGCACCGGAACTGGTGTTGATGATCCGTGCGTCAACGGTCTTGCCCGCCTTGGAAAGCCCGCGCCAATACGACGCCGCATGTCGCATGGTGGCAAAGTGGCCCTTGAGGTGCACGGCGATGACGGCGTCGAATTCTTCCTCACTGGTGTTGGCCATCATCCTGTCGCGCACGATGCCTGCGTTGTTGACCAGAACGTCCAGGCCACCGAACGTATCGACGGCGGTCGAAATCAGGTCGGCCGCCTGCTGCCAGTTCGATACGTCGGATCCATTCGCGACGGCTTCGCCACCGGCTGCAGTGATCTCGTCGACCACACCGTGAGCCGCGCTGCCGCCACCGGCGGGCGAACCGTCCAGGCCCACCCCGATGTCGTTGACCACCACACGCGCACCTTCGGCCGCGAAAGCGAGCGCGTGTGCGCGCCCAATCCCGCCACCCGCTCCGGTGACGATGACGACCCGTCCGTCGAGCAGGCCCATACTCGTTGCTCCTCTTCTCGTTATTTGTTGGCGCTGGATGCAGCCAGATACGGCGGCGGCTCGCCGCCACCGTGCACCTCGAGCGTGGCGCCACTGATATAGGAAGCCAGATCGGAAGCCAGAAACGCTGCGGCCCAGCCGATGTCCGCCGGTTGCGCCAGCCGCCCCAACGGGACGGTGGCGGCCACCCGGGCGATCGATTCGGCGTCGCCGTAGAACAATTCCGACTGCTCGGTCGCCACCATGCCGACCACCAGCGCGTTCACCCGGATCTTGGGCGCCCATTCGACCGCCAGCGTGCTGGTGAGGTTCTCAAAGCCGGCCTTGGCCGCGCCGTAGGCGGCCGTGCCCGGCGTCGGACGACGCCCGCTGACGCTGCAGACGTTGACGATCGACCCGCCAGTTGGCTGTTCTTGCATCAGCCCATAGGCATGCTGCGAAACCAATAGCGGCGCAAGCAGATTGAGTTCGACTATTTTGCTGTGGAACCTGGGGGTGGCCTCGGCCGCCAACGCGTAGGGCGACCCTCCCGCGTTGTTGACCAGCACATCGAGCCGTCCGTGCCGTTCGGCGATGGACCCCATCAGCCGCTTGACCGAGTCTTCGTCGCGGATATCGCAACAGTGAAACTCATGAGGCGAGTTCTCGACAGCCCGGCGCGCACAGGTGATCACCGTCGCGCCCTGCTCCGCAAAGACCGAGCTGATACCGGCGCCTACGCCGCGCACGCCGCCGGTTACCAGAACTACCCGGCCGACCAGTCCGAGGTTGATGGCTTGGGCTGCTGCGGCGCGGGTCACTGCGCAAGCGTACCAAGCAAGTGCTTGCTTAGGTACCCAACCCCGTGCGGGAAGGCTCGAGTGGCGGTCAGGTCCACCACCGCCGAGCCCTACGGCGCGTGGGGGCCAAGCCCGCCGCTGCCGCCTTTGCCGCCCAAACCACCGATCGGCGGGATGTCGGGTGGCTCGCCGGGCAGACCGTCGAATCCGGCCCCGCCGTGTTGGTACATCACGCCATTGATGTAGAGGTCACCGCCGTCGCCGCCGTTACCGCCATCGCCACCCCGCGCCGGTGGGATGAGACCGGATCCGTATGCGCCTCGGCCCCCGTTGCCGCCGTCGCCACCCCACCCGGCGTTGCCGCCGTAGGCGTCGCCGCCGCGACCACCGTCACCGCCGTCACCGCCCACTCTGCCGAAAAGCCGAAGTGTTGTTGGGCCGCTCCCGCCGTTGCCACCGTCACCGCCGTCACCACCGTTGAAACCGCGACCACCATTGCCACCGTTACCGCCCCAACCTTGTGGGATAACTCCATGGTCGGTGGTGGAGCCGTTGCCACCGTTTCCGCCGTCGCCGCCGTCGCCGTCGATTCCAGCGACGCCCTGACCGGCTCTGGTGGACCCGTCACCGCTTAGGCCGCCGTAACCGCCCAGGTTGCCATAGCCGCCGTTGCCCCCGTCACCACCGTTTCCGCCAATCACGCTCGCCAAAGTGGCGGCGTTAACGCCGTTAGCTCCGTCGCCACCGCGCCCGCCATTGCCCCCGGCGCCGCCGTCGCCACCCACGCCGCCAGCACCGGGGGCGCCGTCGTGATATCTCGGCGCGAGGGCATGACCGCCAGCGCCGCCGTCGCCGCCGAATCCGCCGAGGCCGCCGCGCCCCCCGTCCCCACCGGGACCGCCCGCCTTTCCGAACTGCGGCGACTCCACCGCGTCTTTGCCGTCGCCACCGGCGCCGCCGTGGCCGCCCTCGCCGCCGATTCCGCCGGCGCCGCCGCTGCCGCTGAGTTGTCCACCGTCGCCGCCGATTCCGCCCGCACCGCCCCGGCCGCCAAGGCCACCCTGCGACCCAGGGTCACCCCAAGATTGGCCGGCCGAGCCGGGGCCGCCGGCCCCGCCGATGCCGCCGGTTCCGCCGGTACCGCCGTTGCCGTAGTCCCCGGCATTGCCGCCCTTGCCGCCGGGCCCGCCATCGCTGCCCCGCCCGCCGGGCGCTCCGGTGGCCCCGGGGCCACCATCGCCACCACGGCCACCGTCACCGATCCCGCGAGCATCCCCACCCGGACCACCCGCACCACCGGCCACGGTGGGGTCCAACGAGGCCGCCCCGGGACTACCCGGCCCGCCATCACCGAACACCAAACCCCCATCACCACCGGCCCCGCCGGCCATCATGGCCGCACCCGAGTTAGCCCACCCGGCCCCACCGGCACCACCAGCACCGATCAGCCCGGCATCCCCACCACGGCCGGCCGCACTGGTGGCCGTGGCCGCCGCCCCCGGGCCGCCATCACCGAACAACCAGCCCCCGGCCTGCCCGGCGCCACCATCGACACCCGCGACCCCCGCCGCCCCGTTGCCGATCAACTCCCGGCCGGTCAACGACGCAAACGGCGCATTGACCAACGGATCGAGCAGCTCACCCGCCGGAGTGGCCAGCCAGGCCTGCCCCAGCGTTTGCACCGGCTCCGCCAACACCTGATACTGCCCATCGGCCACCGCCGCCGCCGCGGCGGTCTCGGTCTCCAGATAGGCGGTCCTGGCCGCATCCAGGATCTGCACGAAACGCTGATGGAACTGCTCCAACTGGGCGCCGAAGAGCTGGTAGTCCTGCCCCAGACCGCGGAACAACCCCACCACCGCCACCGACACCTCATCACCGCCGGCGGGCACCATCGTGGTGGTCGCCGCCGCCGCGGCCGCGTTGGCCACCCCGATCGAGGACCCGATACGCGCTAAGTTCCCCACCCCGTCGGCCACCACCTGCGGGGCCACCCTGACCAACGACACCACACCCACCGCCCCTTCAGCCCACCACACCCAACACCGATCGGCCGACGATATCGACGCAGGTCAACGACCTATCCGCGAATCACCAAGATCACCACAACACGAAAAACACCCACCCCCGCCACTACCCCGACCCCCGTCGCAGCCCACCCACCACCGACTGCACCACCACCCCCCAACCACACCCCACAACGTCTCACCCATGAGAAAACGTGTGCACCCGGCCTTGCCTCCTGTTGATGGCCTTGGCCACTGCGAAGCGGTTCGCTGTGCTAGCGTCCCAAGCAAGTGCTTGCTTAGGTAGCCCACCCCATAAGGAAGTCCCCAGTGACCATCACGTCCACCACCGCTGAACCGGGGATCGTTGCGATCACCGTCGACTATCCGCCGGTCAACGCCATCCCATCGCGCGGTTGGTTCGAACTCGCCGACGCCCTGACGGCCGCCGGAGCCGACCCGGATACCCGAGCGGTGATCCTGCGGGCCGAGGGCCGCGGCTTCAACGCCGGCGTAGACATCAAGGAAATGCAGCGCACCGAAGGCTTCACGGCACTGATCGACGCGAACCGTGGCTGCTTTGCGGCCTTCCGCGCGGTATACGAATGTGCGGTGCCGGTGATCGCTGCGGTCAATGGGTTCTGCGTTGGCGGGGGCATCGGATTGGTCGGCAACTCCGATGTCATCGTCGCCTCCGAGGACGCCACCTTCGGTTTGCCGGAGGTGGAGCGGGGCGCGCTCGGCGCCGCAACCCACCTCTCCAGGTTGGTTCCACAACACTTGATGCGGCGGCTGTTCTTCACCGCCGCCACCGTGGATGCCGCCACCTTGCACCACTTTGGCTCGGTGCACGAGGTGGTGCCCCGCGCCGAACTCGACGAATCCGCTTTACGCGTGGCCCGTGACATCGCCGCCAAGGACACCCGCGTTATCCGTGCCGCCAAGGAGGCGCTGAACTTGATTGATGTGCAACGGGTTAACTCCAGCTACCGCATGGAGCAAGGATTTACGTTCGAGCTCAACCTCGCCGGAGTCGCCGACGAGCACCGCGACGCGTTCGTGAAAAAGTCATGAGCAACAAGACAACCACCCTCGATGACGCAGTCGGGCACTTGCGCAGTGGAATGACCATCGGCATCGCCGGCTGGGGTTCACGGCGCAAGCCCATGGCCTTCGTGCGGGCCATCCTGCGCTCTGACGTCACCGACCTGACGGTGGTCAGCTACGGCGGCCCCGACGTCGGACTGCTGTGTTCGGCCGGCAAGGTCAAGCGGGTCTATTACGGGTTCGTCTCATTGGACTCACCCCCCTTCTACGACCCGTGGTTCGCCAAGGCCCGCACCAGTGGTGCCATCGAGGCCCGCGAAATGGACGAGGGCATGCTGCGCTGCGGGCTACAAGCGGCCGCACAACGCCTGCCGTTCCTGCCGATCCGCGCCGGGCTGGGCAGTTCGGTTCCGAACTTCTGGGACGGCGAGCTGGCCACGGTCACCAGTCCCTACCCGGCCCCGGAAGGCGGCCACGAGACCCTGATCGCCATGCCGGCGCTGCGCTTGGACGCGGCCTTTGCGCACCTCAATCTCGGCGACTGCCGTGGCAATGCCGCCTACACCGGGATCGACCCGTACTTCGACGACCTTTTCCTGATGGCCGCCGAGCAGCGCTTCCTCTCGGTGGAGCGCATTGTCACCACCGAGGAACTAGTCAAATCCGTACCGCCCCAAGCGATGCTGGTGAACCGGATGATGGTCGACGCGGTGGTGGAGGCCCCCGGCGGCGCCCACTTCACCACCGCCGCGCCCGACTACGGCCGGGACGAGAAATTCCAGCGCCACTACGCCGAAGCGGCGTCGACCGACCAGGGGTGGCAACAGTTCGTGGCCACATACTTGTCCGGCACCGAGGCCGATTATCAGGCAGCGGTGCGCGAGTTTGGAGCGTCATCGTGAGTACCCGGGCCGAGGTATGCGCCGTCGCCTGCGCCGAATTGTTCCGCAACGCGGGTGAAATCATGGTCAGCCCGATGACGAACATGGCGTCGGTCGGAGCGAGGTTGGCCCGACTCACCTTCTCACCCGACATCCTGCTGACCGACGGGGAAGCCCAGTTGCTGGCCGACACGCCACCTTTGGGCAAGACCGGACCGGTCGAGGGCTGGATGCCCTTTGGCCGGGTCTTCGAGACACTGGCCTGGGGACGCCGGCATGTTGTGATGGGCGCCAATCAGGTTGACCGTTACGGCAATCAGAACATCTCGGCGTTCGGCCCGCTGCAGCATCCGACCCGGCAGATGTTCGGCGTCCGGGGATCGCCCGGCAATACCATCAACCACGCAACCAGCTACTGGGTCGGCAGCCATTCCAAACGAGTGTTCTGCGAGGCCGTCGACATCGTCTCCGGAATCGGCTACGACAAGGTCGATCCCGACAACCCCGCGTTTCGGTTCGTCAACGTCTACCGGGTGGTGTCCAACCTGGGAGTGTTCGACTTCGGCGGACCCGAGCAAACGATGCGGGCCCTGAGTTTGCATCCCGGAGTGTCCCCCGACGACGTTCGGGAAGCCACCTCATTCGAGGTACACGGCCTCGAGGACGCCGAACAAACCAGGACTCCCACCGACGGGGAACTGCAGCTGATCCGCGAAGTCATCGATCCGAAAGCGCTGCGCGATAGAGAGATTCGTTCATGAGATTGCGCACGCCGCTGACCGATCTGGTCGGCGTCGAGCACCCGGTGGTGCAGACCGGGATGGGTTGGGTGGCCGGTGCGCGGCTGGTCTCGGCCACAGCGAACGCGGGGGGCCTGGGAATCCTGGCTTCGGCCACCATGACCTTGGACGAATTGGACACTGCCATAGGCAAAGTCAAAGCCACCACCGACAAGCCTTTCGGAGTGAACATCCGCGCCGACGCCGCCGATGCGTCGGACCGGGTCGAGTTGATGATCCGCGAGGGTGTCAAAGTCGCATCCTTTGCCCTGGCCCCCAAGCCCGAGCTGATCGCGCGGCTCAAGGAAGCCGGAGCCGTCGTCATCCCATCGATCGGCGCGGCCAAGCACGCCCGCAAGGTTGCGGGCTGGGGCGCGGACGCCATGATCGTCCAAGGCGGTGAGGGCGGCGGACACACCGGACCGGTCGCGACGACGCTGCTGTTGCCCTCGGTGCTGGACGCCGTCAAGGGCACCGGCATCCCGGTGATCGCGGCAGGCGGTTTCTTCGATGGACGCGGGCTGGCCGCCGCGCTTTCCTATGGCGCGGCAGGCGTGGCAATGGGCACCCGTTTCCTGCTCACCTCGGACTCCACCGTGCCCGACGCGGTGAAACGACGCTATCTTCAGGCCGCGCTGGATGGCACCGTCGTCACCACCCGGGTCGACGGGATGCCACACCGGGTGCTGCGCACCGGACTGGTCGAGAAATTGGAAGGCGGATCGCGAGCGCGGGGCTTTACCGCCGCGATCCGCAACGCCGCGAAGTTCAAACAGATGTCGCAGATGAGCTGGGCGTCGATGATCAAAGACGGCCTCGCCATGCGACACGGCAAAGAACTGACCTGGTCACAGGTGGTGATGGCGGCCAATACCCCGATGTTGTTGAAGGCCGGTCTGGTCGACGGCAACCCCGAGGCGGGGGTACTGGCATCGGGTCAGGTCGCCGGAATACTCGATGACCTGCCGTCGTGTGCGCAATTGGTCGAGTCGATCGTGCACGACGCCATCGAACATCTACGGGCCGCCGCAGCGCTGGTGGAGTAGTTGACGCGTGTCGACTACGCTTCTTCAGCTATGTCGACCATCGACGCCGTGAACCGAGCGGCACCGGATTCGTCTGCGCATCACGCTCTGCCCGATCCTGGCGAGACGGTGCCTAAGCTGGCCCTTCCCACCCTTGGGATCTTCCTGGCCGCACTCGGGTCCTTTGTCCTGACGACGGTCGGCTACATCGACGGTTGGGTCCCGTTCTGGGTGACGATTCCGGTCAACGCCGCGGTGACCTTTGTGATGTTCACCGTCGTGCACGACGCCTCGCATTACTCGGTCAGCTCGGTGCGCTGGGTGAACGGGTTGTTCGGGCGGCTGGCTTTTCTCTTCGTCGGTCCGGTGGTCGCCTTCCCGGCCTTCGGATACATCCACATCCAGCATCACCGCCACTCCAATGACGACGTCGAAGACCCCGACACCTTCGCCTCTCATGGTTCGCCGTGGCTGCTGCCGTTGCGCTGGTCGCTGGTGGAGTACTACTACCTCAAGTACTACATCCCGCGTGCTCGTAGCCGACCGGTCGTCGAGTTTGCCGAGACGCTGTTCATGTTTGCGTTGAGCATCACCGGCTTGACCATTGCGATCGTCACCGGCAATTTCTGGACGTTGGCGGTGGTCTTCTTGATCCCGCAGCGCATCGGACTCACCGTGCTGGCATGGTGGTTCGACTGGCTGCCTCATCACGGGCTGGAGGACACCCAGCGCACCAACCGCTATCGCGCGACCCGCAACCGCGTCGGTGCGGAATGGCTGTTCACGCCGGTGCTGCTGTCGCAGAACTACCACCTGGTACACCATCTGCACCCGTCGGTGCCGTTCTACCGGTACGTGCGCACCTGGAAGCGCAACGAAGAGGCTTACCTGGAACGCAACGCCGCGATCTCCACGGTCTTTGGCCAGCAATTGAATCCGGACGAGTACCGGGAGTGGAAGGAACTCAACGGCAGGCTCGCCAAGCTGTTGCCGGTGCGGATGCCGGCCAGGTCGAGTTCGCCGCACGCGGTGCTGCACCGCATCCCGGTCGCATCGGTGGACCCCATCACCACCGACAGCACGCTGGTGACGTTTGCGGTGCCCGAAGACCTGCAGGACGCCTTCCGCTTCGAGCCGGGCCAACACGTGACGGTCCGCACCGATCTTGGCGGGCAGGGCGTCCGTCGCAACTACTCGATCTGCGCTCCGGCCACTCGGGCCCAGCTGAGGATCGCCGTCAAACACATTCCGGGCGGCGCGTTTTCGACTTTTGTGGCCAACGACCTCAAGGCCGGCGATGTGCTGGAGCTGATGACGCCGACCGGCCAGTTCGGCACGCCATTGAATCCGTTGGAGCGCAAGCACTACGTCGGACTGGTGGCCGGCAGCGGGATCACACCGGTGTTGTCGATCCTTGCGACCACGCTCGAGATCGAAGCCGAAAGCCGGTTCACCCTGATCTACGGGAATCGCACCAAGGAATCCACGATGTTCCGGACCGAGCTGGACCGTCTCGAGTCACGCTATGCCGACCGGCTGGAGATCCTGCACGTGATGTCCAACGAGCCGCTGCACACCCCAGAGCTACGCGGACGCATCGACACGGAGAAGCTCAACAGGTGGCTGACGAGCAACCTGTCCCCAGAAACGGTGGATGAGTGGTTCATCTGCGGACCAATGGAAATGACCACCACGGTGCGTGACTCGTTGATCGAGCACGGGGTCGACACGGAGCACATTCACCTGGAGCTGTTCTTCGGTTACAACACAGCACCGGCGACCGATCACGGGTACGAGGGCGCAACCGTGACCTTCACCCTGTCCGGGCGGCAGGACACCTTCGATCTGACCCCCGGAGACTCGATCCTGGAGGGCGCGCTACAGCGGCGCAGCGATGCACCCTATGCCTGCATGGGCGGAGCGTGCGGCACCTGCCGAGCCAAACTCATCGAAGGCAACGTGGAGATGGACCACAACTTCGCGCTTGGTCAGGCCGAACTCGACGCGGGTTACATCTTGACGTGTCAGTCGCACCCGACCACACCGTTCGTGGCAGTCGACTACGACAGCTGAGGCGCCCATCGCGCCGGACGCAACCGGCGCGATACGACACCGCCGCGGGCCATCGGTCGGGTGGTCCGCACCCGGACGCCAGCGGGCTACGACCCGTTAATCCCGTCCACGCCGAGTAGCCCTCCGCTGCCGCCGGTACCACCGGTGCCGGCCGCCACGCCGTCGCCGCCGTTGCCGCCGTTACCGCCAGCGCCGAACAACCCCACGTCGCCGCCGTCGCCGCCGTCGCCGCCGTCACCGATGATCCAACCGTCCCCGCCGGCACCGCCGTTGCCGGCGTTGCCCACCCATCCGGCCCCGCCGCCGCTGCCGCCGGCACCCGCGACCGTGCCCCCGGTACCGACGGCACCACCGATACCGCCGGCACCACCGCTGCCGAACAGGCCACCCGCGTTACCACCGGCACCACCGGCACCACCGTTGTTAGCGCTGCTGGACGTCGAAATCCCGCCAGCACCACCAGCGCCACCGCCACCACCATCACCGAACAGCAAGCCCCCACTACCGCCCGCACCACCGGCACCACCAGCGCCGTCGGCGGTGTTGTTCAAAAAGCCGACCGCGCCAGCCCCACCATTACCGCCGGCACCACCATTACCGCCCAGCAACCCGCCGGCGCCACCAGTCCCACCGGCACCCCCATCACCAAGGCCACTGGCACCGCCGGAACCACCGGCACCACCGAGACCAAACCCGAGGCCACTGCCGGCACCGCCAGTACCACCAACACCGCCGCTACCACCGGCACCCAACGCACCATTACCGCCGACACCACCAAGACCGAACAACGCGCCACCGGCGCCACCCACACCACCGTCCCCACCCGTACCGAACCCACTAGCGCCACCGAACCCACCGGCCCCGCCGAAACCGATCAACCCAACGCCACCACCAGCACCGCCGTCACCGCCGCCAGCATTCTCAGACAGCGGGCCACTAAACCCGCCCGTGCCACCATTGCCACCCAGACCGATCAGCAGACCGCCACGCCCCCCGGCACCGCCCTGACCACCGAATGACAGACCAGGGTCGGTCGGGAACCCGACGCCGGTGCCACCCACGCCACCAGCCCCACCGACACCGAACAGCCCCGCATCCCCACCAGCACCGCCACCACCACCGGAACCACCCGCCCCGGTACCACCGGTCCCGCCGCTACCACCATCCCCACCGAACAGGCCGCCTCCTCCACCAGCCCCGCCGTCCCCGCCGGCACCGGCCCCACCTTGCCCGCCCCGCGCACCAGCCCCACCGGACCCCCACAACAGACCACCATCACCACCGGCACCAGCATTGCCGCCAACACCGGAGAAGCCGGTGCCACCAGTCCCGCCTATGCCACCAACACCGAACAAACCGGCATCACCGCCGTCCCCGCCGATCCCACCCGAGGGACCCTGCCCAAACCCGCCGAACCCACCACTGCCACCGATCCCCAACAACCACCCGCCACCGCCACCATCTCCACCGGCCCCGCCCACGCTGACCTGGCCAACCTCCAAGCCATTCGTGCCGCCCGCACCACCATCACCGCCAACACCACCGGTGCCCAACATCCCGGCCGCACCACCAGCACCGCCGGCCCCACCCGCATTGGCGCCCGAACCACCGAAACCACCGGCCCCACCGTTAGCGAAGGACAACAGCCCCGCATCGCCGCCAACACCACCCACACCGCCAACACCCGCATTGCCGATACCACCCGTACCGCCACCACCACCAACACCAAACAGCCACGCCCGCCCACCAGCCCCACCAGCACCCCCATTGAAGGCCCCAACACCCCCGGTACCACCAGCACCACCGTTACCCAACAACCACCCACCAGCACCACCAGCCCCACCCACGGCACCGTTATTCCCGAACATCTCGGTGTTACCACCAGCACCCCCGGCACCACCACTACCGAACAACCCCGCGTTCCCACCGGCCCCACCGTTTTGACCCTCCCCACCCGACCCCCCGGCACCACCATTACCCAGCAGCCATCCGCCGCCCGTGCCGTCCGCCCCACTGCCGGCCGTTCCGGGCGTTCCGTTGCCGATCAACGGGCGCCCGGTCAGGGCCTCGACGGGTGCATTGATCGCGTTCAGTGTTTGTTGCTGCAGGATATGTAGCGGCGAGGTGCTCCCCGCGGCATTGAATCCATCCAGGCCCAACAAGAAGCCGCTGGTTCCGCCGGTGCCAGTGTCGCCGGCTGTGACGCCGGTTCCGCCGTTGCCGCCGTTACCGCCGTTACCCAACAGCACGGCGTCGCCGCCGTCGCCGCCGTCGCCGCCGTCACCGATGATCCAACCGTCCCCGCCGGCACCACCGTTGCCGGCGTTGCCCACCCATCCGGCCCCGCCGCCGCTGCCGCCGGCACCCGCGACTGTGCCCCCGGTACCGACGGCACCACCGATACCGCCGGCACCACCGCTGCCGAACAGGCCACCCGCGTTACCACCGGCACCACCGGCACCACCGTTGTTAGCGCTGCTGGACGTCGAAATCCCGCCAGCACCACCAGCGCCACCGCCACCACCATCACCGAACAGCAAGCCCCCACTACCGCCCGCACCACCGGCACCACCAGCGCCGTCGGCGGTGTTGTTCAAAAAGCCGACCGCGCCAGCCCCACCATTACCGCCGGCACCACCATTACCGCCCAGCAACCCGCCGGCGCCACCAGTCCCACCGGCACCCCCATCACCAAGGCCACTGGCACCGCCGGAACCACCGGCACCACCGAGACCAAACCCGAGGCCACTGCCGGCACCGCCAGTACCACCAACACCGCCGCTACCACCGGCACCCAACGCACCATTACCGCCGACACCACCAAGACCGAACAACGCGCCACCGGCGCCACCCACACCACCGTCCCCACCCGTACCGAACCCACTAGCGCCACCGAACCCACCGGCCCCGCCGAAACCGATCAACCCAACGCCACCACCAGCACCGCCGTCACCGCCGCCAGCATTCTCAGACAGCGGGCCACTAAACCCGCCCGTGCCACCATTGCCACCCAGACCGATCAGCAGACCGCCACGCCCCCCGGCACCGCCCTGACCACCGAATGACAGACCAGGGTCGGTCGGGAACCCGACGCCGGTGCCACCCACGCCACCAGCCCCACCGACACCGAACAGCCCCGCATCCCCACCAGCACCGCCACCACCACCGGAACCACCCGCCCCGGTACCACCGGTCCCGCCGCTACCACCATCCCCACCGAACAGGCCGCCTCCTCCACCAGCCCCGCCGTCCCCGCCGGCACCGGCCCCACCTTGCCCGCCCCGCGCACCAGCCCCACCGGACCCCCACAACAGACCACCATCACCACCGGCACCAGCATTGCCGCCAACACCGGAGAAGCCGGTGCCACCAGTCCCGCCTATGCCACCAACACCGAACAAACCGGCATCACCGCCGTCCCCGCCGATCCCACCCGAGGGACCCTGCCCAAACCCGCCGAACCCACCACTGCCACCGATCCCCAACAACCACCCGCCACCGCCACCATCTCCACCGGCCCCGCCCACGCTGACCTGGCCAACCTCCGAGCCATTCGTGCCGCCCGCACCACCATCACCGCCAACACCACCGGTGCCCAACATCCCGGCCGCACCACCAGCACCGCCGGCCCCACCCGCATTGGCGCCCGAACCACCGAAACCACCGGCCCCACCGTTAGCGAAGGACAACAGCCCCGCATCGCCGCCAACACCACCCACACCGCCAACACCCGCATTGCCGATACCACCCGTACCGCCACCACCACCAACACCAAACAGCCACGCCCGCCCACCAGCCCCGCCAGCACCCCCATTGAAGGCCCCAACACCCCCGGTACCACCAGCACCACCGTTACCCAACAACCACCCACCAGCACCACCAGCCCCACCCACGGCACCGTTATTCCCGAACATCTCGGTGTTACCACCAGCACCCCCGGCACCACCACTACCGAACAACCCCGCACTACCACCGGCCCCACCGTTTTGACCCTCCCCACCCGACCCCCCGGCACCACCATTACCGAACAACAGCCCACCGTCGCCGCCGTTCTGGCCGGTCCCCGGGGCCCCGTTGGCGCCATTGCCGATCAACGGGCGCCCCAGCAGCGCCTGGGTGGGCGCATTTACCAGGTCGTATAGGGCTTGGAGCGGAGCGATGCTCGCCGCCTCGGCGTTCGCGTATGACGCCGCACCCGAATTCAGCGCCTGCACGAACTCTTGATGAAACGCCGTCACGTGGGAGCCGAGCGCCTGATACGCCTGGGCGTGCGCACCGAACAACGCCGCAATGGCCGCCGACACCTCATCGGCACCCGCCGCCACTATCTGGATCGTTGGCACCGCCGCCAGGACGTTCGCCGCGCTGAGCGCGGACTCGATGCCCGCCAAGTCCGCTGCCGCCGACTGCATGAGCTCGGGCGCTGCGATGAGATAGGACATCTGAGCCTCCCAATACGTGTCGACACACGCGCTCTTCCATCCGACGATCGCGCAGTCACGTCAATTGGACAGAGAAACAGTAGCAACGGGCATGAATAATCGTCTGGCATTGCGCAGGACGCGCCACACCGAAAATCCCGATGCCACAGGACTCGCCGCGCGAGCCGAGTGGTTCACCCTTCGCAGCCCGAAACGCCGGCCGCTATAGCCGCTCGATGATCGTGACGTTGGCGGTGCCCCCGCCTTCGCACATCGTCTGTAGCCCGTAGCGCCCACCGACCCGCTCGAGTTCATTGAGCATGGTGGTGAACAGCTTGGCCCCGGTGGCACCCAGCGGATGACCGAGAGCGATGGCACCGCCATTGGGGTTGACCTTCTCGGGATCGGCCTTGATTTCCTTGAGCCACGCCAAAACCACCGGCGCGAACGCCTCATTGATCTCTACCGTGGCGATGTCATCGATGGACAGACCGGTCTTTTCCAGCGCATGGCGGGTCGCCGGGATGGGGCCGGTGAGCATGAACACCGGGTCGGCGGCGCGAGCACTGATGTGGTGGATGCGAGCGCGCGGAGTCAGGCCGTGATCCTTGACCGCCTGTTCGGAAGCCAGCAGCACCGCGCTGGCACCGTCGGAGATCTGGCTGGCCATCGCGGCGGTAAGCCGTCCCCCCTCGACCAGGGTCTTCAAGCCAGCCATCTTCTCCAGCGATGACTCGCGCGGCCCTTCGTCGACCCGGAAGGGTCCGGATTCCGTTTCCACACTGAGGATTTCGTTATCGAAGCGGCCACCCCTGATCGCCGCGAACGCACGCGCGTGGCTGGTCAGCGCATACTGCTCCATCTCTTCACGCGACAAATTCCACTTCTCGGCGATCATCTCCGAACCGCGGAACTGCGAGATCTCCTGATCCCCGTACCGGTGCAGCCACTGCTTGGATTCGTTGGTCGGCGAGCTAAAGCCGAATTGTTCACCGACGATCATTGCCGACGAGATCGGGATCTGGCTCATGTTCTGCATGCCACCGGCCACGATGAGGTCCGCCGTTCCGGACATGATCGCTTGCGCACCAAAGGAGATCGCCTGCTGGCTGGAGCCGCATTGGCGGTCCACGGTGACACCCGGCACTTCTTCGGGATATCCCGCCGCAAGCCAGGACAACCGTGCGATATTGCCGGCCTGACCGCCGATGGCATCGACACAGCCCGCGATCACGTCGTCGACCGCGGCCGGGTCGACGTCAACTCGATCCAGCAGTCCCCGCCACCCCAAGGCACCCAGGTCGACGGGATGTACCCCCGCCAACGCTCCGCCACGCTTGCCCACCGCGGTACGTACAGCGTCGATGACGTACGCCTCCGGCATTTTCAGACTCCTTCTTTTTGGATCCCGCCCAGCACAATGGCGAGATACTTCTGCCCGACCTGCTGCGCGGTCAGCGCTCCGCCAGGTTTGTACCAGCGCACCGACACCCAGGTGGTGTCGCGGATGAACCGGTAGACCAGGTCCACGTCGAGGTCGGGCCGGAAGTAGCCCTCCTCGATGCCCTGGTTGAGCACGTCGACCCACATTTTGCGCTGCTCTTTGTTGCGGTCCTCCAGGTAGGAAAACCGGGGCTGTGAAGACAGCCGTTGGGCCTCGTCCTGGTAAATGACCACTTGAGCGTGCCGATGTTCGATGGCCTCGAACGACGCCAGGAACAGGCCCTTGAGCCGCTCCAGCGGGTTGGGTTCGCCATCGACGATCTCGAGGTAGCGAGCGAAGAGCCAGTCCAGAAACTCGCGCAACAGCTCGTCGACCATTTCCTCTTTGGAGGCGAAATGGTGATAGAGGCTGCCGGACAGGATGCCGGCTCCGTCGGCGATGTCACGGACGGTGGTGGCGCGCAGACCGCGCTCGGCGAACATCACCGCGGCGAGCCCCAATAACTCTCCTCGGCGGCTGTTAGCCTGACCGGTCATTCGTTCCACCCGATCAGCGTATCAACCAAGCGCTTGCTCGGCCAATGTGACTAAAGACCTCAATATCAGCGAAACGCACTATCCCCGCCTGACCACCGTCGTAGCATCTGCGCCGGAACACTCCAATTCGATTTCGGCACTGGCCGCATCGGGGGGCGGCGAGGCCACTGGCAGGAGGTCAGCCATGGTCAGTTTTCCGATGTTGCCCCCGGAGATCAATTCGCTGCGAATGTTCAACGGTGCGGGTTCTACGCCGATGCTGCAGGCGTCGGCGGCCTGGAAGGGCCTCGCCGAGGAGTTGGGCGCCGCGGCGGATTCGTTTTCCGCTGTGACCTCCGGCCTGGCCGGACAGGCTTGGCAAGGCGCGGCATCGGCGGCTATGACGGCCGCGGCCAGCCCCTACGCGGGGTGGTTGAGTGCGGCGGCGGCGCGGGCTGCCGGCGCGGCCGGCCAAGCCCAGGCGGTAGCCAGCGCATTCGAGGCGGCGCGGATGGCGATGATCCATCCGCTGGCCGTGGCGGCCAACCGCAACGTGTTTGTGCAGTTGGTGCGGTCGAACTTCTTCGGGTTCAATGCGCCGGCGATCATGGCAGCCGAGTCACAGTACGAAGAGATGTGGGCCGCAGACGTGGCCGCGATGACCGGCTACCACTCCGGCGTGTCAGCGGCGGCAGCAAGTTTGAATCCCTTCCAACAGTTGTTGCAGGCGCTGCCGAACATAGGGCTCGGCAATAAGGGCGGCACCGGGAACATCGGCAGCGGAAACACCGGCAGCACCAACATCGGCAACGGAAACACCGGCAGCTCCAACTTCGGCGGCGGCAACGTCGGCAGCAACAACATCGGCGATGGGAACCTGGGCAGCGGCAACTGGGGCAGCGGCAACCTCGGCAACGAAAACATCGGTTTCGGAAACACCGGCAACCCTCTCACCAGCTCTAATCCGGGCATCAACTTCGGCTTGGGCAACTGGGGCAACGGGAACTTCGGCATCGGTAACCGCGGCGACCTCAACGTTGGCGCCGGCAACAGCGGTGACGGGAACCTGGGCTTTGGACTTACCGGCGACAATCTGGTCGGCTTCGGGAATGCCTACTACGACTCGACAACCGGTCAGTTCACGTTCAATGGACTGAACTCGGGCACCGGGAATTTCGGAATCGGCAACTCGGGTACGAACAATATCGGCTTCTTCAACTCCGGTAATGGAAACTTCGGCGTCTTCAATGCGGGCCTCTCGTCCACTAGCGCCTTCGGCAACTTCGGCGTCGGGAACTCGGGCACCGGCAACGTCGGTTTCGGCAACTCCGACATCGGCAACTTCGGCGTCGGGAACTCGGGTGTCCTCAACACCGGCTTCTTCAACTCGGCCAGTGGCAACACCGGCTTCGGCAACGCGGGCAGCACCAACACGGGCTTCCTGAATTCGGGCGACGTCAATACGGGATCCGGCAATTCCGGCCACACGAATACCGGTTTGTGGAATTCGGGCGACGTGAACACCGACATCGGTTCCACCGCCGACACCGGCGACACGAACTCGGGCTTCAACAATACCGGGAGCAATGTCTCGGGCTTCTTCAACACTGCCACCGGAACGTTTGCCGGCGACATCTCGGGCATGTTCAACCAGGCCAGCGGCGGCACCGTAAACGGCATCATCTCCGGCATCGGGAATACCGGCGTCGCGGACAGCCTCCCCGGGATTGCCGGCAACCTCACGGGGTTGTTCAACACGGGCAGCAATATGTCGGGCGTGTTCAGCCTGGAAGAACTGCTGAAACAGCTAGCGGGGTAACCGATTCGGTCGTCCGGCGCCCAGGATCGGACTTCGGCAACACATTTACCAGTGATGCGGCCGCGACAACCCGATCAGGGGTGCTGACTGGAGACCGAAATCACCTCTCCGGTCAGATAGCTCGAGTACTCGCTGGCCAGAAACGCGATGGTGGCCGCCACTTCCCACGGTTCGGCGGCGCGTCCGAACGCCTCACCGGCGGACAGCCGGTCGAGCAGCTCGGCAGAGGTGGTCTTGTCCAGGAACTTGTGCCGGGCGATGCTAGGTGACACCGCATTGATCCGCACCCCATACTCCGCGGCTTCCATTGCGCTACAGCGAGTTAACGCCATGACGCCGGCCTTGGCGGCGGCGTAGTGCGACTGCGAGTGCTGCGCCCGCCAACCCAGCACGCTGGCGTTGTTGACGATCACTCCACCATGCGGCGCCTCACGGAAGTAGCGAAGTGCGGCTCGAGTGGCCCGGAACACCGATGTGAGCGTCACGTCCAGGACGCGATCCCACTCGTCGTCGGTCATATCGGCCACCGGGGTCTGCCCGCCCAACCCGGCGTTGTTGACCAACACGTCAAGGCGGCCCATGCGGGCGGTGGTCGAGTCGATCAGCGCGTCGACCTGTGCGGTGGAACTCACGTCGCACAGCACGCTTTCGACCCGGCCCAGTCCCAGCGCGGACAGTTCGGCGGCGGTTTCGCCGAGCCGTCGCTCGTGGTGGTCGGAAATCACCACATCGGCGCCTTCGGCCAGGGCACGGCGCGCCGTCGCCGAACCGATGCCGGTGCCGGCCGCCGCGGTCACCACCACGACCTTGTCAACCAAAAGGCCATGTCCAGCAATTTCTTTCGGCGCTTCAGACAAGCTCATCCCTTGGCCTCCCGGGGCAGGCCGAGCACCCGCTCGGCAATGATGTTGCGCTGAATCTCGTTGGATCCGCCGTAGATCGTGTCAGCGCGGGTGAACAAGAACAGCCGCTGCCATTCATCGAACTCGCCGTCGGCCAGCGTCAAGCCCGGCTTGCCGATCACATCCATCGCCAGTTCGCCGAGACTGCGATGCCAGTTGGCCCACAGCAACTTCGAAACGTTGTCCTGGCCGGGCTGCTCAACATCCATGGTGGCCAGGGCATACGAACGCATTGCCCGTAGTCCGGTCCACGCCCGGGTCAGGCGTTCCCGGATGAACGGATCGTCGGCGGCGCCGGTGCGCCGCGCGAGAGCGGCCAGATCGGAAAGCTCACGGGCATAGACGATCTGCTGCCCCAGCGTCGAGACGCCCCGCTCGAAGGTCAGCGTGCCCATCGCGACGCGCCAGCCGTCACCCGGTGCGCCGACCACCAAGTCAGCATCGGTGCGGGCGTCGTCGAAGAACACCTCATTGAACTCCGCGGTACCGGTGATCTGGACGATCGGCCGGATCTGCACGCCGGGCTGATCCAGCGGGACCAGCAGATACGACAGCCCGGCATGGCGTTTGGAGCCCTTCTCGGTTCGCGCGACCACGAAGCACCACTGCGAAAGATGAGCCAGCGACGTCCATACCTTCTGGCCGTTGATTACCCATTGATCACCGTCGAGTTCGGCGGTGGTCGCCACATTGGCCAGGTCACTACCGGCGCCGGGCTCGGAATACCCCTGGCACCACAGCTCGGTGACGTCGAGGATGCGCGGCAGGAAGCGCTGCTGTTGTTCGGGTGTCCCGAAGGCGATCAGCGTTGGCCCGAGCAGCTCTTCACCGAAGTGGTTGACCTTGTCCGGCGCATCCGCGCGCGCGTATTCCTCGTAGAAAGCCACGCGGTGGGCGGTCGAGAGCCCCCGGCCGCCATGCTCGACCGGCCACCCCAGGCAGGTCAGCCCGGCCGCGGCCAGATGCTGGTTCCAGGCCCGGCGTTCCTCGAAAGCCTCGTGTTCACGTCCCGGCCCGCCGAGCCCCTTGAGCGTTGCGAATTCTCCGACCAGATTGGCCGCGAGCCAGCCGCGGACCTCCGCCCGAAACTCCTCGACGTCCTGCATGCCCTGTAGGCTAACCTACCAAGCACTTGCTTTGTTAGCCCCGGCGGTCGCCGCGTGAGGAGGAGCGTCGATGACCAGCGATCCCCGCACCGTGCCCACGGCGCTGGATCGGCTCGTGCGCCGGTTACCCAACCACGATGCACTGGTTACCGACGAGCGCAGCTTCACGGTTTCCGAGCTGCATGACGAGGTTTATCGAGCGGCGGCCGCGCTGATCGAGCTGGGCGTCAAGCCTGCGGCTCGGGTGGGCATCTGGTCGCCCAACACCTGGCACTGGGTGGTGGCTTGCCTGGCGATCCACCACGTCGGCGCGGCAATGGTCCCGCTCAACACCCGCTACACCGCCGACGAGGCCGCCGACATCCTGGCCCGGACCGAGGCGCCCGTGCTGTTCGCGATGGGACACTTCCTCGGCAGCGACCGGGTGGCCGGCCTTGACCGCAAAGCGTTGCCCGCACTGCGGCACATCGTGCGGATACCGATCGAAGAACCCGACGGCACTTGGGACGAGTTCATCGAGACCGGCACCGACACCGGCGCGGTGGCCGCCCGCGCCGCCGCGGTCAGCCCCGACGACGTCAGCGACATTCTCTTCACCTCCGGCACCACCGGGCGGAGCAAGGGCGTCCTGTGCGCGCACCGGCAGTCGCTATCGGCCTCGGCGTCTTGGGCAGCCAACGGAAAGATCACCGCCGACGACCGTTACCTGTGCATCAACCCGTTCTTCCACAACTTCGGCTACAAGGCCGGCATCCTGGCCTGCCTACAAACCGGCGCAACTTTGTTCCCGCATTTGACGTTTGATCCACTGCGCACCCTGCAAGAGATCGAACGACACCGCATCACCGTGCTGCCCGGCCCGCCGACCATCTATCAGACCCTGCTCGACCACCCCGCGCGCGACGACTACGACCTGAGTTCGCTGCGATTCGCGGTGACCGGAGCGGCCACCGTACCCGTCGTGCTGGTGGAACGCATGCAGTCAGAACTCGATATCGACATCGTGCTGACCGCTTACGGCCTGACCGAGGCAAACGGCATGGGAACCATGTGCCGAGCCGACGACGATGCGCTGACGGTCGCCACCACCTGCGGGCGGCCCTTCGCGGACTTCGAATTGCGGATTGGCCCCGACACCGGGGAAGTGCTGCTGCGGGGCCCCAACGTCATGCTCGGCTATCTCGACGACCCGCTGGCCACCGCCGCCGCGATCGACGCCGACGGCTGGTTACACACCGGAGATATCGGAGTCCTCGACGAGGCGGGCAACCTGCGGATCACCGACCGGCTCAAGGACATGTACATCTGCGGCGGGTTCAACGTCTATCCCGCCGAGGTCGAGCAGGTACTGGCCCGGCTCGACGGTGTCGCCGACGTCGCGGTGATCGGGATTCCGGACCACCGACTGGGCGAAGTGGGCCGGGCGTTCATCGTCGCCCGACCCGGCCGCAATCTCGATGAGAAATCGGTGATCGATTACACCCGTGAACATTTGGCGAACTTCAAGGCACCGCGCTCGGTTCGCTTCGTCGATACGTTGCCCCGCAACGCGGGCGGCAAAGTAGTCAAACCGCAACTGCGAGAGCTGGCCTAAATGGATTTGGATCTTGACGAAGAGACCCTGGCTTTCCAGGGCGAAGTGCGCGAGTTCCTGGCGGCCAACGCCGAGGTCATGCCGACCAAGTCATACGACAATGCGCAAGGCTTCGCCCAGCATCGAGTTTGGGACCGAGTGCTCTTCGACGCGGGCCTGTCGGTGATCACCTGGCCGAAACAGTACGGCGGCCGCGACGCGCCCCTGCTGCACTGGGTGATCTTCGAAGAGGAGTACTTCCGCGCCGGAGCACCGGGCCGGGCCAGCGCCAACGGTACCTCGATGCTGGCCCCCACCCTGTTCGCGCACGGTACCGCCGAGCAGCTAGACCGCATCCTGCTCAAAATGGCCAGTGGCGAACAGATCTGGGCACAAGCCTGGTCGGAGCCCGAATCCGGCAGCGATCTGGCGTCACTGCGATCCACTGCCACCAAGACCGACGGAGGCTGGCTACTCAACGGCCAGAAGATCTGGAGCTCGCGCGCACCATTCGCCGACATGGGATTCGGGTTGTTCCGCTCCGACCCGTCAGCACAGCGTCATCGTGGGCTGACGTACTTCATGTTCGACCTGAAGTCCAAGGGGATTACCGTTCGCCCGATCGTCCAACTCGGCGGCGACACCGGCTTTGGTGAAATCTTCCTCGATGACGTGTTCGTGCCCGACCAGGACGTCATCGGTGCACCCAATGACGGTTGGCGCGCGGCGATGAGCACGTCGAGCAACGAGCGAGGCATGTCGCTGCGCAGTCCGGCTCGCTTCATGGCGGCTGCCCAGAAGCTGGTTCAGCTGTGGAAGGACGCCGGCTCGCCCCCCGAGTTCGCCAACCGAGTGGCCGATGCCTGGATCAAGGCGCAGGCCTATCGGCTGCAGACCTTCGGCACCGTGACCAGGCTGGCGGCCGGCGGTGAGTTGGGCGCCGAATCGTCGGTCACCAAGGTGTTCTGGTCCGACCTGGACGTGGATATCCATCAGACCGCGCTCGACATCCGCGGCGCCGACGCCGAGTTGGTCAGCCCGTGGACCGAAGGTCTGCTCTTTGCCCTTGGTGGTCCAATTTATGCCGGTACCAATGAAATCCAGCGCAATATCATTTCGGAGCGGCTGCTGGGCCTGCCACGAGAGAAGAAGTGATCCGTGGAATTTGCACTAGACGAACAGCAGCGCGACTTCGCGGCCAGCATCGACGCGGCCCTCGCGGCCGCCGATCTGCCCGCGGCAGTTCGGGCGTGGTCCGCCGGTGACGTCGCGCCCGGCCACAAGGTGTGGGAGCAGTTGGCCAACCTTGGCGTCACCGCGCTGACCGTGTCGGAGAAGTTCGACGGCCTGGGCGCCCACCCGATCGACCTGGTGGTCGCGCTCGAGCGCCTGGGCCGCTGGTGTGTGCCAGGACCGGTGGCGGAGTCGATTGCGGTGGCACCCGTATTGCTCGCCGACGATGACCGCAGCGCCGGTTTGGCCTGCGGTGAGTTGATCGCCACCGTCGCACTGCCGCCGCACGCACCCCGAGCCGTCGATGCCGATACCGCGGGCCTGGTGCTGGTGGCTGGCGAAAGCGGTGTCAGCGAAGCGGCGGTGGCGAACTGCCACGAGTCCATCGACCCCAGCCGCCGCAGTTACGACGTGACGGCCACTGGTGCTGCGTGGCAGGCAGATGTCAAGCGCGCCTATGAGTTCGGGGCGCTTGCCACCGCGGCCCAGCTGATCGGTGCCGCCGAAGCCTTGTTGGACGCCACCGTCGACTATGCCAAGCAGCGCACCCAGTTCGGCCGGGTGATCGGCTCCTACCAAGCGATCAAGCACAAGCTTGCCGATGTCCATATCGCGATCGAGCTGGCCCGTCCGCTGGTACACGGCGCGGCATTGTCGCTGCAACCCCGCGATGTCAGCGCCGCCAAGGTCGCCGCTGGCGACGCGGCCCTGCTGGCGGCTCGCAGCGCGTTGCAGACCCACGGTGCTATCGGGTTTACCCAGGAACACGACCTGTCGCTGTGGCTGCTGCGAGTGCAGGCGTTGCGTTCGGCGTGGGGTACACCAGAAGTACACCGGCGGCGGGTGCTCGAGGCGCTATGACCCCCGCCGGCGACGATGGGCAGCGCAGCGATGAGAAGGAGCGGCGGCGATGACCCCCGCCGGCGACGATGGGCAGCGCAGCGATGAGAAGGAGCGGCGGCGATGACCGAAGAGCGCGAGATGCTGCGGGAAACCGTCGCCGCCTTGGTGAACAAACACGCAAGCCCCGCGGCGGTTCGCAGCGCAATGGAGTCCGAACGAGGCTACGACGAGACGTTATGGCGGCTGCTGTGTGAGCAGGTTGGCGCCGCGGCCCTGGTGATACCCGAGGAGCTCGGCGGCGCGGGCGGCGAACTGACCGATGCCGCAATAGTTTTGCAGGAGCTGGGTCGGGCACTGGTACCTTCTCCCCTGCTCGGCACGACGCTCGCGGAGTTGGCCCTGCTGGCCGCTGCCGAACCCGATGCCAAGACGCTGGCCGGGCTGGCCGAGGGCAGCTCGATCGGGGCACTGGTGCTCGACCCCGACTACGTGCTCAACGGGGATACTGCGGATGTCGTCGTCGCCAGCACCGAGGGACAACTGAGCAGGTGGACCCGTTTCAGCGCCCATCGGGTGGCCACCATGGATCCGACCCGCAGACTGGCCCAACTGCGCGCCGAGGAGACGGCTTTTCTGGGTGAAGACCCCGGCCTGGCAGATGCCGCGGCAATTCTGCTGGCGGCCGAACAAATCGGCGCCGCCGAACGCTGCTTGGAGCTAACCGTCGAGTACGCGAAGAGCCGGGTGCAGTTCGGCCGCCCGATCGGCAGCTTCCAGGCGCTCAAGCACCGGATGGCCGACCTGTACGTCGAGGTGGCCGCGGCTCGGGCCGTAGTCACCGAGGCCTGCACTGCGCCGTCGCCCACCAGCGCCGCCACCGCGCGGCTAGCGGCCTGTGAAGCGCTGTGCGCGGTGGCCGCCGAGGGCATACAGTTGCACGGCGGCATCGCGATCACCTGGGAACACGACATGCATCTGTATTTCAAGCGAGCACACGGCAGCACCCACCTACTTGCTTCACCGCCAGAGCTGCTGCGCCGATTGGAATCGGAAGCACTAGGAGCCGGGCCATCAATACCATGAATGCCGTGAACACCCACATCGCCCGTAGAGCGGGCATCCCACCGTTTTATGTGATGGACGTCTGGCTGGCGGCCGCCGAACGCCAACGCACCCACGGCGATCTGGTGAACCTTTCGGCGGGCCAGCCCAGCGTCGGCGCACCAGAGCCGATACGTGCCGCCGCGGCCGCCGCCCTGCACCTCAACGAGCTCGGTTACACGGTAGCGCTGGGTATTCCGGAGTTGCGCGCGGCAATCGCCGCGGACTACCACCGCCAACATGGAATCTCGGTCGAACCGGAGGCGGTAGTGATAACCACCGGCTCCTCCGGTGGCTTCTTGCTCACCTTCCTGGCGTGTTTCGATGTGGGCGACCGGGTGGCGCTGGCCAGTCCTGGCTATCCGTGCTACCGGAACATCCTGTCGGCGCTGGGCTGCGAAGTCGTGGAAATCCCGTGCGGGCCCGAGACCCGGTTTCAACCCACCGCGGACATGCTCGCCCAGATCGATCCGCCGGTGCAGGGCGTCATCGTCGCCAGTCCGGCCAATCCGACCGGAACGGTCATACCGCCGGAGGAACTCGCCGCGATCGCGTCGTGGTGTGACGCCTCGGGCGCCCGACTGATCAGCGATGAGGTCTACCATGGCCTGGTCTATGAGGGCGCGCCGCCGACCAGCTGCGCCTGGCAGACGTCGCGAAACGCGGTGGTAGTAAACAGCTTTTCCAAGTACTACGCGATGACGGGCTGGCGGCTGGGCTGGCTGCTGGTACCAACCGAGCTGCGTCGCGCCGTGGATTGCCTGACCGGCAATTTCACCATCTGCCCACCGGTGCTGTCCCAGGTTGCCGCGGTGTCGGCGTTCACCCCCGAGGCAACCAAGGAAGCCGACGGCAATCTGCGCCACTACGCCAGCAACCGCTCCACGCTGCTCGACGGGCTGCGCCGCATCGGCATCGACCGGCTGGCCCCCACCGACGGCGCGTTCTACGTCTATGCCGATGTCTCCGACTTCACCGACGACTCGCTCAAGTTCTGCTCAAAGTTGCTGGCCGACACCGGCGTTGCCATCGCCCCCGGTATTGACTTCGACACCACAGGCGGGAATTCATTCGTCCGGCTGTCATTCGCGGGGCCGAGCGAAGACATCCGAGAGGCCCTGCGCAGGATCGAGTCCTGGCTACCCGAGCGCTAACCGGCCAGCGGCGTCACCGGTCTTCGGCTCCAAAACAGACCTTGTCGATGCGGGCCTCGAGCCGGCCGCGTTCACCGACGTCGGCAACGTTGATGCCGAACCGGTCGCCCAGCGTGTCGACTACCGCGGCAGCGTCTTCCAACAGGATCTTCTCGGTCCCGCCACGTCGGTGGATGGCCAAGTTGCGGCCCATCAAGTTCCACCGGGCATCGTCGGCGACGGTCGCGGCCATCAACCCGGTGACAAAGTGCGACGTTGGGTGCGTTGAGACGAACCAGCTGCCAACCCTGAGGTCGACTTGTGGCCGCGTCAGCGTGCTGAACTCATAGAGCGCCTGCCACTCGTCGCGGACCATCGCCTGCAGGACCAGCCCGTCGCCACGATCGTCGAGGCGATAGGGTTCCAGAGCTGTTTGCTGAACGGTGCCGGTTTCGAGCCGCAACGGAGCGGTCGGCGTCATCCCACCGAAGCCGACATCGACCAGATACGGCCCTTGGCAGCCCGGGAAGGTCACCGCCAATACGGTGTGTGTTTGCGCTGGAGTCGGCGCATCCGGCGGGGCCAGCCACACCACACGTCCGGCTAGCCGCCTTACCCGATATCCGAGTTCGGCCAGCACATAACCGATCAGCCCATTGTGTTCGTAGCAGTAGCCACCGCGACGGCGGTCCACCAGCTTGTCGGCCAGAGCTTCGGGACTTAGGTCATCGACCGGCACTCCCATCAACGGGTCCAGGTTCTCGAACGCGATCGCGCCAGTGTGTGCGCTCACCAAATCCCGCAATACGTCCAGCGTCGGGTCGGTTGCACCGCGATAGTTGATGCGGTCGAGGTATCCGGTCAGATCCAGCGCCATAGCGCCATTGTGCTAGGCGCGCCAATCGCCGCGCGACGGCCCAGCGGCGGACTTCGACAGGAAATACCCAAGGGGGTATTATCGGGAGCGCCCTACCCAACCAGGGTGAAGCGTCCGCGACATCGCCGCAGCAGTCGCGAGAAGGAGGAACCGTGGCCGACGTCGAGCTATACCTCGACCCGATTTGTCCGTTTGCGTGGGTCACCTCGCGCTGGCTGCTCGAAGCCGCGCAAAGCACGCACACCCCCGTCACCTTGCGCCAGATGAACCTGGCCGTTCTCAACGAAGGCAAGGACCTCGACGCCAAGCAGCAGCAGATGATGCAGCGATCACGGCAACTGGGACGGCTGTTCGCCGCGGTGACGACCAAGTATGGAGCGGACGCGTTCGCCCGGCTCTATGACTCGATCGGCACCCGCATCCATCTTCGCCGCGAAGAGATCACCCAAGGCGGCATCCGCGAAGCCCTCGCCGAGACCGGCCTGGACGAGTCGCTGTCCGAGACCCTCGACGACAGCGGGCTCGACGACGAGGCCAGGCATGCACACCAGGCCAGCCAGGATGCTCTCGGCGGCACCGCGGGCAGCCCGATCATCGCGGTCGACGGACAAGGCTTTTTTGGACCGGTACTCACCCGGATGCCCAGCGGTGCGGATGGCGTGCGGTTACTCGAAGCGGTGCTCACCGCCGCAAAAACCCCCGAATTCGCGGTCTTGCAGCGGCCCTACCAGGGGCCGCCGGTGCTCGATGGGACGGCCCGCTGATGTGTAGCCCAGTCAAATGCCGAACCTGCGGAAAGGTGACCTGGTCGGGCTGCGGGGCGCACGTGGATCAGGTTCGCGCGATGGTGCCGGAATCCCAGTGGTGCCCCGGCCACCCCAAGGACACCTCGAAACGGTTTTGGCCGCCGCGGCGCCCCTGACGACGGGAGTTCCCGGTATTTGAGGTAGCGGGCAGGCGGCGTCTCGCGCCGTCCGGTGAACCAACTACTATCTACGTACGTAGATAGTATTTTGTTGGCCATCGTCACCGAACCCTCGAACTCGACGGGAAGGGAATCACCATGCCCCGCCGCCTGATCGCCTCGCTCGCCGGCATCGCCGCCGCATTGACCATCGCAGCATGCGGTTCATCCGGAACGGCCTCACCAGCGGGCGCCCCCGCGTCGTCATCGAACGCGGTGGCCAACCGGGCCGCGCATGTCCCGGCCCAACTGCAGTTCACCACCAAAACCATTGATGGGAAGCCCTTCTCGGGAGAGAGCCTGGCGGGAAAGGCCACGGTGTTGTGGTTCTGGACACCGTGGTGCCCCAAGTGCCAACAGGAAGCACCGATCGTGGCTAAAGCCGCGGCCGCCAACCCGGAGGCGACATTCGTCGGGGTGGCCGCCCGCGAGGAAGCCTCCGCGATGCAGGCCTTCGTCGACAAATACCAGTTGGGCGACGTGACCCAACTTGCCGACAGCGACGGCCAGGTGTGGTCCAACTTCGGTGTCACACAGCAACCGGCATGGGCGTTCATCTCCGCCAACGGCGAGGTCGAGGTGGTCAAGGGTGGACTGAGCGAAGCCCAGTTGACCGAGCGGGTCAACGGGCTCACCGGGAAATGATCAATACCGCGGCCCTGAGCTTTGCCTTGGGCGCCGGGCTGGTGGCCGCCCTCAATCCGTGCGGCTTTGCCTTTCTCCCCGGTTATCTGGGCTTGGTGATCGCCGGCAGCCAAGGCACCTCCCGACCACGAGCGGTGCTGCGCGCCGGAGCGGCCACCGCGGGAATGTCGCTCGGCTTCCTCACGGTGTTCGGTGTTTTCGGACTGCTGATTTCACCGGTCATAGCTTCGGCCCAGAGATACCTGCCGTTCGCGACGGTGGTCATCGGGGTGCTGCTTGTCGGTCTTGCCATCTGGCTACTGGCCGGCAAGGAACTCAGCATCATCTTGCCCAAGAGCATGGGGGGTACGCCGACAACTCGGCTCGGTTCCATGTACGGCTACGGCGTGGGCTACGCCGTAGCCTCGCTATCTTGCACCGTTGCGCCGTTTCTCGCGGTGATCAGCACCACCTTCAAACAGGGCTCCGTACTGTCGGGGGTGCTGGCCTTCGTCGCCTATGCCGTCGGAATGACCCTCACGGTGGGCGTAGCGGCGCTCACCGTTGCGCTGGCCGGTTCATCTGCCACCGCAGCGTTTCGGCGCATCTTGCCTTTCGTGGGCCGGATCGCGGGCGTGATCGTCCTCATCACCGGCCTTTACGTCGCCTACTACGGCTACTACGAAATCCGGCTGTATTTCACCAGCGCCGAAACCGACGACCCGGTGATCCAGGCCGCAAGCACGCTGCAGGACAGCTTGATTCGGCTGGTAGACGGGCTCAGCCCGTGGCTGCTACTGGGCGTCGCGGCAGCACTTGTCGCCGTCGCCGTGGGCTGGCACACCCTGGCGCGACGGCGCGCCAGCAATCCCGCCGCGCAATCGCTGCCCGACCCAACGTCATAGCCGACAAGCCAGTCCAAGGATCATCGGCGAAACCACCGCGAGACTGATGGTCGCCCAGAGCATCAACCGCTCCTGCCACCAACTGCGGCGCGACACCGAGATGGCCAGCCGTTCGGCACGAGCCACCGTGGCGGTATTGGCCGCGCCCAATGCGGCGGGCGCCATGGCTGGCCCCTCGGTCAGCGCCAACAGGCCGCGCAGTAACGCCATCTTGCCGTGGCTGCGCACCGCGACGTCGTCGGCGCACATCTCGAGAAGGTCGGCCACCACCTTTGCTGCCGCGGCGAACAGTGGTAGCCGCGGCAGGCTCGACGCCAGCGCCCGCAGCGCCATGAGCAAGTCGTGGTGGCGGCTGGCCAGGTGCGCGTATTCGTGTGCCAGCACGGCCGCCAGCTGCGGCCCATCGAGGCGGCCGAGCGCGCCGCTGGTGACCACGATGACCGAGTTCGGACGGCCGGTCACGCAGTAGGCCGCGGGCTGTGGTGCCGGGACCACAACCACGCCGGGCCAGTCGCTGGCTCCTCCGATCGTTCGGGCGGTCGCCGCGTGCAGCCAACTGGCGGATCGCTGGCGCCGCAACTGCCGGCCCATGCGCCAGCACACGATGACGGTGGCCACCGCTCCGGTCGACAGCACACCCACCGCAAGCGCCGAGGCGATCCCGCGCGGCAGGCCCAGTTCGCCGGCCAGGCCCAGCTCTTTGAGGCACAGGGCCAGGGCCCGGTGGCGCCATATGCTGTCCAATACCGCCGCGCCGAGGAACACCAGAGCGCCCACCCATGCGGCAATAGCGGCGAACACCGCGCTCAGCCATGACGCCACCGCCAGCCGCGGGTGCACCCCGGTGCCGGTAACCCGTCGCAGCAGCACCGGCCCTAGCCAGATCAGGGCGGATGCGTACGCAAATAAGAGCAAAGCCGCGTTCATGACTCTTCCTGGTCGTCGATGATCCGGCGCAGCGCGTCGCGGACCCGCACAGCATCGTGTTCATCCATCTGTTTCAGAAAAAACGCCAAGACCAGGTCCGAGTCGCCGCCGGCGTCGAAGGCATCGTGCATCAGGCGGGCGGAATGCTCTTCGCGAGTCATGGTCGGCCAGTAACTGAACGCCTTGCCCACCCGTTCGCGCTGCAACCAGCCCTTGCGGTGCAGATTGTCCATGGTGGACATCACCGTGGTGTAGGCAATCTGGCGGTCGTGAGCCAGGTCATCGAAGACGCCGCGTACCGTCACGGCCCCGCCGTGGTCCCATACGCGGTCCATGATGACCGTCTCGAGTTCGCCGAAGCGCCGAACCTGCACGGCTCTACTCTCTCGCACGTTCGCGCCGATCGCTATTCCGGTGCCGAACAACCGCGATATGCAGCCGATTCGCGCTTGTTTGATTTCTGTCTAATACGGGGAACCCGGTACAGACGACCACAGCACCACCGACTAGCACCGGAGCCCTCATGAACAGCAGCATGATTTGGATCGTCGTCGGGGTAGTAGCAGCGATAGTCGTGCTCGGCGGCCTGATCGTCGTGGCCAGCAGGACGCGGCGCCACCGCCGGCAACAGCAGGCCGAAGAGATTCGCGATCAGGCCCGACTTCAGGCCGCCCAATTGGAACGACGTCAGGCACTCGCCGACGAAACCGCCGCCAAGGCGCGCGCCGCCCAAGCCGAGGCCGAGGTGAAGGCCGCCGAAGCCGCGCGGTTGCAGGAACGCGCGGCCCAACACCAAAGCGAGGCCGAAGCGACCCGGACGCAACTAGACGAGCAGTGGCAACGCGCCGAGGACCTGGCCCCAGAAGCCGGGGCGCAATCATCGCAGACCGCTTCGCAAAGCGACGCCGTGGACACCGGTAGCAGCCGGTAACCGAAGGCGGGCGTAGCGCCACGGCGAAATTTTCCCCTTGATTTTCGCCGTGGCGTTGCGTTCGCGGGAAGAGGGAGGCAGCCCGCTAGAGCCAGGTGTCCTGGGTCGTTGCGGTCAAAAACGCTTCCAGGTCGTCACGCCACTGAGCGGGCGTGGTCTTGTCCGGTTCGATGCCCGTGTAGTCGCCCCGGTAGAACAGCAGCGGCCGAGGCTTGATCTTGGGCACTTCCGATAGCGAATGAACCGCGCCGAAGACCACGAAGTGATCTCCGCCGTCATGCACCGAGGCCACCGTGCAATCGATGTAGGCCAGCGACCCATCAATGATCGGCGAACCGAGTTCAGAAGGGCGCCAATCGATACCGGCGAACTTGTCGGGCTCCTTGGACCCGAACCGCGCCGACACGGACTTTTGTTTCTCGGTGAGCACGTTCACGCAGAACCGGCCGCTGGCCTCGATGGCTTTCCAGGAACGCGACACCTTGGTCGGACAGAACAACACCAGCGGCGGGTCTAGCGACAGCGCCGCAAAAGACTGACACGCAAACCCACTCGGCACGTCGTCTTGCACCGTGGTGATGATGGTGATCCCGGTGCAGAACTGTCCGAGCACGTGGCGAAATGTGCGCGGGTCGATCGGGTCAGCCGCCATTGTCGTCCGAGCTAGCCGCGAGCGCCGACCGTGAAGTCATGGCCCCACAGACTGACCGCTGTACTTTCCCGGGCGATCCAATCGTGGTCATCGACCTGTCTTCCCTCACAACCGAATTCAACATCGAACCCACCGGGCGTCTTCATGTAGAACGACAGCATCAGGTCGTTGACATGCCGGCCCAGGGTGGCCGACATGGGTACTTTGCGACGCAACGCGCGGTCCAGGCACAGACCCACGTCGTCGGAATTCTGCACCTCGACCATCAAATGCACGATGCCGCTGGGCGTCGGTAGCGGCAGGAAAGCCAGCGAATGGTGACGGGGATTGCAGCCGAAGAAGCGCAACCAGGCCGGCGCTCCGTCAGCGGGACGGCCAACCACCTGCGGCGGCATCCGCATCGAGTCACGCAGCTTGAAGCCCAGCACATCCCGATAGAAGTGCAGCGCCTCGGCGTCGTCGCGGGTGGTCAGCACGACGTGCCCCAGCCCCTGCTCACCGGTGACAAACTTGTGCCCATACGGGCTCACCACCCGCCGGTGCTCCAGCGCGGCGCCGTGGAACACCGCCAGCGGGTTTCCCGATGGGTCGGAGAACAAGATCATCTCGTCGACGCGGCGGTCCGCCAGTTCGGCGGCGGTAGCTTCCTTGTAGGGCGTGCCTTCCACGTCGAGCCGATTCCGGATTTCTTGCAGCCCTTGGGCATCCGCACATTCCCAGCCGGCCTCGGCTAACCGGTCCTGGGTGCCGGGCACGATCACCAGCCGGGCCGGAAAGTCATCCATGCGCAGATACAGCGCACCCTCGGTACTGCCTTTTCCCTCGACCATGCCGAGCACCTTGAGCCCGTACTCGCGCCAGGCAGCCATATCGGTGGCTTCGATGCGCAGATAGCCCAGCGAACGGATGCTCATCTCGCACCTCCTAAGAAATCAATGGTCAACCGGTTGAACTCGTCAAACTTCTCCACCTGCGCCCAATGTCCGCACTGCCCGAAGACGTGCAGTTGGGCGCGCGGGATCGTTTTCAGCGCCACCAGCGCTCCGTCGAGCGGATTCACCCGATCCTCACGACCCCAGATCAGCAGTACCGGCTGACGCAGCTTGTAAACTTCGCGCCACATCATGCCGAGCTCGAAATCCGCTGCGGCGAAGGACTTTCCCATTGCCCGCGTGGCGGCCAGCGACTCAGGTGTGCGGGCCAGTTCAAAACGCTGGTCCACCAGCTCGGGGGTGATCAGCTTCTGGTCGTAGACCATGACCCGCAGGAACGCCTCGAGGTTCTCCCGGGTGGGTGCGACCGAGAACTTCCCCAGTCGTTTCACCCCTTCGGTCGGGTCAGGCGCAAACAGGTTGATGCTCAGCCCGCCCGGGCCCATCAACACCAAACGTCCGGCCCGGTCCGGGTAGTCGAGCGCAAAGCGCACCGCGGTGCCGCCGCCCAGCGAATTGCCCACCAGCGGAACGCGTCCCAGCCCCAATTGGTCGAACAATTCCTTGAGCGCCCTAGCCGCATAATGATTGAACTGGCCGTGCTCGGCCCGCTTGTCGGAGTGACCGTATCCGGGCTGGTCGACGGCCAGCACGTGGAACTGCTGGGCCAGCACCTCGATATTGCGGGCGAAGTTCGACCAGCTCGACGCCCCGGGTCCGCCGCCGTGCAACAGCACCACGGTCTGATCGTTGCCGACGCCCGCTTCGTGATAGTGCAGCTTCAGCGGTCCGTCGACGTCGACCTCGGCATAGCGCGAGGTGGATTCGAATGTGTGCTCTGCAGTCTTGGACTGGGTCACTGTCATCAGACCATGGTGTCGCCGGCCGGCAACCCGAATTCGTTGTTCCCGAATATCACGTACGCACGCTCGGGGTCGTTGGCCGCATGCACCCGGCCGGCGTGCGCGTCGCGCCAGAACCGCTGAATAGGAGCGTCATTGGCCAGGGCGGTGGCACCGGAGGCCTCAAACAACCGGTCAATCGAGGCGATCGACCGGCCGGTGGCGCGCACCTGATCACGACGCGCCCGCGTCCGAAGGCCGAAGGGAATCTCTTTGCCGGCGGACAACAACGCGTACTCGTCACCGACGTTGCCCATCAGCTGTCGCCAGGCGGCGTCGATGTCGCTGGCCGCTTCGGCGATGCGGACCTTTGCGAACGGGTCATCCTTGGCCTTCTCGCCGGCGAATGCGGCACGCACGCGCTTGCCCTGGTGCTCGACGTGCGCGTCGTACGCGCCGTAGGCCATCCCGACGATGGGGGCCGTGATCGTGGTGGGGTGCATTGTGCCCCATGGCATTTTGTAGACGGGTGCGGTGTTGGTCTGCAGCCCGCCCGCGGTGTGGTCGTTCATCGCCTTGTAAGACAGGAACCGGTGCCGTGGCACGAAAACATCTTTGACCACCACGGTGTTGCTGCCGGTGCCTCGCAGACCGACCACATGCCAGACATCGTCGATGCGGTACTCGGTACGGGGAATCAGGAAGCTACCGAAGTCGACCGGGCGGCCGTCCTTGATCACCGGACCACCCGCGAAACACCAGGTCGCGTGATCACAGCCGGATGACCAGTTCCATGAGCCGTTGACCAGGTAGCCGCCGTCGACCACGACGCCCGCGCCCATCGGCGCATAGGACGAGGAGATCCGCGTCTTGGGGTCACTGCCCCAGACCTCTTCCTGGGCAAGCTGATCAAACAGTGCCAGATGCCAGTTGTGCACGCCGATGATCGAGCTCACCCAGCCGGTGGAACCGCACGCGCTCGCCAGCCGCCGCGTCGCCTCGTAGAACAGCGTGGGATCGCACTGCAGGCCGCCCCACTGCTCGGGTTGCAGCAGGGTGAAGAAGCCGACATCTTCGAGTGCCTGGACGGTCTCGTCCGGCAGCCTGCGCAGATCCTCAGTCGCTTGAGCCCGCTCCCGAAGCTGCGGGAGCAGATCATCGATGGCAGCCAGCACCGACTGCGCATCGCGCTGTTGAATCGTCGTCACTTACCTTTGCCTCCTGCGAGTGCGGACTGGGCACCGCGGCCGATGCGGACCCACGGAACAGCCGGGCATGGAACCTAGAGCAAGACTAGAACACGTTCCGATTTGTGTCGAGCAGGGTATTCCTGCACCTGGTAGCGATGTGAATCGAGTTTTCTATAACATGTTCTAGTCGAGACCAAGGAGAGGGCGGCTATTGACCGACGCAATTCCTGACGAGCCACTTGGCAGCCATGTCCTGGAACTGCAGATCGCCGAGGTCGTCGCCGAAACCGACGACGCCCGGTCGCTGGTGTTCGCCGTTCCGGACGGTTCCGATGACCCTCGGATCCCACCGGAGCGCCTACGCTACGCGCCCGGCCAGTTTCTGACGCTTCGGGTTCCCAGCGAGCGCACCGGTTCGGTGGCGCGTTGCTACTCGCTGTGCAGCTCGCCGTTTACCGATGACGCGCTGACCGTGACGGTCAAGCGCACCGCCGACGGTTATGCGTCCAACTGGCTGTGCGACAACGCCCATCAGGGGATGCGCATCCATGTGCTGGCGCCGTCGGGCAACTTCGTACCCAAGACGCTCGATGACGACTTTCTGCTGCTGGCGGCGGGCAGCGGGATCACCCCGATCATGTCGATCTGCAAGTCGGCGCTGGCCGAGGGCAGCGGGCAGGTGACGCTGCTCTACGCCAACCGCGACGAACGCTCGGTGATATTCGCCGACGCACTGCGCGAGCTGTCGGCCAAGTATCCGGACCGGCTCACGGTGGTGCATTGGCTCGAGTCGCTGCAGGGACTGCCCAGCGCGACCGCACTGGCACAGCTGGCCGCGCCCTTCACCGGCCGAACCGCCTTCATCTGCGGCCCCGGCCCGTTCATGGAGGCCGCGCGCGTCGCCCTGCAGACCCTGGATGTGCCTGCCGGGCAAGTGCATATCGAGGTGTTCAAGTCGCTGGAGTCGGATCCGTTCGCGGCGGTGACGGTCGAGGACTCCGCGGCCGAACCACCGGCCACGGCGGTGGTGGAACTGGACGGACAAACCCACACCGTGTCCTGGCCGCGCAGCGCCAAGCTGCTCGACGTGCTGCTGGCCGCCGGTTTGGACGCACCGTTCTCGTGCCGGGAAGGGCACTGCGGCGCCTGCGCGGCCACCCTGCGCAGCGGCAAGGTGAACATGGAAGTCAACGACGTGCTCGAGCAGCAGGATCTCGACGATGGACTGATTTTGGCCTGTCAATCTCACCCGGAATCTGATTCGGTGGAAGTGACCTACGACGAATAGTCGCGGCGTTAAGTTCACCCAGACGGGTCGACGAGAGGACGCACGATGAGGCGGCTGATGACAGGCCTGGCGATTCCCGCGCTGATGCTCACCTTCTTGCCCAGTCCCACCTCGGCCGCGGCCAGCAATACCGCCACCACCCTGTTCCCGGTCGATGAGACCACCCAACTCGAGACGCACTCGTTCGTCGACTGCCACCCCAACGGCAGCTGCGACTTCGTCGCCGGAGCAAACCTGCGCACCCCAGAAGGCCCGACGGGGTTTCCGCCCGGGTTGTGGGCACGTCAAACCACCGAGATCAGGTCGTCGAATCGATTGGCTTACCTGGACGCGCATGCCACCAGCCAGTTCGAACGGGTGATGAAGCAGGCCGGCTCCGACGTGATCACCACCGTCTACTTCGGCGAGGGCCCACCCGACAAGTACCAGACGACCGGCGTGATCGACTCCGCCAGCTGGGAAACCGGCCAGCCGATGACCAACGTGAATGTCTACGTGTGCACGCACATGCAGGTGGTCTACCCCGGGGTCAACCTCACCTCCCCCAGCACCTGCGCGCAGACCAACTTCTCCTAGCGCTCCCGGCGGCAGCTAGCGCGGCAGACCCAGCAGCCGTTCGGCCGCCACGGTCAGCAGGATCTGTTCGGTGCCACCGGCAATCGTGAGACACCGGGTGTTGAGGAAATCGAACACGGCACGGTTCTCCACCAGACCGCCGCCGGCGGACACATCCATCATGTATTCGGCCAGCGCCTGGCGATAACGCACTCCGATCAGCTTGCGCACGCTGGATTGCGCTCCCGGATCCCGCCCGCCCATGACCAGTTGGGCGATGCGCTGATCGAGCAGTGCACCGGTTTGGGTGGCAACGATCAACCTGGCCAGCCGATCCTGCTGGCCGGTGTCGAGTTCCAGCTCGGCCAGCACCTCGAGCAGCTCTTCCATCGGGTTGCCCAGCGCCGTCCCGGTGGCCATCGCGACCCGCTCGTTGGCCAGTGTGGTGCGGGCCAGCCGCCAGCCGTCGTTGACCGCTCCGACCACCATCTCGTCGGGAATGAACACGTTCTCCAGAAAGACCTCGTTGAACAACGAGTCGCCGGTGATCTCACGCAGCGGCCGGATCTCGATCCCCGGCGCGGTCATGTCCAGCAGGAAGTAGGTGATGCCCTTGTGTTTCGGGGCGTCCGGGTCGGTCCGGGCCAGGCACACGCCCCACCGGGCTTTGTGCGCCGCGGAGGTCCATACCTTCTGTCCGGTCAGCAGCCAGCCGCCGTCACCGCGGACCGCCTTGGTGCGCAGCGACGCCAGGTCCGAACCGGCACCCGGCTCGGAAAACAGCTGACACCAAAGGAAGTCACCACGCAGGGTGCTCGGTACAAAGCGCGCGATCTGTTCGGGCGTGCCGTGTTCGAGGATGGTGGGCGCCGCCCACCACCCGATCACCAGATCCGGCCGCACCACGCCGGCCGCCGCCAGCTCCTGGTCGATCAGCAATTGCTCGGCCGGGGATGCGCCGCGCCCGTAGGGCGCCGGCCAATGCGGTGCCAGCAGGCCGGCTTCGGCCAGGGCGACCTGACGCTTCTGCTCGGGCAGCGCGGCAACGTCTGCGACGGCCGCGGCGATCTCGGGACGCAGGTCGGCCACCTCGGAAAGGTCGATGTCGAGGCGACGACGCACACCGGCCTGGGTCAACGCGGCGACGCGGCGCAGCCAGCGCTCGGCGCCGCCGAGGAATCGGCCGATGCTGTGGGCCCGGCGCAGATACAGATGAGCGTCGTGCTCCCAGGTGCAGCCGATACCGCCGAGCACCTGAATGCAGTCTTTGACATTGGCCTTCGCGGCCGAAATGCCGATGCTGGCGGCCAGCGCCGCCGCGAGTGCGAATTGTTGGTCGTCGGACTCCGCGGCCGCCCGGGCCGCGTCGGCGGCGGCCACGTCGGCCTGCTCGGCCCGGCAGAGCATCTCGGCGCAGAGGTGCTTGATGGCCTGGAAGCTACCGATCGGCTTGCCGAACTGCTCGCGCACCTTGGCGTAGGCCACCGCGGTTTCCAACGCCCACCGGGTGACCCCGGCCGCCTCGGCCGCCAGCACGGTCGCGGTCAGATCCTCGACCCGCTGCCCCAACTCGCCCAGCGACAGCGCCGGCGCCGCGGCCAGCACCACCCGGGCCAGCGGCCGGGAAAAGTCCGTGGCCGCCAATGGCTCCACCGCCACCCCCTCGGCGGTGGTGTCGACGAGCAGCCAACTCGCCCCGGCCGGCAGCAGCACCACGCCGCCGGCGATAGCGCCCAGTACCAGCGGGGCGCTACCCGAGGCGAGGGAGGTGTTCTGGTCGAACTGCAGCTCACCCTCGAGCGCCAGCCCGGCGAACCGGTCGCCCGACGCCAGTGCGGCCAGCAACTGGGGTTCGGCGCCGGCCTCGGCCAGCACCGCGGCGGCCACGGCGGTGCCGGCCACCGGCCCCGGCACCAGCGCCTTGGCCGCTTCCTCGATCATGGCGCACAGGTCCTCGATGGTGCCGCCGGCACCGCCGTGGTCCTCAGGAACCGCAACGCCGAACAGACCCAGTTCGGCCAGGCCGGTGAACACCGGGCGCCAAGCGTCGGCGTTTCCCCGCTCAATTTCACGGCTCGCGGCGGTCGGAATCTCCCCCGCGGCCGCAGTTCGGGCCCAGTCGCGCACCAACTCGCGCGCCGCCAACTGTTGGTCGGAGACAATCGCTACCACCTGCAGTCCTCCGCGTCATCAATTTCACATTGCTCGAACATGTCCGAGAACCGTTCATTCTTACTAGAACGTGTTCTAATAGTGCAGACGACCAACGTCAAGTTGGTGGCCATTAGGCCAGTACACGTCGTTGTCCCGGCTACGCGGAGGTGAGAAATTTACGCACAATATGCGTATCGTTTTGCAGCGATCCGCCCGGGAGAGGAGTTGCCCGCCAGATGTCGCCAGCGAACACCAACCCTGGCCGTGCTGCCGACGCACAACCTCGTGAGGTCGTGAAGGTGGCAGTACTGGCTGAATCAGAGCTGGGCTCGGAGGCACAGCGGGAGCGCCGCAAGCGCATCCTGGACGCCACCATGGCCATCGCCTCGAAGGGCGGCTACGAGGCCGTGCAGATGCGTGCCGTGGCCGACCGGGCCGACGTCGCGGTCGGCACGCTGTACCGGTACTTCCCGTCGAAGGTTCATCTGCTGGTGTCGGCGCTGGGCCGCGAGTTCAGCCGCATCGACGCCAAGACGGACCGGTCGGCGATGACCGGCGGCACGCCGTTTCAGCGGCTCAACTTCATGGTCGGAAAACTCAACCGGGCGATGCAGCGCAATCCGCTGCTCACCGAGGCGATGACACGCGCCTACGTGTTCGCCGACGCATCTGCGGCCACCGAGGTCGACCAGGTGGAAAAGCTCATCGACAGCATGTTTGCCCGGGCGATGGCCGACGGCGAGCCCACCGAGGACCAGTACCACATCGCCCGGGTGATTTCCGACGTGTGGCTCTCGAATCTGCTCGCGTGGCTGACCCGGCGCGCCTCGGCGACCGACGTCAGCAAGCGGCTGGATTTGGCGGTACGGCTGCTGATCGGCGATCAGGAGGCGACCGCCTAACACCGGTCAAGCCGGTGGGCCCGCGGTGCGGCCCCGGATCAGCTCGGTATCGAGCAGCTCGACGACCGGCAGACCGGATCGCGGCGGGTTCTGCAGCAGCTCCCCGGCGCGGCGGCCCTTTTGCAGGCTCGGCTGCGACACCGTCGTCAATCCCCGGCTGATCGCTTCGGGCACGCCGTCGAACCCGGTCACGGTCATCTGCCCCGGAACATAAATGCCGTGCCCGCGCAGGTAATCCATGGCCGATAAGGCCAAGATGTCCGCCGTGCACATCAAGGCTGTGATCCGCGGGTTGGCTTCCAGCGCCACCTTGGCCGCGTCGCCACCCGAGGTCGGCAGGTGCTCGTAGCTTTCCACCACGGTCAGCGATTCCGGATCGACACCGGCGGCGGTCATCGCCTCCCACACGCCCGTGATGCGCTCACGCTGCACATCGAAAGTCGGCGACTTGAGCCGCTCGGCATCGACCAGATCTTGGCGCCGGTCCCGGCCCAGGCGCATGGTCAACAGCCCGATCTGACGATGCCCCAAGCCCAGCACGTAATCGGCGATCTTGCGCATCGCCGCCCGGTCGTCGATGCCCACCCGGGACACCCCGGCCAGCTCCTTGGGCTGGTCGACCACCACCACCGGTAGCCGGCGCTGCAGAACCACCTGCAGGTAGGGATCGTCGTCGCGAACCGAGTACACGACGAAGCCGTCCACCCCGGCATTGAGCACTGCCGCGGTGCCATCCTCGAGGCTCCGGCTGGCACCGACGGCCACCAACAACAGCCCCTGCCCCAGCTCCTCGCAGGATTGCGCCACACCGGTTACGAAGTCGCGTGCCGCGGGGTCGCTGAAGAAGTAGGTCAGCGGCTCGGCCATCACCAAACCGACGGCGCCCGCTTTTCGAGTCCGCAACGAGCGGGCCACCGGATCAGGCCCCGGATAGCCCATCCGCTTGGCCGTGGCCAGCACCCGTTCACGCAATTCGGCGGAGAGCTGGTCCGGCCGGTTGAAGGCATTCGAGATGGTGCTGCGCGACACCTTGAGTTCGGCTGCCAACGACGCCAGAGTCGCACGCCGCCGCGGAGTGGGACTCACGTTCGGTGAGGCTACAACGCCCCCGGCCGCACGGCCACGCGACGCGACCAGTCGAGTTTCTAATGGAAACGGTTGTCATTACTATTAGAGGTATGTTGCGGGTCAGGGTGGCACACGGGTTCTCGGCCATCCTGCTATCCGTGCTCGGCGCAACCGGTGTTGCGGCGTGCGGAACCGACCACGACGCGCACCCCGGCGCGGCCGCGGTGGTGGCATCAACCGATGTCTGGGGCAGCGTGGCGCGCGCCGTCGCCGGAGGACATCTCGCGGTGAAGTCAATCCTCACGGGCGCGGCTTCGGACCCGCACTCGTATCAGGCCAGTCCGGTCGACGCCGCCATGATCGCCGACTCCAGTCTGCTGATCTACAACGGCGGCGGCTACGACCCGTGGGTGGACAACGTGCTGGCCAACCATCCGGCCATCAACGCAATCGACGCCTACTCCCTGCTGGGAACCGATGCGGCACGCCCACCCGACGAGCACGTCTTCTACAACCTGCACGTCGCCAAGTCCGTCGCCGCCACGATCGCCGAACGGCTGGCGATCATCGACCCGGCCCATGCCGCCGAATACCGGACCAACGCGGTCGAGTTCGGCCGCAACGCGGACGCCATCGTCGATTCCGAACGTGCCATCGGTGCCGAGCACCCGGCCGTAGGGGTCATCGCGACCGAACCCGTGGTGCACTACCTGCTAGCGGCCTCCGGACTGGTCAATCGCACCCCGGCCGCATTCGCTCAGGCCAATGAGAACGACAGCGATCCGGCACCCGCCGACCTCGCCTCGGTGCTGACCCTGATCGACCGCCGGGAGGTCGCGGCGTTATTGGTCAACCCGCAGACCGCCACCGCCACGACCGCCGGTCTGCAGGCCGCCGCGCACCGGGCCGGGGTGCCCGTGGCCGAAGTGTCCGAGACCATGCCGATCGACACCGACTACCTGACCTGGCAGCGCAACACCGTCGACCAGCTGGCGGCAGCGTTGCGGTCCGGCCGCTAGGCACGTCTTTGAACCAGTTGAACCAACCGGCAATTGCGCTGCGCGGTGCGCGGCTGGCATTCGGCGATCGGGTCCTGTGGGAGGACCTCGATCTGTCGGTGTCACGCGGCGAATTCATCGCCGTGCTCGGGCCCAACGGCACCGGCAAGACCTCGTTGCTCAAGGTGTTGCTCGGCGAACTCGCGTTGAGCGCAGGTGTGGCGCTGGTGGACGGCGCCAGGCTCGACACCGGTCGAACGCGCCGCGGTCATATCGGCTATGTCCCACAGCACCATCCGATCGACCCGGAGGTGATGCTGCGCGGGCGCGACCTGGTCGGGCTGGGTGTCGACGGATGCCGGTGGGGTGCGGTTGCGTTGCGCTCGGGCGAGCGGGCCCGTCGCCGCGAAGCCGTGCAGCGGGCGCTGCAGCAGGTCGACGGTGAGCGGCTTGCCGACGTCCGGGTGGGGCTGATGTCGGGGGGCGAGCTGCAGCGGATACGCGTCGCCCAGGCACTGGCAAGCGACCCGTCGTTGCTGCTGTGCGATGAACCGCTACTGGCCCTCGACCCGGCCAACGCCAACCTGGTCGCCGCCCTACTCGATCGCCGTCGCCGGGAGGCCGCAACCGCGGTCATGGTGGTCACCCACGAGGTCAACCCGATCTTGCCGTACGTGGACCGGGTGCTCTATCTGGTCGACGGGCGATTCCTGATCGGCACCGTCGAGCAGGTGATGACCAGCCAGACCCTCTCGACGCTGTACCGCGCCGATATCGAGGTGATCAAAGTCGTCAAGGGCCCCCACACCCGCTATTTGGTAGTCGACGCCCAGGACGGGCTCCGATGACCAACGACCGGCTCGTCGACATGCTGGACCATCTGTTCGCGTTCGACATCACCGCCCACCTACTCAGACACGACTTCGTCCAGCAGGCACTGATAGCCGCCGCGTTGCTCGGGCTGGTAGCCGGGTTGATCGGGCCGTTCGTCGTGATGCGCCAGATGTCGTTCGCCGTTCACGGCTCGAGCGAGTTGTCGCTGACCGGAGCGGCGTTCGCGCTGCTGTCCGGGTTGCCGGTGGGCGTGGGCGCGCTGGTGGGCAGCGCGTTGGCGGCGGCACTGTTCGGCATTCTGGGCCAGCGTGCCCGCGAGCGTGATTCGGTGATCGGCGTCGTGCTGGCGTTCGGGATGGGCTTGGCAGTCCTGTTCATCCACCTCTACCCGGGACGGACCGGAACCAGCTTCGCGCTACTGACCGGCCAGATCGTCGGCGTCGGCTATTCCGGCCTGACCATGCTGGCGCTGATCTGCGTTCTTGTCGTCGCGGCGCTGGCGATCTGTTACCGGCCGCTGCTGTTCGCCACCGTCGACCCCGAGGTCGCCGCGGCCCGCGGCGTGCCGGTGCGCACCCTGAGCATCGTTTTTGCCGCCCTAGTCGGCGTGGTGGCGGCTCAGGCGGTCCAGATCGTCGGAGCCCTACTGGTGATGTCCTTGCTGATCACCCCGGCCGCCGCGGCCGCGCGAGTGGTCACCGCACCGGCCGCGGCGATCCTGACCTCGGTGGTTTTCGCGGAGGTGGCGGCCGTGGGTGGCATCGTGTTGTCCCTGGCCCCCGGGGTACCGGTGTCGGTGTTTGTGGCCACCATCTCCTTCCTGATCTATCTGATTTGTCGACTGCTGGGGCGCCACCGCTGAGGCAGCGTTTATCCTGGTCGCACACGGTCGTCAAGCCGGGTGCACCGACTTGCGGCCGTCGTTGGGGGTCGTGAGGGGAGGAAATAGTGCGCCAGCGAGTCGCCGCGCTAGCCGCGCTGGTGGGAGGTGCGGGCATGCTCGTCACCGGTTGCACCAACATCGTCGATGGCAATGCAGTGGCCGCGGATATGTCGGGGCCGTTGAACCAGACTCCGATCGCCGTTTCAGCGCTGGACGATCTCCTGCTCGACGTCAGCCAGATCGACAGCGCACTGGGCGCGACCTCGATGAAAGTCTGGTTCAACGCCAAGGCGATGTGGGACTGGAGCAAGAACATCTCGGACAAGAACTGCTTGGCAGTCGATGGCCCCGCCCAGGACGAGGTGTACGCCGGCACCGGTTGGACCGCGATGCGAGGCCAGCGGATGGACGACAGCGTCGATGATTCCAAGCGACGCAAGCACTACGCCATTCAGGCCGTTGTGGCCTTTCCCAGCGCCCACGATGCCAGCGCTTTCTACAACTCCTCGGTACGCAGTTGGGGCAACTGCTCGAATCGCCGTTTCACCGACGTCAGCACGGACCAACCCGACACCATCTGGACGGTCTCCGACGTCGTCAATGACAACGGCATGCTGAGCACCTCCCAGGTCCAGGAAGCCGGCGACGGATGGACCTGCCAACGGGCTCTGACCGTGCGCAACAACGTCGCCATCGATGTGGTGACGTGCGCCTACAGCCAATCGGGTTCGGTGGCGGCCGATGTTGCGCAACAGATCGCGGCCAAAGCCGCCAAACAGTAGGCCCGCAGCGGGCCATGCAGGTAACCGGCTGGGTTCCCCACCTGAGGCTGGCGCGGGGCGCGATGGCGCTGGCAGCGACGGCCGCTCTGGCGCTCGCCGGCTGTAGCACCACCGTGGCGGGCACCGCCTTGCCGGCCGCCAACCTGGGCCATGCCCCCACCACAACCACCAGAGCAGCGCCACGCATTGTGGCGGCGGCCGCACTGGAGGGGGCACTGCTGACTCAGCAACAAGTGGTGGCGCTAGTCGGTGGAACCAACATGTCGCTGGTCGGCGCGATTACCGGCACAGCCGACGGGTCCAAGGTCGTCGACGATCCCACCTGCCTGGGGCTGGCGTCGATCGGCGACACGTCCGTCTACGCCAACAGCGGCTGGGTCGCGATGCGCGGCAACCAGATGACCAGCCCCAATGTCGTACAGGCCGACGTCACACAGCTACTCACATCGTTTCCCGTCGCCGCCGATGCCGCCGCATTGCTGCAGCGCGCGGGCCAGGACTGGCAGGGCTGCGCGAATCGGCGATACGGCTTTCACTCTTCCAACGGCAACCACAGCTACTTCAACACCGGACCTGTGATCGCCAGCGGCTCGCGCATCGAGGTGTTGCTGCGCCAACAGGAAGACCCCCGATGGACGTGCTCGCACGCGATGGCGTTGCAGGACAGTGTGCTCGCCGAGGCGCGGGTCTGCCTGATGAGCAAAAACACGACCTCGGCGCTGGAAAACCTCATCGACCAGGTGATCTCCCGGATACCCCAATAGTCCCCATAAGCTAGGCACGTGCCCTATATCGACCTCAACGCCGACTTGGGCGAAGGCTTCGGCATTTGGCAGTTGGGCGACGACGACGCCATGCTTGGAATAGTCACCAGCGCCAACGTGGCCTGCGGCTTTCACGCCGGAGAACCTGCCGGCCTGCTTCGCGTGTGCCGGGCGGCCGCCGAGCGGGGGGTGCGGATCGGAGCCCAGGTGGGCTATCGCGATCTTGCTGGCTTCGGCAGGCGTTTCATCGATGTGGACCCGGAAGATCTGGTCGCCGAAGTCGTGTACCAGATCGGCGCATTGCAGGCCATAGCCCAGTCTTGTGGATCCACGGTGTCCTACGTCAAACCCCATGGCGCCCTGTACAACACCATCGTGACCCACCGGGACCAGGCGGCCGCCGTCGCCGAGGCGGTACGGATGGTGGACGCCACGCTGCCGGTGCTGGGGATGACGGGCTCGGTGTTTTTCCAACAAGCGACCGACCTTGGGCTACGCACGGTCGCCGAGGCGTTCGCCGATCGCGCCTACCGGTCCGACGGACAACTGGTCTCGCGTCGCGAGCCCGGTGCGGTGCTGGCCGATGCCGCGGCGATCGCGCAGCGGGCGGTGTCCATGGTGGCCTCGGGCAAGGTCACCGCGGTCGACGGCAGGCAAGTCCCGATCACCATGGAATCGATTTGTGTGCACGGGGATTCGCCCGGCGCGGTGCAGATCGCGACGGCGGTGCGGGACCGGCTGACGGCGGCCGGCAACGAGATAAGGGCGTTTTGCTGATGCGTCTTCGATTTGGGCGGCCCGACCTCAAGCGCTATTCGCATCGGTTTGGCGTTCCCGCTGCCAAGCCCGATGCTCCGCTCTCGGCGATGTGGATCGGTGTGTCGACGGTGCTACTCGACGACGGCTCATCGGCGCTGATGACCGACGGATACTTCTCCCGGCCGAGCCTGGCGCAGGTCGCTGCCGGCAAGCTGGCGCCATCGGCGGCGCGCGTCGACGGCTGCCTGGCCCAAGCCAAGGCGTCGGAACTGGCGGCCGTCATACCGGTGCACACCCATATCGACCACGCGATGGACTCCGCACTGGTGGCCGACCGTACCGGCGCGCTGTTGGTCGGTGGCGAATCGGCGGCCAATATCGGGCGCGGCTACGGGCTGGCCGAGGATCGCCTGGTGGTGGCTGTCCCCGGCCAGTCGATGGAGTTGGGCGCCTACGACGTCACCCTGATCGAGTCACACCACTGCCCCCCGGACCGATTTCCCGGGGTGATCAGCGAGCCGGTGGTCCCACCGGTAAAGGCGTCGGCCTACCGCTGCGGTGAAGCCTGGTCGACACACATCCACCACCGACCGTCGGGGCGGCGGCTGCTGATCCAGGGCAGCGCCGGATTCGTCGCCGGCGCGCTGGACGGCTACCGCGCCGAGGTCGTCTACCTCGGCGTCGGCCAGCTGGGGCTGCAACGGCGGTCATACCTGATCGACTATTGGAACGAGGTGGTGCGCGCGGTCGGGGCACGCCGCGTGGTCCTTGTCCACTGGGACGACTTCTTCCGCCCGCTGTCAAAGCCGATGCGGGCCTTTCCTTATGCGGCCGACGATCTGGATATGTCCATCCGTATTCTCGATGAGCTGGCTGCACAAGACGGCATCCCGTTGCAGATGCCGACCGTGTGGCAACGCGAGGATCCCTGGGTGTAGAGACGTAAAGAGCTGCTGAAACTTGACACTAACGGTTGCGCTGCTACTGCTAGCGGTAGTCCTCGCGTTTGCGGTAGCACGTCCGCGCGGGTGGCCCGAGGCGGTGGCCGCGGTTCCGGCGGCCGGCATCTTGATCGCGATGGGCGCCATCTCGCCGCAGCAGGCGGCGGCACAGGTTTCCGGGTTGGCCGGAGTGGTCGCCTTCCTCGGCGCGGTGCTGGTGCTGGCCAAACTCTGCGACGACGAAGGCCTGTTCGAGGCCGCGGGTGCCGCGATGGCGCGGTCCAGCCGCAGTTCACACGGGCTGCTAGGCCAGGTTTTCGTGGTAGCCGCGCTGATCACCGCGGCGCTGAGTCTGGATGCCACCGTGGTGCTGTTGACGCCGGTGGTCCTGGCCACCGTGCGCAGATTGCGAACACCCGTTCGGCCATATGCCTACGCCACGGCCCACTTGGCCAATGCGGCCTCGCTGTTGCTGCCGGTGTCAAACCTGACCAACCTGCTCGCCTACCGTGGGGCCGACATCTCGTTCACCAAATTCACCCTGGTGATGACGTTGCCGTGGCTGTTGGCGATAGCTGCGGTGTACGTGATCTTCCGCTGGTTCTTCGCACGGGATCTGGTCGCAGAGCCCAATCGTGAGCATGTGGGGCCACCACCGCGGCCGCCGGTGTTTGTTTTGGTGGTCGTGGGGCTGACGCTGGTCGGGTTCGCCACCGCCGAGTCGCTGGGCGTGGCGCCCGCATGGGCGGCCCTGGCCGGTGCCTCCGTATTGGCGGTGCGCAGCCTGCGCCATCGCCACACCTCGGTAATCGAGATTGCCCGCTCGGCCAATGTGTCGTTCCTGGTGTTCGTGCTGGCGCTGGGGGTGGTCGTTCAGGCCGTCATGCTCAGCGGAATCGCTGACAAGATGTCCGCGGTGGTGCCATCGGGATCGGGGCTGACGGCGCTACTGGTGATCGCCACGGTGGCCGCGCTGCTGGCCAACGTGGTCAACAACCTGCCCGCGACGCTGGTATTGATGCCGTTGGTGGCGGGCAACGGACCGGCTGCCGTACTGGCGGTGCTGATCGGGGTCAACATCGGACCTAACCTGACCTATGTAGGTTCGCTCTCGAATCTGCTGTGGCGGCGGGTACTGCGCCAGCACAACGTCGAGGCCGGGGTCAGCGAGTACACCCGACTCGGGTTGTGCACAGTCCCGGTTGCGCTGGTAGCCGCGGTAATCGGGTTGTGGGTCAGCGTGCGACTGCTGGGCCTGTGATCGAGCTGGTGCGCGGCCGGCGTCAGGTTCTGCGCTGCCGGGCGATTTCGGCGAGCACCACACCGGCGGCCACGGAGGCGTTCAGCGATTCGGTCGGGCCGGCCATCGGCACCGATACCACCTCATCGCAGGTCTGCCGCACCAGCCGGGACAGCCCCTTGCCTTCCGAACCGACGACCACCACGATCGGGTCGCTGCCGTCCAGGTCGTCGATGGCGGTGTCGCCGCCGGCATCCAGGCCCACCACCCGCACGCCGCGATCGGCCCAATCCTTCAGGGCTCGGGTGAGATTGGTGGCCCGCGCGACCGGCATCCGGGCAGCCGCCCCGGCGCTGGTGCGCCACGCTACCGCCGTCACCGAAGCCGAACGACGTTGTGGGATCAGCACGCCGTGGCCGCCGAAGGCCGCCACCGAACGCACGATGGCGCCGAGGTTGCGCGGGTCGGAGATGTTGTCCAACGCGACCAGAAGCGCTGGCGGCGTATCCAATGAGGCAGCCAGCAGATCATCGGGATGGGCGTAGTTGTACGGCGGCACCTGCAGCGCGATGCCCTGATGCAGATGGTTGGCGGTCATCCGGTCCAAATCGGTCCGGGGCACTTCGAGAATCGGAATTCCGGAGTCGGCGGCTCGAGAGACGGACTCGGTCAGTCGCTCGTCCGCTTCGACACCAAGCGCGACGTAGAGCGCCGTCGACGGCACGCCGGCCCGCAGGCATTCCAGCACCGGGTTGCGGCCCAGCACGGTTTCGGTTTCGTCAGTGCGGCCTCGGGCCGGCCGGCGCTGCTGCGCTTTGGCCCGCTTCGCGGCGGGATGGTTCGGCCGCATGTGTGCCGGCGGCGTGGGACCGCGCCCTTCCAGACCACGACGGCGCTGGCCGCCGGACCCGACGCTGGTGCCTTTCTTGGTGCCCGACTTGCGTATCGCTCCCCGGCGCTGAGAATTACCAGCCATCTACTTACCGTCACCACCCAACAGCCACTGCGGTCCGTCGGCGGTATCGGTGACCTCGATACCGGCGTTCTTGAGGCGGTTGCGAATCTCATCGGCCAGCGCCCAGTTGCGCTCTTCGCGCGCCTTCTGGCGGTTCTCCAACTCGGCCTGGACCAGCACGTCGACGGCCGCCAACGCGGCCGACGTCTCGTCCCGAGATTCCCAGCGTTCGTCGAGCGGGTCGCAGCCCAGGATGCCCATCATCGCGCGAATTGAACTGGCGCTTTGCAGCGCTGCATCGTGGTCACCGGCGTCGAGTGCGCGGTTGCCTTCGGCGCGGGTGTGGTGAATTTCGGCCAGCGCGATCGGGACCGAAAGATCGTCGTCGAGCGCTGCGACGAATCGCGGCGTCCAGTCACCCACAACAACGGCACCGGCCCGGCTGCGCACCCGGTGCAGGAACTCCTCAACCCCGACGTAGGCGTTCACCGCGTCCTGCAGGGCGATATCGGAGAACTCGAGCATCGACCGATAGTGGGCGCTACCCAGGTAGTAGCGCAATTCGGCCGGGCGGACCCGCTGCAGCATGGTCGGAATCGCCAACACGTTGCCCAGCGACTTGCTCATCTTTTCCCCGCCCATGGTCACCCACCCGTTGTGCAACCAATAGCGGGCGAACCCGTCGCCGGCGGCCCGGCTCTGCGCAATCTCATTCTCGTGATGGGGAAAGATCAAATCCATCCCACCGCAATGGATGTCGAACTGTGCGCCGAGGTAGGTGCGAGCCATGGCGGAGCATTCCAGGTGCCAGCCCGGGCGCCCGCGGCCCCATGGCGTCGGCCAGGACGGCTCGCCCGGTTTCGCACCCTTCCACAGGGTGAAATCGCGCTGGTCACGCTTACCGGTCGCCACCCCCTCGCCCTGATGGACGTCGTCGACCTTGTGCCCGGACAGCTGGCCGTAATCGGGATAGCTCAGGACATCGAAATAGACGTCGCCACCACCGGCATAGGCGTGGCCCCGTTCGATCAACCGCTCGATCAGCTCAACCATCTGAGTCACGTGGCCGGTGGCCCTGGGCTCCGCTGACGGCGGAAGGACGTCCAGCGCGTCGTAGGCCGCGGTAAACGCACGCTCGTAGGTGGCGGCCCATTCCCACCACGGGCGCTCGGCAGCGGCGGCCTTGTTGAGGATCTTGTCGTCGATGTCGGTCACATTGCGGATGAAGGCGACGTCAAAACCCCGTGCCATCAGCCAGCGCCGCAGGATGTCGAAGGCAACCCCGCTGCGGACGTGCCCGATGTGGGGAAGACCCTGCACCGTCGCTCCGCAGAGGTAGATGGAGACGTGGCCCTCGCGCAGCGGAACGAAATCACGCACGGCACCTGCCGCCGTGTCATGTAGCCGCAAGCCGGCACGTTCGGTCACGGCGTGCCAGCTTACTGCCTGCGCGATATGCGATGGCGGCAAGCGTCGCGCTGAGCCCTACTGGGATCCCAGCGGATCACGCAGGGAAACCACCAATGCCGTCGCGATCGCGGCCAAACCTTCGCCGCGTCCGGTCAGGCCAAGTCCGTCAGTGGTGGTGGCCGATACCGACACCGGGGCGTTGAGCGATCGGGACAACACCGCCTGGGCCTCGTAACGTCGCCAGCCGATCTTCGGCCGGTTGCCGACCACCTGCACGGAGGCGTTGCCGACCCGATAGCCGTGCTGCGTGATCAGCTCGACCACATGACGCAGCATGGTGGCGCCGCTGACCCCTTCCCAGCGTGGATCACCGACGCCGAACACGTCACCGATGTCGCCCAGCCCGGCCGCCGACAACACGGCATCACACAGCGCATGCGCGGCGACGTCCCCGTCGGAATGCCCGGCGCAGCCGTCGGCGCTCGGGAACAGCAGCCCCACCAGCCAGCATGGTCTTCCGGGCTCGATCGGGTGAACGTCAACACCCAGGCCCACTCGGGGTAGGCCGTTCACCCGCGCACAACCGCGTGGGCCAGCAACAGATCGAGACGGTTGGTGATCTTGAACGCCAGCGGGTCGCCGGCAACCACGTGCACCTGCCCACCGACATGCTCAACCAGCGATGCGTCATCGGTGAAGGCGGCGACGCCCGCGTGTCGGTAGGCGCGCAGCAGCAGTTCGGTGGAGAACCCCTGCGGGGTCTGCACCGCCCTCAGCCCCGCGCGTTCCGGCGTACCCAGAACCACCCCATTGGCATCCACAGCCTTGATTGTGTCAGTGAGCGGCAGCACCGGTACGACCGCGGCATGGCCAGCCCGCAACATGTCGACCAACCGCACGACCAGTGCCGGCGGCGTCAGCGCCCGCGCAGCGTCATGGACAAGTACGAATTCCGGCGAGACGCCGGCAGACAAGGCGGACAAGGCCCGGCTCACACTTTCGGTGCGATCGGCGCCGCCGGCCACAATGGTGGCCTCGCGGCCCAGGATCAGCTTTGCCTCGTCGGTGCGATCTGGGGGTACCGCCACCACGACGGTGTCCACCACCCCGGATTCGAGCAAGCCCCTGACGGCTCGCTCAACCAGAGTTTGGCCTTCGAGTTGATAGAACGCCTTAGGCACGCCAGCCGCGAGCCGCTGACCCGACCCTGCGGCCGGAACAATCGCGGCGACGCCCTGGGTTCCCCCGGCCACCTAACGACTCGGGAGATCAGGAAGCGGCGGCCAAAACCTCGTCGAGGATTGTTTCCGCTTTAGCGTCATCGGTGCTTTCGGCCAGAGCCAGTTCGCCGACCAGAATCTGGCGGGCTTTTGCCAGCATGCGCTTCTCGCCGGCCGACAGGCCGCGCTCCTGGTCGCGACGCCACAGATCGCGGACCACCTCGGCCACCTTGTTTACATCGCCCGAAGCGAGTTTCTCCAGGTTGGCCTTGTAACGACGGGACCAGTTGGTCGGCTCTTCGGTGTGCGGGGCGCGCAGCACCTGGAAGACTTTGTCGAGACCTTCCTGACCGACGACATCGCGAACTCCGACGTACTCAGCGTTCTCAGCGGGCACTCGAACCGTCAGGTCGCCCTGCGCCACCTTCAAGACGAGATACTCTTTTTGTTCCCCTTTGATGGTCCGGGTTTCGATCGCCTCGACTAACGCAGCACCGTGGTGTGGGTAGACAACGGTGTCACCGACCTTGAAGATCATCTGATTTAGGCCCCTTTCGTCACTCCATGCTAACACGCCCCCCTAACGACTGCGGTCCAACGGTGCAGGTCAGGGGCATCGCGGCTCAACATTGGGGGTTGACAGGAGGTGCAAGACGTGCATCGTCCAGCCCTGTTCGCGGCCGCTTCGACGACCCCCGACACGCCCACAGCCAGCGAACATGCGACCGCCCACCCAAACCCGACAACCGGGAAGACATCCCGTCTCACTACGGCTGGACCAAGCCGAGGCTCACCACCCCGGCGGCCCTGGTCGGGGCGCCGATCAGGCGGGTCTGGCGCCAACCATCGCGACGCCACGACGGCGCCGAGGCCGCCTGCGCTACCGTCCGCGGCGGCTACCTACTACTGTGCATAGTCGAATCGGTGTCAGCACGCCGTCATGTGATCGACGATGCTCCGAACCCAGCGGGAGGCTTCGAGTGAACCTGTTCAAAATCCGCCTCGTATCGGTCGGCCTGGTCGCTCTGACTGCCACCCTGCTCAGTGGTTGTGGAGCGGGTCAGATCTCGCAAACCGCGTCGCAGGAGTCGGCGGTCAACGGCAACAGGCTCACCATCAACAACGTCGCGCTGCGCGACATCCGCATCCAGGCCCTCCAACGGACCAGTGATTTCCTGCGTCCCGGCCACAATGTGGACTTGGTGCTGGTGGCAGTGAACCAGTCACCGGATTTGTCGGATCGGCTCGTCAGCATCACCAGCGACATCGGCAAGGTCACGATGACCGGCGACGCTCAACTACCGGCGGGCGGCATGTTGTTCATCGGCACTCCGGACGGCCAGCTCGTCGCACCGGGTCCGCTGGACTCGAATGAATCGGCCAAGGCCACCGTCGCGTTGGCCAAGCCGATCACCAACGGTCTGATGTACAACTTCACCTTCAACTTCGAGAAGGCCGGGCAGGGCTCCGTGATGGTGCCCATTTCCGCGCCGTTGGCCGAGCCGCACGTGGAAGCCGCCGAGCCAGACAAGCACTAAGCGTCCGGCCGGCTGTCAGACCCAGCCGATACGGTCACCGCGTGGCCAACGCACGTTTGCAATACCGCTGCGCGGACTGCCGGTATCTCACCGCCAAGTGGGTGGGGCGATGCCCGGAGTGCAGCAGCTGGGGCACCGTCGAAGAAGTGTCCGTTCTCAGCGCAGTCGGCGGAGGCAGTCGCCTGGGTCGCCGGGCGCACGGTCCGGCGGTACCGACGTCGCAGGCCGTTCCGATAAGTTCCGTCCAGCCCAATCTCAGCCGGCACCGCCCTACCGGCATCGACGAACTCGACCGGGTGCTCGGCGGCGGTGTGGTGCCGGGTTCGGTGACGCTGCTGGCCGGCGAGCCCGGTGTCGGCAAGTCGACGCTGCTGCTCGAAGTGGCCCACCGCTGGGCGCAGTCGGGGCAACGCGTCTTGTACATCTCCGGCGAAGAGTCCGCGGGGCAGATCCGGCTGCGCGCCGACCGGATCGGCTGCGGCGGCCCGGCGGCCCCCGATATCTCCGAGGTCTCAGCGATCGACAACAGCGCGGAGATCTATCTGGCCGCCGAATCCGACCTGCACGCGGTCTTGGACCACATCGACACGGTTGGGTCGGCATTGGTGATCGTCGACTCGGTACAGACGATGTCCACCAGCGAGGTCGACGGCGTTACCGGCGGGGTGACACAGGTGCGCGCCGTCACCGCCGCGCTCACCGCGGCGGCCAAATCCAATGGCTTCGCGCTGATTCTCGTCGGCCACGTCACCAAGGATGGAGCCATCGCCGGCCCCCGCTCGCTAGAACACCTGGTCGACGTCGTGCTGCACTTCGAAGGCGACCGCAACGGCGGGTTGCGAATGGTCCGTGGCGTCAAGAATCGGTTCGGCGCGGCCGACGAGGTGGGTTGCTTCCTGCTGCACGATAACGGGATCGAGGGCGTAGCCGATCCGTCCAACCTGTTCCTGGATCAACGCCCCACACCGGTTCCCGGCACCGCGATCACGGTGACCCTGGATGGAAAACGCCCCCTTATCGGGGAAGTCCAGGCGTTGCTGGCGACGCCGAACGGCGGGGCACCCAGACGCGCTGTCAGCGGGATCGACCATGCCCGGGCCGCCATGATCAGCGCCGTCCTGGAAAAACACGCGCGGCTGTCACTGGCCGTCAACGACATGTATCTGTCCACCGTCGGCGGGATGCGGTTGACCGATCCCTCATCGGATCTGGCCGTCGCGATCGCACTGGCCTCGGCGTATGCGAACCTGCCGCTACCCACCACCGCGGTGATGATCGGCGAGGTCGGCCTGGCGGGCGACCTGCGGCGGGTCAACGGGATGGACCGGCGCCTGGCCGAGGCCGCCCGGCAGGGATTCAACATCGCACTGGTCCCGCCCGGCTGCGAGGCGGTGCCGGCGGGCCTGCGCACGCTCTGCGCGCCCACAATCGTGGCCGCACTCGAGCACATGATCGACATCGCCGACCACCGCAGCGCCCCTTCGGCGAAGGTGCATCGGCTAGACACCTCCCACTAGCGGCGGACGCATAGCAGAATGCACGCTGTGAATCGTCCGACACTTCGTGAGGCTGTTGCCCGGCTGGCGCCCGGCACGGGGCTACGGGACGGCCTAGAGCGCATTCTGCGCGGCCGCACCGGAGCCCTGATCGTGCTGGGCCACGATGAGAACGTCGAGGCCATCTGCGACGGCGGGTTCCCCCTCGATGTGCGCTATGCGCCCACCCGGTTACGGGAACTGTGCAAAATGGACGGCGCCGTGGTGCTGTCCACCGATGGCAGCCGGTTCATCCGGGCCAACGTGCAGCTAGTTCCGGACCCGTCGATACCCACCGACGAATCGGGCACCCGCCACCGTTCGGCGGAACGGGCCGCCATCCAGACCGGCTATCCGGTGATTTCGGTGAGCCACTCGATGAACATCGTGACCGTCTACGTCGGCGGTGAGCGACACGTGCTGAGCGATTCGGCCACCATCCTGTCGCACGCCAATCAGGCCATCGCGACCCTGGAGCGGTACAAGACCAGGCTCGACGAGGTCAGCCGGCAGCTATCCCGCGCGGAGATCGAGGACTTCGTGACGCTGCGCGACGTGATGACGGTGGTGCAGCGACTCGAGTTGGTGCGGCGAATCGGCATCGAGATCGACAACGACGTGGTCGAACTCGGCACCGATGGGCGACAACTGCGGCTGCAGCTCGAGGAGTTGCTCGGCGACAACGAAACCGCTCGGGAGTTGATTGTCCGGGACTACTACGCCAACCACGAACCGCTGGCCACCGCACAGATCACCGCGACCCTCGACGAGCTGGATGCCATCACCGACACCGAGCTACTCGATTTCAACGCGCTGGCGAAGATCTTCGGATATCCGTCCACGACCGAGGCGCAGGACTCGGCGCTGAGCCCGCGCGGCTACCGCGCCATGTCGGGCATCCCGCGACTGCAGTTCAGCCATACCGACCTGCTGGTCCGGGCCTTTGGCAGCCTGCAGGGCTTGCTCGCGGCCAGCGCCAGCGACCTGCAATCGGTGGAAGGCATCGGCGCGACGTGGGCCGCTCACGTCCGAGAGGGACTATCGCAGCTGGCCGAGTCGACGATCGCCGACCAGTGACGTGCGCCCGCCTACCCGCCCTGGGCGGGTGGCGCCTCGGGCGGTGGCGCCAAAGCCGGGCCGGGAGCCGGTAACGGACCGGGAGGCTGCGGCGCAGGATTCAAGATGAATGGAACCGGCTGCGACCGCAGGTTACCCAGCTGCACGACCAGGTTGTAGGTTCCGGGCCCAATCGCGGGCCTCGGCAGTGGGCACTTGGGCGCCGATCCCATCCCGGTCCACGTCACCGCGGTAGTCACCTGCTCACCGGGGGCAAATGTCTTGACCAAGGTCTCATTGGATGGCGCGCAGTCCAGGTTGGACCACAATCGCTTGTTGTCCAGTGAGTACACGTAGGCCGCGAGCACCGCGGCGCCCACGTCCCGCTTGCAGGCCACGAGCCCGATATTGGTGACGACCATGGTGAACTTCGGCTGGTCACCGATGTAGTACTGGGGCGCGTTCGTCAGGCCCTTGACGGCCAACGTGGAATCCGGGCAGTCGTCGCCCTCCTTGAGCACCGGCGGCGGTTGTACCGCGGCGGTGGGGGTGGGGGTCTCCGGATTCTGCCCCTGCGGCGGCGCGCCCGGCGCGTTACCTTCGGTCTGCCCGGCCGGTTGCGGCGCTTGCGGCGCACTTGACCCCGGATGGTCTTGCACACCCGCCGGTTTATCGGCATTGGCAGGCTTGGCACCCGCATTACTCCCGACGAAGGCGATCACAGCGGCGACGGCCACCCCGATCACTACGACCGCGATGCCCAGGGCCAGTCCCCTGCGCCGCCAGTAGATCTCGGTGGGTAGCGGGCCACGCGGTTCCAGATCCAGCACATTCACACCGTAGGCCCAGGTCACGCCGACTCGTTTGACCCGACCCGGCGTGTCGCCGGGTTAGCTGGGGAACGGCCGTGTTAGGGGTCCTCCAAGGCGTGCCTTAACCGCCGCTACACGCCGATATCACCGACATGGTCGCGCAGCACAGCCTGTCCGTCGGAAAGCTGGTAGGTGGCCCCCACGATGGCCAGCGTGCCCGCCGCGACTCGACTGGAAATGGCCGTAGAGCGCGACAGGAGTTGGGCGACCGTCTCGTGTATGTGGCGCTGCTCGAACTCGTCGGGCCGCGACAGCCCATCACGCCTTCCCAGCAGGATGGATGGCGCAACCCTTTCCACCACATCTCGCACATATCCGTCAGGCAGAGTGCCGCTGTCAAGCGCGGCCAACGCGGCATTCACCGCACCACAGCTGTCGTGACCGAGCACGACGATGAGCGGCACGTTGAGCACCGTAACCGCGTACTCGATGGAGCCCAGCACGGCCGAGTCGATGACGTGACCGGCGGTGCGGACCACGAACATGTCGCCCAGGCCCTGATCGAAGATGATCTCGGCGGCCACGCGGCTGTCCGCGCACCCGAAGATGACCGCCGTCGGCTTCTGCCCGGCGGCCAGGCTGGCGCGGTGATCGACGCTTTGACTGGGGTGCAGAGGCTTGCCGGCGACGAATCGCTCGTTACCCTCACTGAGTGCTTTCCAGGCGGTTATCGGATTGGTGTTGGGCATGCCAGCCATTGTGCCGCAACCTTCGATGACCTGCCCCGAACACATACCGGCCACTAATCTTGTCGCCTGGTATGAGCGTTGTTGCCGCGACCTGCCCTGGCGGGCGCCCGACGTGAGCCCGTGGCAGATCCTGGTCAGCGAGTTCATGCTGCAGCAAACCCCGGTATCACGGGTGCTGCCGATCTGGCCGGACTGGGTGCGGCGCTGGCCCACCGCATCGGCGACGGCGACGGCGACGGCCGCCGATGTGCTGCGTGCCTGGGGCAAGTTGGGTTATCCACGGCGGGCCAAACGCTTGCATGAATGCGCCATGGTCATCGCCGGTGACCACGACGACGTGGTTCCCGACGACGTCGATACACTGCTGACCCTGCCCGGCGTCGGGAGCTATACCGCACGCGCGGTGGCCTGCTTCGCGTACCGGCAGCGGGTTCCGGTGGTGGACACCAATGTCCGGCGGGTGGTGGCCCGAGCCGTCCATGGCCGCGCCGAAGCGGGTTCACCGTCGGCCACCCGCGACCATGCCGATGTACTCGCTCTCATGCCCAGTGATGAAACGGCGCCGATGTTCTCGGTGGCCCTCATGGAGCTTGGCGCGACCGTATGCACGGCGCGTGCACCGCGGTGCAGCCTGTGCCCGCTGACCCGATGCACATGGCAACAAGCCGGCTACCCACCCGACAACGGACCGCCACGTCGGGCGCAGGCCTATGCAGGAACTGACCGCCAAGCCCGCGGCCGCTTGCTGGAGGTATTGCGCGCCAATACCGCTCCAGTCACCACTGCCGAGCTGGACGTGGCCTGGCAGAGGGATTGCACGCAGCGTGCACGCGCGCTGAAGTCCCTGCTTGCCGACGGATTGGTTGTTCAAACCACCGACGGCCGATTCGCCTTGACGGGGGAAGAGTAACCGCGGCGATGTGACGAGCGATGTCGGGGATGCCGCGAGCCCGACAGTTTCAACACGCCCAGCAGCGACTGTGCGCCCGAATTGCTTCGCGCGCACAGTTACGAGATCTACTGCAGTACAGCTATTTTCGCTGAAACCACGCAACGCCTTCCCATCACTTTCCCCTCCCGGCCGTCCCACTTATACGAAATATATTTCACGAGTCTTGACGTACGTAGTTTATCTCGCGTAATTTGTTTCACATGCATAGCACATCCTTGATACCTGCAACCGGTGGTGATGCCCGGTGAGCGCCTTACTCATTGGCGTCATAGCGCTGCCCCTCATCGCATCGCTCTCCGCACTCTTCTCCACCCCGCTTCCTGCTCGCCTCGTCGGTCGATTCGGTGCGGCAGCCGCCGGCGCGGGCCTGCTTTGCGCCGTTTTGATCGCAGTCCACGTGACTGTGCACGGATCCATCTCGGCATCCCTGCTATCGCCCCAAGGCACGCTGATAGCCCAAGTCGGGGCCAACAGGTTGGTCACGATTCTGCTGGTGCTCGTCTACGGCGTGAGCACTGTCGCGCAAGTCTTCGCGCTGCGATATCTGGCCTGCGACAGCCGATCTGGCTGGTTCACTGCCGGCACCGGCCTGCTCACCACTGCCTCTGCCGGCCTGATGATCTCCGGAACTCTCATCGGACTGGCCGTGTGCTGGACCGTGGCCGGCGCCGCGCTGTGCCTGCTGCAGGCCACCTACTGGGACCTACCGGCTGCCCGCGATGGTGTGGTGCGCACGGCAACAGCGTTCCTGTTGGGCGACCTGGCCCTATGGTTAGCGGTTGGATTGCTCACGGTCCGATGGGGCAACATCAACCTGTTCGACCTGAGTCCCGGGCCGTTCGAAGGCTCATCACCAACCCTGCTGGCCGCAACGGGCCTGATTGTCATAGCGGCGCTATCACGATCAGCCCAGATTCCCTTTCACCGCTGGCTGCCCGCTACCTTGGCCGCACCGACGCCCGTGTCGGCACTGCTGCACGCGGGTGTGGTTAACGCCGGCGGAGTGTTGCTGGTGCGGTTGAGTCCGATCGTGACCGGGTCGGCCCTCGCCATGGGGCTGGCTTTTACCGCCGGCACGCTGGGCGTGCTGTACGGCGGAGTAGTAATGCTCACCAAATCCGACATCAAGGGCTCGCTGGTCTATTCCACGATGGCGCAGATGGGCTTCATGATCATGACCTGTGGGCTAGGTCTGTCGGCCGCCGCGGTCTTCCACCTGGTGGGCCACGGTTTCTACAAGGCCACCCTGTTCCTGTCGTCAGGATCGGTCATAGCCAAGCGCCGCCAGAAAGCCGACAGGCCGCCCGCCCCGATGCTGAGCACCCGCCGCTGGGCAGCGATCCAACTCACGGCCATGCTGCTACCTGCCGCCGCACTGTATGTGGCCAGCAGCATCCTGCCATCGTCGCCTGGCGAGCACGGCTCCGCACACGTGCTGCTGGTCTTCACCTGGGCGACGGCTGCGACGGCGCTTACCGGCTGGTTGACCACCAGCCCACGAGCACGGGCCGCCCTCACCGGAGCCATGGCACTGCTGATAGCCGCCATCGGATATGTGGCGCTAGTCAAAGCCGTAACCGGATTCATGGGCCCCGACTTGCCGCCGGCCACCGTACCGCCCGCATCCTCTCCGGGCATCGTGGCAGTGGCCGTCGTCCTGGGTCTGCTGACGCTGCTACGCCAGGCTCCGTCCAGCGGCTGGGCCGGCCGCGTACAACGCACCATCTACGCCAAAGCACTTGTTGCTGGACATGTTTCATCGACCCGACCGCGGTCCATGTCGAGCAACCATCCCATGACTCGCCAACTGACAGGAGCGTTGCAGTGACCACTCTGGCTGAACACGTCTCAATCGACACCCGCCGCGCGCAATTGCGCAGCGATGTCAACCTGGCCACCCGGGTGATACCTACGCATTACCCGCTCGAGACCTTTATCGCGGTAAACCCGCTGGCGGGATTGGAGTCAATGCCGTTCGACCAGGCGGTCCGGCGGGCCGGCGACCTCTATGGCAGCGCAGGTGTTCTGGATGAAGCGGCCTACCGGAACCTCTACCGCCTCGGACGCATTACCGACGCCGACCTCGAAACCACGCTGCGCCTGCGCTACCCGGCCTTGCTCGACGGGCACCCCGTCGAGCTGGGGAAACGCACATTGACACCGGCCGAGTTGTTGCGGGCCGACTTGCTCAATGGCAGCTACGCACCAAAGCCTGTGCGACGCAATATGACCCGCAGCGAGCAGGCGGCACCACAGGTAGCCGAGGAGATCGACGCCCAGGCCGCCAAATGGTGCATGGCATACTTCGGATCCCCGGCAGCCGGCTGGCCGATGCCCGGCCATGGCGAGGGCTTCTATCACGCTTGGCGCACCCTGGCCGCGGGCGACCACAAGCTAAGCCGCAGGGTGCGAGCGGCGCTGCGAGAGGCTCCGCGGCGGGCGGACGATGCCGCACTGCAAGCACTGACCCAGCTGGGGGTGGCCGACGAAGGCCGCGTGACCTACTTGCAGGCCCATCTGACGCGCCTTCCCGGTTGGGCAGCCCACGTACGCTGGTCCGCCGAGCATGCAACCGGCGTAGGGATACTGGACTACCTTGCGATGCGGCTGACCTATGAAGCAATCATGTTGGCCCATAACAATGCAAGCGCACCGCGCGCGTCGGTGACGAGCATCCGGCCGCGCATCCCTTCGGCGCGCGAGCGGGCTGCAGCGCTGGCTCGCAGTGCGGGAATCGGCGACATCAGCGACAACGATCTGGGTGCTGCCGCGCGAGTTTTGTCAGCGTTACCCGTTACCTCGCGTCAGATGATTTGGCAACAAGCCTACGAAGCGCACTACCGCGACGCGCTACTGAGTTCAATAGCCAAGGCCAAACCGCACTACAGTGACCAGCGCCCGGCTGCCCAACTCGTCTGCTGCATCGACACCCGATCTGAGGGCTTGCGGCGCCACTTCGAATCCTTGGGCCAATACGAGACGCTTGGCTTCGCCGGCTTCTTCGCCGTCGCCATCCGATTCACCGGACTGCTCGGCGGCACTCCAAACGACCTGTGCCCGGTACTGATTCGGCCTCAGCATGAAGTCAGTGAAAGCCCGGCACCAGCTGCCGGGGTGGCGGCGCGACGCCGACGCGCCGGTAGCGAGCTGATGGCTAGCGCCGAGTCGGCATTTCATGTCGCCAAGCAGGCGCCGATCGCCCCGTTCGCCTTGGCTGAAGCCGCGGGCTGGGCGGCCGGTCCGTGGGCGGCGGCGAAAACCCTGAGCCCGTCGGGCAGCGGCACACTACGACGGCGCCTACGCGACCGGTTGTCACCGCCGGCTCCTACCGTGCTGTCGATCAACGACACCGTCGACCTGGCCCAGCGCAGCCTTTACGCGCAGGTGGCGCTGACCACCATGGGCCTCACCAACCACTTCGCCCGGCTAGTGGTGCTCTGCGGACACGGCAGTATCACCGAAAACAACCCTTATCAGGCGGCACTGGATTGTGGGGCGTGCGGTGGTCAGGCCGGAGGGCCCAACGCGCGCACCGCTGCGGCAATCCTCAACGACGCCGACGTCCGCGCTGAATTGCGCAACCTGGGCATCGAGATTCCGGATGACACCCGGTTCATCGCAGCTCAGCACGACACCGCGACCGACCGAATCGACATCTTGGACCAGCACCTGATTCCGGCTGGATATCACGCCGACATACAAAGGCTGATAACAGATCTAGGCATGGCCGGTACCAAACTGGCCACCGAGCGCTGCTTTGGACTGCCCGGCGGGCCCGCTAACCCCCGCCCGGCACAGGCTGCCCGCCACGTGGCCAAACGCTCCCTCGATTGGGCTCAGGTCTTCCCGGAATGGGGACTGGCCGGCAACGCGGCGTTCATCGTGGCCCCCCGAGCGGTCACCCGTGGCATGAACCTGCAGCGGCGGGCCTTCCTGCACTCCTACGAAGCTGAGGTCGACGCAGACGGTAGCGCTCTGGAAACCATCCTCACCGCGCCCATGGTGGTAGCTCAATGGATCAACTGCCAGTACTACTTCTCCACCGTGGCGCCGGAAATGTTCGGGGCCGGCACCAAGACCATCCACAATGTCGTCGGCGGCGTGGGTGTGCTCGCTGGGCACGGCGGCGACCTCCAATTGGGGTTACCACGACAGTCCCTGACCGATGGCCAGGCGTTCGGCCATGAACCCATGCGGCTGCTGACTGTGGTCCAGGCACCGCTAAAGCGCATCGACATGGTAGTCGAGCGCAACCCAATCCTTCAGCATCTCTTCGGAAATGACTGGGTGTGCTTGGCCGCGAGGGAACATCCCGGCCAGAGCTGGCGCCGCTGGACCCGCGGCGACTGGCGCCGTTGGGACACCAACGGACCAACCGACCACAACAACGCAACCGACCAGGAGGTAATGCCATGCCAGTAAACGGATTGACCAAGATGACCAAGATCGAAGTCGTTGTCACCGGGGAACATGCACCTGCAGTACGAGATCAGTTCAACAGCTGTGGGGCAACAGGTTTCACCAGCGTGTCGGGCGTCTCTGGACTTGGCCATCACGGCTATCACCAGGGCCGGCTGCTCTTCAATCAACAGGCATCTCTCGAGATGCTCATCACTGTCGTCCCGGATGCAAAGACCGAGGCGCTGATCGCCGGATTGCGGCGCCTGCTCGACGGCTCGCCGGGGGTCATGTTTGTCACCGACACCTACGTCAGCCGGCCCGAGTACTTCAGCTAGTCCACCACCATAGAAAGGAAGTTGCCATGTCCAACCCGTCCACCGTCTGGAATCAGCTTCAGACCGGTAATCGATTCTTCCGCAGCACCTTGCGGACGACTGGGAAGCACCCCGCAAAAAAGCAGTCACCCTCTGCGGTGGTGTTCCGCTGCGCCGACGCGGATACGGCAAGCGAGGCGGTGTTTGGTCAAGCGTGGGGATCACTCGTTGACGCCAGCAACTGGGGGCACGTGATCGACAGCGGCGTCTTGGCCACCGTCGAATACGCCGTCGGCACGCTGCACATTCCACTGATCGTCGTGCTCGGCCACGAACACTGCACCGCGATGAAGACCGCATTGGAGTCCTGGAATAACGTCAGCATCCCCGAGGGAGCGTCTCGAGCCGTCGTCGAGCAGGCGATGTCGTCACTGGCCCGACAAGACGCGACGATCAGCGCGGTCGACGAGCTGGCCGAAGCTCATGTAGTACACACAGGTTCCTCGCTGCTGCACAAGTCGCCCGTGGTGGCCAAGGCAGTCGACGCAGGAGAATGCGCGATCATCTGCCTGGTCAGCGATAGCAACGATGGCCGGCTTCGCGTCTGTGCGACATTCGGCGACGTCGGGGAAAGTGGAACACCGCTGCTGGAATGCGTATAGGTAAGGCGGGCCGCCGGCCTGGCAGGAGCCCATCCAGGTCGGCGGCCAGCCCGGACAGTGGAATTGACGTGGAAATGACCAGGAAAGATCTTCCTGACCGGACAATCGACAGCTACGCCGGAGCGTTGATTGCCATGGGCACCATGCACGGGAAAGAGCATCAGGTGGCACCCGCTTTCGCTACGACGCTCCGAGCACGCGTCGTCGCGCCAGCAGGAATCGACACCGACCAATTCGGCACCTTTGCCGGAGAAGTGACCAGGGCCAAGACACCGCTAGCCGCCGCCACCGCCAAAGCCCGAATCGCGATGGGATCGGCCGATGTGCCCTACGGTTTGGCCAGCGAAGCCAGCTACCACACCTGGTGTGGCTTGGCGGCCATGCACGAAGAAATTCTGGTGTTTGTTGATGACACCCGAGACATCCGAGTCGTCGAGGGTGTCAATGTCCCGGGCGCCCCTGGTCCGCCCACCGCAGTGGACACCGCTGATGACGCCGTCCGCGCAGCACACCGTTTCGGCTTCCCCCAGCAAGGTGCGATCGTGAAGACCAGGGTTGGCGATCAGGTGCAAGTGTTCGGCAAAGGGATTACCGATGCCGACACACTTATCCAAGTTGTCGGGGCAGCGATAGCCGCTGGTGACCATCACTCGGTTTGGGTGGAACCGGACCTGCGGGCCCACCACAACCCCAGCCGACGCGATGTGCTTTCAGTACTGGCGGCTCGGCTCGCGAACCGGCTCGCCACGTACTGCCCTCATTGCTCGTGTCCCGGGTACGGGAAGGTTGCGGTGCGCGAAGGGCTGGCCTGTCGAGCATGCGGGTGGCCCACGCGCGTTGTCTCCGCCGATATCCTGGCGTGTCCGGCATGCGAGCATTACGCCAGGGTTGAGCGCAACCAAGCCCTTGCGGACCCGCGCCACTGTCCGCAGTGCAATCCCTAGCTACTTCGACCTGAAAAAGTCGGGCGTGGTTGCGCGCCTTGATGGCCTTTGAACTGGGACAATGTCCTCGAACCCTTGGTGAGAAGGATTCGAGGACATTGTGTTTCGTACTGTAAATGATCAGCCGACGTTGTGGGATGCGATCCTGCCGGCCGAGCTGTTGGTGTTGCCCGCGGAACTTGCTCGGGTAGATGAGCTGTTGGATGATCCGGTTTTCTTCGCGCCCTTCGCGAGGTATTTCGACGCCCGGATCGGTCGGCCATCGATCCCGATGGAAACCTACTTGCGGCTAATGTTTCTCAAGTTCCGCTACCGACTGGGCTTTGAGTCTTTGTGTCGGGAGGTGTCCGATTCGATCTCCTGGCAGCGGTTTTGCCGGATTCCGTTCGGTACCCGGGTGCCGCACCCGACCACGTTGATGAAGATCACCACACGGTGTGGCGAGGACGCGGTCGCCGGGCTCACCGAGGCGCTGTTGGCCAAGGCGGCCAGCGCCAAGCTGCTGCGGACCGATAAGGTCCGCGCCGACACCACCGTCATTGCCGCCGCGGTGGCCTACCCGACTGATTCGGGCCTGCTGGCAAAGGCCATCGGTTCGATGGCACGCACCGTCAAACGCATCAAGGCCGCGGGCGGGGCGGCTCGCACCCGGACCCGGGACCGGCGGCGCTCGGCCGGGCGGCGGGCCCGCTCTATTGCCGCCAAGCTCAAACTGCGTGGCGAACAGCAGCGCGATGCGGCCCAGTCCGCGGTACGCCGGATCACCGGCGAACTGGCCGCGATCACCGAATCGGCCATCCGCGAAGCCACCGCGGTGATCCGCAACGCGCGACGTGCACTGCGCACTGCGACCGGGCAGCGCAAAGGCCGGCTGCACCGGGCGATCAACCATCTGAACACCCTTGTGGAACGCGCCGAACGTGTTGTGGCCCAAACCCTTAGCCGCCTGGCCGGGATAATGCCCGAGTCGGCGAGTCGGCTGGTGAGCTTCCATGATGTCGATGCCCGCCCAATCCGCAAAGGACGCCTCGGCAGGCCCGTGGAGTTCGGTTACAAGGCCCAGATCGTAGACAATATCGACGGGGTCATCCTCGACCACAACGTCGAGGTAGGAAACCCCGCAGACGCCCCCCAACTGGCCCCGGCAATTGCACGGATCACCGCCCACACCGGGCGCACGCCTGGCGCGGTCACCGCCAACCGCGGCTACGGCGAGGCATCGGTGGAACGCGACCTACCCGAACTCGGCGTACGTGCCGTGACCATCCCCCGCAAGAGTAAACCCAGCGCCACGCGCCGCGAGTTCGAGCACCGGCGAGCGTTCCGCGAAAAAATCAAATAGCGGACCGGATCCGAAGGACGTATCAACCACATCAAACGCAGCTACGGCTGGAACCGCACCGAACTCACCGGCATCACCGGCGCCCGAACCTGGTGCGGACACGGAGTCTTCGCCCACAACCTCGTCAAGATCGGCGCCCGCACAGCATGAACCAACACCCGGGCCGACCCAGATGCAACCTACGGCCACAATCCCGGGTCCCCAGATCAAGCCATCACCGCAACGCTCAATTTTTCAGGTCGAAGTAGCTAGTCAATAGCTAATCAATACCCGCACGCTATCCCGCGGTCACGATAGAGCTTCGACAAGTTCCCCCACCGTATGGCTGGCTTCCAGCGGATGGCGCAACCTGCCTTCCGGGTTCAGCTCGTACACATTTCTACGACCCACCTTCGACTTGATGAGGTAATTCTCGTCGGTCAGATCGGTCAATATGGCTTGCACAGAGCGCTCGGTGATGCCGATGAGCACTGCCAACTCACGTGTGGTCAGCGGTTCGCCAGTCGATAAGCACAACAAGACGTGGGCATGATTCGTCAGGAAAGTCCACGTGCGATCAGCAGCTTCGACGGGGGGCTGCGCTGCCCTACTCCGCTTTCCCGCGACGCTCACCCAGGTAGGATACGCTACCCGATTTCGCGTAACTCACTTCGCGAATCGGTTCGACGACGCACGGAGCCGCCCCCGTTGCGTAGGCACCAACGCAAGGCGGGGCGCCACCATCGGGTGTGCTCACGCCAGCGTCAGAAGACTTCGGATCGGGGCGGGCATGCTCATGGTCGTGCGCCGCAGAGAAACGATTCGACTGCTCGTCGGTAAACATGGGGAGCTTCGTCGTGAACCAAATGCCCCGCTCCCGCGACGTGCACATATGCCGTACAGCTGGACACACGAGACATCGCAAGCATCTGGCCCGGCGGCGTTACGGAGTTTCCGGCCTCGATCAGAAGCGCCGGCTGCCGCACCGCCCGCCATTGTGCCCAGTAGTCGCGCGTACCCCATTCAGCGGCGATCTGGATCCACCGCGAGGTGTACCCATGCAGGCGCCACCCCGTGGCCGTGCGGTCGAAGGCTTCCAGAAAGTACTGCCCGGCAAGCGGCCCGAATTCCGCGAATACCTGATCGGCCGAATCGAATTCAACGGGAAGTGCGTGCAACCACGGCTCCCACGGGCCGGTGGTGCGGCCGACGAAATCCGGCGCCATGTCCTCGACCACCAACGCCGACACCAGCCCGGGACGCTCGGCGGCCAAACACCACGAATGCAGGGCACCCATCGAATGTCCGACCAGCCTGGCCGGCCCGCCCAGCTCGGCCACCGCCTCACCCAGGTCGGCCACGAAACGTTCGGTGCTGATCGGATACGGATCGTCGACGTCGCGGCCGCGGTGCCAGGGCGCGTCGTAGGTGTACACGGCACCGAGGCGAGTCAGCCACGGCAGCTGACGCGACCACGTGGCGCCCCGGCCCATCAGCCCGTGCACCAGGACCAACGGCTCGCCCTCTCCGCCGTGATAGGTCAACAGATCGGTGGGCATGGACCTATCTTGCGCGGCGTGCCGACGCTCGAGCCAGGCGCGGTAATCTAGCCGAATGCCAGTGGTGAAGATCAATGCAATCTCGGTGCCGGCCGGCGCTGGCCCCGAACTGGAAAAGCGCTTCGCCCACCGCGCGCACGCGGTGGATAACTCTCCGGGCTTTCTCGGCTTTCAATTGCTGCGTCCAGTCAAGGGTGAAGACCGCTACTTCGTGGTGACACACTGGGAGTCTGATGAAGCGTTCCAGGCTTGGGCGAACGGGCCCGCCAAAGAAGCTCATGCCGGCGAACGGGCCAATCCCGTGTCAACCGGCGCCTCGCTATTGGAATTCGAGGTTGTGCTCGACGTTGCAGGGAACACGCCGGCTGACTAACCGGGGCCGCAACCGGCTGCGCAGCGTGACGGTGCTCACCGCCGCCGCGGCGCTGGTGCTGACGCTGACACCTGGGTGCTCGTCCTCGCCCACCCCATCGGCCAACGCGGCCAACCCGCAACGCCGGATCGACACCGTGACTCCACCGGGTCTGCGCGCCCAGCAGACCATGGACATGCTCAATTCGGACTGGCCGATCGGCCCGGCCGGAGTGGCCACGCTGGCCGCGCCCAGCAAGGTCGACTCGGTCGAAGCCACCATGGAGGGACTCTGGTGGGACCGGCCGTTCGCCCTCGACAGTGTGGACATCAGCGCCAGCGTGGCAACGCTGCACCTGACCTCCTCCTACGGCGCGCGACAGGACATCCGCCTGCACACCGATGACGGCGGCTGGGTGGACCGGTTCGAACTCGAAACGCTTCCCCCACCGACGATCACCGCCTGGCGCGACGTCGATGCCGTATTGAGCAAGACCGGCGCCCGATACTCCTACCAGGTGTCCAAGGTCGAAAAGGGGCAGTGCACTCGAGTCGCGGGCACCAACACCAACCAACCTCTACCCCTGGCATCGATTTTCAAGTTGTACGTGCTGCATGCCCTGGCGGATGCGATCAAGAGCGGCACCGCATCCTGGGACGACCAGCTGACCGTTACCGCCAAGAGCAAGGCCGTCGGCTCCTCTGGCCTGGAATTATCTCCCGGCGACCATGTTTCGGTACGCCGGGCGGCCGAGAAAATGATCGCCAATAGCGACAACATGGCCACCGACTTGCTGATCGGGCGGCTGGGTAAGCATGCCATCGAGCAGGCGCTGGCCACCGCCGGCCATCACGATCCGGCCAGCATGACTCCTTTCCCCACCATGTATGAGCTGTTCTCGGTGGGTTGGGGTCAACCCGATCTGCGGGAGCAATGGAAGCAGGCGTCTGCGCAACAGCGAGCGGCATTACTCGAACAGGCCGATTCGACTCCGTACCGCCCCGATCCGACTCGTGCCCACACCCCGGCCTCAAACTACGGTGCCGAATGGTATGGCAGCGCCGAGGACATCTGCCGGGTCCACCTGGCACTGCAGGCCGATGCGGTCGGTCCCGCCGCACCGGTGCGAAAGATCCTGTCCGCCGTCGCGGGCATTGCGCTAGACCGCAACTACTGGCCCTACATCGGCGCGAAAGCCGGTGGTCTGCCGGGAGACTTGACCTTCAGCTGGTATGCGGAGGACAAGACCGGGCAACCGTGGGTGGTGAGCTTCCAGCTGAACTGGCCGCGTGACCATGGACCGAATGTGACCGGATGGATGCTGCAGGTCGCCAAGCAGGTCTTCGCGCTGGTCGCTCCCGAATAGCGGTCCATACCGCGGCTGCGAACCGTTGGGCGGCAAGCGAAATTCGGGCGGTTCGCAGACCCCGCAGTCGGTCTTTGACGCCCCATCGGGCGACCTGGACTATTCCCTCGCCGATGTTGGATCCGCTCATCTTTGAGGCACCGACCTCCCGCTCGGTGAAGGTAATCGGCACCTCGACCACGGCGAAGCCGGCATTGAGGCTGCGCCAAGTCATTTCAACTTGGAAGCAATAGCCCCTGGATTCGAGAGTGTCGAGGTCGAGTGCCTCGAGCACCTCGCGGCGATAGGCCCGATAGCCACCGGTGATGTCATAGACACCGACGCCCAGTATCAACCGCGAGTACGTATTGGCCGCCTTGGACAACACGCGCCGTCGCCGTGGCCAGTTGCGTACCGTCCCGCCGCGCACATAGCGGGACCCGATGGCCAGATCGGCGCCCACCGCAACAGCCTCCAACAGTCGGTGCAGCTGTTCGGGAGCGTGGCTACCATCGGCGTCCATCTCGACTAGCACCGAGTAATTGCGCTGCATACCCCAGACGAAACCCTGCAGGTAGGCCGCGGCCAGACCGTCCTTGACGTTGCGGTGCAACACGTATGTGCAGCCGGGGTCGGCGGCGGCCAGCTCGTCAGCGAGTTGGCCAGTGCCATCCGGACTTTCGTCATCAACGACAAGAACATGCACGTCTGGGCAGGCATCCTTGACGCGCCGGTGGATCAGGGGCAGGTTCTCCCGCTCGTTGTACGTCGGGATTATCACCAGGACCCGCCGGCTCCGACCATCGCCCGAATTCTCATGCGGGTCTCGCTCGTGGGTCATTTGCCTCCTTCAGCTGGCCCGATGGCCGAGGCCGCCACCGACACCGCAACGTCGTCGCGGGCCTCACCGCGCGCGGGTAACAGGAATGCGACCACGACCGCGCCGACCGCGGCGAATACCCCGCATGCCAGACAACCGACGCCAAAGCTTTCCAGGAATGCCGATTCGACGGCATGCCGGATGGCTGGCGCCTCCCCGACGGGGAGCTGGTCGAGCACCTGCTTGGCTGCCGCCATCGACTGCCGCATCGCGGCACGCGCCGCCGGATCGAGGCCATGCAACGCCGCATTATCGCTCATCGACCTCAGGTAGACCGATGCGAAGACGCTGCCCACGATGGCCACTCCCAGGCATGCCCCGAGTTGGCGGGACACCCCGGTCACCGCCGATCCGACACCGGCGGCGGTCGGGCTCAATGAACCCATGATCGCCTCACTGGCCGGGGCCATGGTGAGGCCCAGTCCGCTGCCGAGCGCGGTCATCACCGCCGCGATCAGCCAATACGGCGTGCCGGCGTCGAAGCCACCCGCGCAGGCCACGGAAACCGCCACCATCACAAGGCCACTGGTGACCACTGCGGTGGTACCCACCCGTTCGACAATGCGCGGAGCGATGACACTGAGGCCCGCATAGGAGAACGCAAGCGGCACCAGCCGCACCCCCGTGTCGAACGCGCGGTAGCCAGCCACAAATTGGAGGTACTGCGTGGCAACGAAGATGAAGCCGCACATCACCAGATAGGCGGTTGTGACCGCCGCGGTTCCTCCGGAGAACCGGCGGTTCGCGAAGATCGACAGATCAAGAATTGGGTGCCACGTTCTTCGTTCCACCCAGAGGAACACCGCGAGCAAGACGACCGCGAGCGCAAAGCCCGCAGCGGTTCTCGCACTGGCCCAGCCGATGTTGGGCGCCTCGATGAGCGTGTAGGTCAAGACGGTGACGCCGATGGTCGATACGAGCAGCCCCGGCAGGTCAAGCGGTGGGCGATCGGGGTTGCGCGAGGTTGGTACAAACATATTTACGCTGACTATGGCGACAACCGCGATCGGTACATTGACCCAAAAGATCGAGCCCACCGAGAAGTGCTCTATCAGCCATCCGCCCAGAATCGGCCCAACAACCACCGCGATGCCAGTGACCGCCGACCAGACTCCAATTGCTCTGGCGCGGTGCGTCGAATCAACGAAAACATTTGTGACCAACGCCAGCGATGTCGGAAAGATGATCGCGGCACCGACCCCCATCACCGCGCGCGCCCCGATGACTGCTTGCGCCGAGCCGGCGCTGGCGGCCACCGCAGACGAGGCGCCGACAATGACAAGGCCGATCGTGAGCCAGCCGCGCCTGCCATAACGATCGCCTAGATTGCCTGCCGCCAAAAGCAATCCGGCCGCAGCAATCGCATACGAATCGACGATCCACTGCAGCTCGGCGTTGCTAGCCCGCAACGCACGAGACAACGTGGGCAGCGCGACATTGACGATGGTCAAATCGATAGATGCGATGAAACTGCCTAGAACGATGACACCCAGCACCAACTTCGGACGAACATTGCCGCGGTTCATGGATACCCGAATCCCGGACACTGCGTCCGGGGCACCCTCGCAAACCGGCCGCACGCTCGGGGCATCACGCCGCCCGCACGGTCATCAGCTCAGCCAGGGCCAGCAAATCCTCCGCCGCGGTCGGCTCCGGTTCGGCGGCAGCCAGAGCGTCAAGAGCCAGGCCCCGATGCCGCAGCGCCTCCCCCTCCGCCCAAGCCCGGCCGCCCGCATCCTCAATCAAGTCAGCGGCGAACGCCAACTCATGATCGCTGAGGGCGTCACTGCCGCCAAGCAGGGTTTCCAGCTTGGCGCCCGCCGCCGTGCCAGAGGACAGCGCGGCTACCACCGGCAACGACTTTTTTCTCGACTGCAGATCGGAGAACACGGGTTTGCCGGTAACCGATTCATTGCCCCAGATTCCGAGAATGTCGTCGACCAGCTGAAAAGAGAGTCCCAAGTGGCGACCGAACTGCGCGTACTGGTCGGCAACAAGACTGTCGGCGCCGGCCGCGAGCGCACCCAATTGACACGCCACGCCGAACAGAGCGCCCGTCTTCTGTTGTGCCATTTGAAGACACTCGGGCAACCAGACTTTGGTGCGTTGCTCGAAGGCGAGGTCGGCGGATTGGCCGGCGCACAATTCCAGTGCCGCTTTGCGCAACGCCGAGCCCGAGGCCCCCTCGTGGACCAAGTCCAACGCCAGCACCAGCAGCGCGTCACCGGTGAGTATCGCCATCGGTACGCCGTAGACCACCCACGCCGCCGGGCGATGCCGCCGGGTTACGTCACCATCCATGATGTCGTCGTGCAACAAAGAACAATCGTGCACCAACTCGACCGCTACCGCAGCTGCAATCGCGGCATCCATTGCCCCGCCAGCTGCGCGCGCGCAGGTAATCGACAGGGCCGGCCGAACAGCCTTGCCATGGCGCACCGAACTGTCGCGCCCATCGGGTTCCCACCAGCCGATATGAAACCCTGCGCAAAGCCGCAGCGCGGGCGAGAGATTATCGATCACAGCTCGCTGCTTCGGTTCAATAAGCAGTCGAATATCGTTCAGTAATAACGTAATCCGCGCGGGAGTTGTCGAAGCCCGAACCGGACGCGCCATTTGCGACATCGCCACCGCCCTCCTGGATTGGTCTCAGAAGGGGCCCAATCGGCCCTGTAACAAACGTAAAATTTACAACAGTGTCGATAAACTACCACGGTCCATTCACCCGCGCTTTCCAACCATCCGTGGATGGTCGCGACGCACGAAATCCGGCCGCGCAATCGCAGCCCCAGCCCCGAACCGATTGTTGGAGTGGCCAATTGCGCAGGGCGGGTAAGTCGGGGACTTTCCAAACCGCTATAGGCGCAGTGTCCAGCGCCGATCGCGGTAATGGAGCGCTATCCGACTTGACGGTGCAACATCGATGCGCCAGAACGACTTCGGGCAGCCGTCGAGGGAGACTAGAATTGCCGCCCTGATTATGGCGGGGTGGGTCACCGCGACCGTATTGCCTTGTAATGACTCCAACCATCCGGCGACCCGATCAATCAACTCGAGAATCGACTCACCGCCGTGCGGCGCTTGCCCGGGGTCACTCAGCCACGTCGTAAGGTCGGCGGGCGCAATGTCGGCCAGCCTCGACCCGCGCCAATGCCCACAATCCAGATCGGCCAGCAGCGGCTCGGTGACCGCTTGCAGTCCCAGCAGCTGCGCGCTTTGACAGCAACGCCGCTCGGGCCCGGCGTATTGTCGCGAGTCGCGGTTACTCTCCAATGGCGCCGCCCATCGGCGACCAGTGTGGTTGAGCGGCTCGTCGTCGGGAAAGCGGCCGACGGCCATCGCGTCGGTCATCCCGTGCGACACCAGGATCAACCGCGTGACATCGGTCATCGAACAGTCACGCCGCGGCGCTTTGCACCCGTCCGCTATCGGCCCGCTCGTCCAGCCCTCGCCCTACGAGCGCCGAGAAGACCAGTCCGATGGATGCCCACAACACCAGTTGGGTTCCCAGCGAGACCAACCTGAACTCGTAGAGGACATCGGCGGGAAAGCCCTGGGGTATCTCGGCAACGGTCGGCAGGATCGCCATGACCACCGTGACCGCAATCAGGTACGCACCGGCCGCAAGCAACCCGGCATTGAACATGTCCATCCGCATCGAGAGCCACCGCACCAAATAGACGGCCACGATTGCCAACGTCACCGACGCCACCACCATGACCAGGTACCACAGGGTGCGTGCACCGATGGTGTCCGCTTGACCGACGGCCGGCGGGTTGGGCGGATACTTCACGAACGGGACCAGATACACCACGGTGAAGGCCAGCGCCGCTAGCCGAATCGAAAGCACCCGCGGTGCGGGGCTTGCCGACGGGTTTCCCACGCGTCCGTACACCAGACAAAACACAACGGCGAAAAGGGCTCCCACCGCGAGGCCGAAAATCAGGACTCCGAAACCCAATCCAGCGTTGGCCTGCACGCCGCGGCTGAACAATTCCGCACCGTGCTCGTGCACCCCGTGAGCGTGCGCAGCTTCGGTGCGGGCGTCTTCGAATTCGACAGCCTGGCCGATGATGGGTTCGGCGAACAGCCGGGCGAACACGAACGCCAACACGGCACCCACCGCGCCCGCCAGCAGACCTCGTGCGATCAGGCGCCGCTCCACGTTAGCCGCCCGGCTCAGTGGCACGGGAAGCCGAGCAAATGCCTGGCGTCGTGGAAGAACTCATGAACGTGGGTATCGCCGCCCACCAGCGATACCGCCCCTTGATCGATGCCGACGAAATAGATCGCCAACAGCGCCAGGACAGCCGTGCCGGCCAGCCACAGCGCTGCGCTTGCCGCCGATAGGTCAACCGAACCGGCCTGGGCGGCCTGAGAGTTCGCCACGGTCAACTCCTTCTGGGGATCTCGCGCCCCACTTGGGTAGCCGATGACGGGCGCCGGGTCTGACTAGACAGTGGCGCGACCGTTCTGGAATTTCACCAGATTCCGTCGCCCATCAACAACAATGAAACAACACCGGCCAGTGTAAACCGGTAGCTCCCAGGGGTCGATCGACAAAATCAGCCCGGCTGGCCGTGCGCCCCGTCCGCGCCCGAACCCCCGGGTTGTCCGTAACTGCCATGGGATCCAGACATGCCCCTGCGCGATCCACTTCCGGGGCCCCCACCGTCGCCCCAATGACCGCCGTCGCCACCACCGCCACCGGTACCGCCCTCGCCGCCAAGCCCGGGGTTACCCGAGTGCCCTAACAGACCTCCCGCGCCGCCCGCACCACCGTTGCCGCCATCGCCGCCGGCTCCGCCGGTCCCGCCAGTGCCGCCGTCGCCACCGGTATTGCCATTGCCGCCGGCAAATTCCGAGTCTCCGCCGGCACCGCCGGCGCCGCCGGTACCGCCGACCGCACCGGTGCCACCGCCGCCGCCGATGCCCCCGGCACCGCCGCCGCCACCGTTGCCGACGAGTAGCCCGCCATGGCCTCCACCACCCCCGGCGCCGCCGCTACCCCCGACGCCGCCTGGAGCGCCCTGCCCACCGACCCCGCCTACGCCGCCGTCGCCCCCCTCCACACGGCCGTAGCCGCCGGTACCGCCGGTGCCGCCGGTCTGCCCGTACTCGGTGCCGTCGGCGCCGGGACCGCCGGGACCGCCGGTGTCACGTCCGGTGAGACCTGGGGTTCCGTTGCCGGCCGGCATGGTCGTGGGGTTGACACCGGCCGCGCCGGCCGTGCCGTCCCCGCCCGCACCGCCGGCACCGCCGTTGCCCCAGAGCCCGGCGTTGCCGTACAGCCAGCCGCCTTGACCGCCGGACCCGCCGGCCGCCGCGGCTCCGCCCGCCCCTCCGGCACCGCCATTGCCGATCAGGCCCGCGGCCCCGCCGGCACCGCCGCCCACTCCGGAGGTGGCGCTGTTGTAGCCGCTACCGCCGCTGCCGTACAAGAACCCCCCGTCATACCCATCGGGGTGCGATGCGGTTCCCGCGGCACCGTTGCCGATCAGCCCTCGCCCCAGCAGGGCCTGCGTGGGTGCGTTGATCAACCCCAACACGTCCTGCTGCACGGTTTGTAGTGTCGAAGTGTTGGCCGACTCCACACCGGCATACCAATTTGCGCCGGCGTTCAAGGCCTCCACGAACTGGTCATGAATGGCCGCCATGTCGGCGCCCAGCACCTGATAAGCCTGGGCGTAGCGGGAGAACAGGGACGCAACGACCGTCGAGACCTCATCTGCACCGGCGGCAAGCACTTCGGTGGTCGGAGCCGCCGCCGCGGTGTTGGCCCCGCTGATCGCCGACCCAATCTGCGCCAAGTCCGTTGCTGCGGCCGCGATGATCTCCGGTGTGGCAAAAACTAGCGGCATGGCTCGCCTCCTCGGCACATGACGCAACCCAGCATCGGCCTGATCACTGCCGGATAGATCAAGAGAAACGTATCGCCATGTCCCGCCGCGATAGGCGGAGCTTCAACGAACTTTCAGGAAATCGGAAGCAGCTCGCAACGTCCGCTTAACATGTGACGGGCCTGCCAGAGGCAAGCCCGTCACATGTTTTCAGAGTGTTCGGTTACTGCTCGGTGGGCCCAGGTCCCCCGGCGCTGTGTGCTCCGGCCTTTGCCAGGTCCGGCTCACTCGGCGGCTTGCGGGTACCGGTGAACGTAAATTTCGCGTCCTCACCGGCGCCCTCGCCGTCCCAGTTGTCGACGTCGACGGTGACGACCTGTCCCGGACCGACCTCCTCGAAGAGGATCTTCTCCGAGAGCTGGTCCTCGATCTCACGCTGAATGGTTCGCCGCAGCGGACGAGCACCCAAGACCGGGTCGAAACCGCGCTTGGCCAGCAGCGACTTTGCCTTGTCGGTCAGCTCGAGCGCCATGTCCTTGCTCTTGAGCTGGTTGGCGACGCGGCCGATCATCAGGTCGACCATCCGGATGATCTCGTCGCGAGTCAGCTGGTGGAAGACGATGATGTCGTCGATGCGGTTGAGGAACTCCGGCCGGAAGTGCTTCTTGAGTTCGTCGTTGACCTTCTGCTTCATCCGCTCGTAGTCGTTCTCGCCGCCAGTCTGGCTGAACCCGAGGCCGACGGGCTTGGAAATATCGGATGTCCCCAGATTCGACGTGAAGATCAGCACGGTGTTCTTGAAGTCGACCGTGCGGCCCTGACCGTCGGTGAGCCGGCCGTCCTCGAGGACCTGCAACAGACTGTTGTAGATCTCCTGGTGTGCCTTCTCGATCTCATCGAAGAGCACCACGCTGAACGGCTTGCGCCGCACCTTCTCGGTGAGCTGGCCGCCCTCTTCGTAGCCGACATATCCGGGCGGAGCACCGAAGAGCCGGGACGCGGTGAACCGGTCGTGGAACTCGCCCATGTCGATCTGGATGAGCGCGTCGTCGTCACCGAACAAGAAGTTGGCCAGCGCCTTGGACAGCTCGGTCTTACCGACACCGGACGGGCCGGCGAAGATGAACGAGCCCGACGGGCGCTTCGGGTCCTTCAGCCCCGCGCGGGTGCGGCGGATCGCCTTGGAGACCGCCTTGACCGCGTCTTCCTGGCCGATGATCCGCTTGTGCAGCTCGTCTTCCATCCGCAGCAGGCGGGTGGTCTCCGCCTCGGTGAGCTTGAACACCGGGATGCCAGTCCAGTTGCCCAGCACTTCGGCGATCTGTTCGTCATCGACTTCGGCGACCACGTCAAGATCGCCCGAACGCCATTGCTTTTCACGCTCGGCACGCTGCGCCACCAGTTGCTTCTCCCGGTCGCGCAGGCTCGCCGCCTTCTCGAAGTCCTGGGCATCGATCGCCGATTCCTTCTCCCGGCGCGCGTCGGCGATCTTCTCGTCGAACTCGCGCAGGTCTGGCGGCGCGGTCATGCGGCGGATCCGCATCCGGGCGCCCGCCTCATCGATCAGGTCGATCGCCTTGTCCGGCAGGAACCGGTCGTTGATGTAGCGGTCGGCCAGCGTCGCGGCGGCCACCATCGCGGAATCGGTGATCGACACGCGGTGGTGCGCCTCGTAGCGGTCCCGCAGACCCTTGAGAATCTCGATCGTGTGCTCGACCGTCGGCTCACCCACCTGCACCGGCTGGAAACGGCGCTCCAGCGCGGCGTCCTTCTCGATGTACTTGCGGTACTCGTCGAGGGTGGTGGCACCGATCGTCTGCAGCTCGCCGCGAGCCAGCTTGGGCTTGAGGATGCTTGCGGCATCGATCGCGCCCTCGGCGGCACCCGCCCCGACCAGCGTGTGCAGCTCGTCGATGAACAGGATGATGTCGCCGCGGGTATTGATCTCCTTGAGCACCTTCTTCAGGCGTTCCTCGAAGTCACCGCGGTAGCGCGAACCCGCGACCAGCGAGCCGAGGTCCAGCGTGTAGAGCTGCTTGTCCTTCAGCGTCTCGGGCACCTCGCCGTGCACGATGGCCTGCGCCAGGCCCTCGACCACAGCGGTCTTGCCCACGCCGGGCTCGCCGATGAGCACCGGGTTGTTCTTGGTGCGCCGGGAGAGCACCTGCATGACCCGCTCGATTTCCTTCTCGCGGCCGATGACCGGGTCCAGTTTGCCTTCCATGGCAGCCGCGGTCAGGTTGCGGCCGAACTGGTCGAGAACCAGCGACGTGGAGGGAGAGCCGGACTCCCCTCCCCGGCCGCCAGTGCCTGCCTCGGCGGCCTCCTTGCCCTGGTAGCCGCTCAGCAGCTGGATCACCTGCTGGCGCACCCGGGTCAGTTCGGCGCCCAGCTTGACCAGCACCTGGGCGGCCACACCCTCGCCCTCGCGAATCAGGCCGAGCAGGATGTGCTCGGTACCGATGTAGTTGTGGCCGAGCTGCAGCGCCTCGCGCAGGCTGAGTTCGAGCACCTTCTTGGCGCGCGGAGTGAACGGGATGTGCCCGGACGGTGCCTGCTGGCCCTGGCCGATGATCTCTTCGACCTGGCTGCGCACACCTTCCAGCGAGATCCCGAGCGACTCCAGCGACTTGGCCGCAACGCCTTCGCCTTCATGGATTAGCCCCAGCAGAATGTGCTCGGTGCCGATGTAGTTGTGGTTCAGCATCCGGGCCTCTTCTTGCGCCAGGACAACGACCCGGCGGGCACGGTCGGTAAAACGTTCGAACATCGGCGGTTACCTGCTCTCCCTCATCGGTACTTTGGTCGGTCCTGAACCAGTCCAGCTCGGCCCCGCGTACCTGCAGTCCACTGTAATGGTCGGCCTGCCAGGCTTCATAACAACCTTGCAGTGCCGTGCGGTTCCCGGCTGCAACTCCGGTGTGGGGCCCGAATCACCCGAATCAGATACACCCGTGACCCAGACCCGGCGCCCGAGAAGCCGCGCCGGCCTCGTTTTCTTCCTGCTACAACAGAACCGCAACACGTTAACGAGGAAAACCGCCGAAGTGTTTCCCGTGTCGGCCGAAGATCGGTTTCGCCACGAGCGAAAATGACATAGCACCGTCGCCCAGGCTTAGCCTGGGCGACGGTAATAGATCGAGATCGCTATGAACCGGCAGCGTGGAATGCGTCGATGACGTCGGCCGGGATACGGCCACGGGTCGACACATTGTGCCCATTACGGCGTGCCCATTCCCGGATGGCCGCGCTTTGCTCGCGGTCGATAGCGCCGCGGCCACGTCCGGATCCCGAACGCCCACGTCGCCGGCCACCGACGCGCCGACCCGCCGCAACCCATTGCTTCAGATCACCGCGCAGTTTCGCGGCATTCTTGGAAGAAAGGTCAATCTCGTAGGTCACCCCGTCAAGCCCGAATTCAACCGTTTCGTCAGCAGCACCGGCACCGTCGAAATCGTCGACCAAGGTGACGGTAACTTTCTTAGCCATTGGCTTACCCTCGCGTTTCTTCCTATGCGTCGCAATACAGGATGGATAGTCTCCCCGCGCACCAATGTGCCATAAGTAAGCAAAATTCTCAATCCAGACACAACCACCGGCAGTTCAGTTGGAGTGAGGGCGAACAATCGGGAACAAAACTGTCTCCCTAATTGACAGTCCGGTCAAACACATCAACAACCGATCGATGCCCATTCCAGTTCCAGTACACGGGGGCATCCCGTACTCCAGAGCCGTCAGAAAATCTTCGTCAAGTTGCATCGCCTCGTCGTCACCAGCGGCCGCCGCACGCGCCTGATCAGCGAATCTGTCCCGCTGGACGACGGGATCGTTTAATTCCGAGTACCCGGTAGCCAGTTCGACTCCGCGCACGTAGAGATCCCACTTCTCGGTTACTCCGGGGATACTGCGGTGCTGACGAGTCAATGGCGTTGTCTCGACTGGGAAATCCTTGACAAATGTGGGCGCCGTCAACTTGTTGCCGACAGCATGTTCCCAGAGTTCCTCGACAAGTTTGCCGTGACCAAAAACACTGTTATCAATCTCTACGTCAAGTCCGCTTGCGATGTCACGTAAGCGAGCAACCGTCGTCTCTGGCGTGATCTGTTCCCCCAGTGCCTCCGACAAGGAGGAATACATCTCGATAGTCGCCCATTCTCCGTCGATGTCGTACACGCTGCCGTCAGGCATCGGGAGTTGCCTGGTTCCGATCGCCTCGTCAGCAACTTCTTGAATAAGCTCTCTGGTGATCAGGGCCGAATCGTCATAGGTTCCATAGGTCTGATAGGTCTCCAGCATGGAGAATTCCGGGGAATGGGTGGAATCAGACCCTTCGTTTCGGAACACCCGATTTAGTTCAAAGACCCTGTCGAAACCGCCCACGATGCAACGCTTGAGGAACAGTTCCGGCGCGATACGCAGGTAAAGATCGATGTCGAGGGCATTGGAATGGGTGACGAACGGCCGCGCCGCAGCGCCGCCGGCCAAGGTCTGCAACATTGGCGTTTCGACTTCGAGAAACCCGCGCCGCTCCAGCGCATTACGCACCGCACGGATTACCGCAATCCGCTGTCGCGCGACCTCCCGCGCCTGCGGACGCACGATCAAATCGACGTAGCGCTGACGAACCCGCGACTCCTCGCTCATCTCCTTGTGTGCGACCGGCAGCGGCCGCAAGGCCTTGGCAGCCATCCGCCAGGAATCGGCGAGCACCGATAGTTCGCCCCGACGGGAGCTGATCACGGTGCCGTGCACGTAGACGACGTCACCGATGTCGACGTCGGCCTTCCACCTGTCCAGCGATTCGCGGCCCACCTTGTCGAGGCTGATCATCGCCTGCAGCTGGGTGCCGTCGCCGTCCTGCAGTGTCGCAAAACACAGTTTCCCGGTGTTACGCGCGAACACCACTCGACCCGCGACACCGACGATGTCCTCGGTCGCCGAATCTGTCGGTAGGTCGGCATAGGTGGCACGAATCTCGGCCAACGTGTGAGTGCGTTCGATGGCTACCGGATAGGGGTCATACCCCTCTGCCAATAACCGAGCACGCTTGTCCCGACGGATTCGGAACTGCTCGGGAATGTCTGACTCGGCGGAGCTCACGACGTGCCAGCTTAAATGAACTCGCCTGAGCACTCATCGCGCGGGCACCGGGCGCGCGAAACCCGCCCTAAAGATTGCTCCCGACCGGAATCGACCGGGACGCATGGTCGCCGGGTGGCGGCTAGCGCGCCGGCTTCAGCCGACCGCGCTGAGCCTCCCGATTGCGCTCGAAGACCAGCCGTAATCCATGCAGGGTCAGGTGCTCGTCGAAGTGTTCGACGCTGTGCAGTTCGGGCAGCAGCAGCGGCGCGGTGTGCCCGGTCGCCACCACCGCGACATCGTCGTCGGCTGAAAAACCCTTAACGTCCTCACGAATCCGCGCCACCAGGCCGTCAACCAGCCCGGCAAAACCGAATACCGCACCAGCCTGCATGCATTCCACCGTGTTCTTACCCACCACCGAGCGCGGCCGGGCCAACTCGACGCGCCGAAGTGCCGCCGAACGGGCCGCGGCGGCATCCGAAGAAACCTGAACGCCGGGTGCGATCGCCCCGCCCAGGAATTCGCCTTTGGCCGACACCACGTCCACGCATATCGATGATCCGAAATCGACGACAATGGCCGCCTTTGCGAACTGCTGATATGCCGCCAGGCAGTTGACGATCCGGTCGGCACCCACTTCTTTGGGGTTGTCGACCAGCAGCGGAATACCGGTGCGTACCCCAGGTTCGATCAGCACGTGCGGGACCGACGGCCAATACTGCTCCAGCATGATCCGCACCTCATGCAACACCGACGGGACCGTGGACAACCCGGTCGCACCGGTGAGCCGCTCGGAATCCTCGCCGATCAACCCGTCGATCGTCAGTGCCAATTCATCGGCGGTGACTTCGGATTCGGTCCGTATCCGCCATTGCTGCACGACCTTTGCGTGCTGTTTGGCCCCCGACAGCAGACCGACAACGGTGTGGGTGTTGCGGACGTCGATCGCCAGCAGCACGGTTACCGCGCACCGATCCGCGGATTCAACAGCTCCTCCGCCCCGGGAATGTCGAATGCGGGCACAAAAGCCGGGTCGTGGCCCACGTCGATCTGCTTGTTGTCAGCGTCGACGAACACGATCCGCGGCTGGTAGCCGCGTGCCTCGGCATCCTGCATGGTCCCGTAAGCGATCAGGATCACCAGATCGCCGGGGTGTACGAGATGCGCCGCGGCACCGTTGATCCCGATTACGCCACTACCGCGTTCGCCGGTGATCGCATACGTGACCAAGCGAGCACCGTTATCGATGTCGACGATGGTCACCTGTTCACCTTCGAGCAGATCCGCGGCGTCCATCAGGTCGGCATCGATGGTCACCGACCCGACGTAGTGCAGGTCGGCCTGCGTGACGGTGGCGCGGTGAATCTTCGACTTCAACATTGTCCGTAACATCAATTCCTCCAAGGTGATTGGACACGCCCGTCCGGCCCGACAGGCTGCCCGTCGGTGCCGGCGATACTTTCGATCTCAATTGCCACGTTGTCGAGCAGCCGGGTGGTGCCGAACCGGACGGCGACCAGCAACCGGCCAGATCCGCTGGGGGAAACCGGGCCGAGCTCGCCGTCGCGCAGTTCCACATAGTCGACCACGATCCCGGGGACGGCCTCGAGCACACCGCGCGCCGCATCCAGCGCAGCCTGGACACCGGCGGTCGCCGCATGTGCCCCGGCCGTCAGCGCCGCCGAGAGCGCGATGGCCGCTTCCCGTTGCGCCGGGTCCAGATAGCGATTGCGCGACGACATCGCCAGTCCGTCGTGTTCACGCACGATCGGCACGCCGATCACCTGCACGTTGACGTTGAGGTCGGCAACCATCTGCCGGATGAGCACCAGCTGCTGATAATCCTTCTCACCGAAGAACGCCCGGTCGGGAGCCACGATCTGTAGCAGCTTGAGCACCACGGTCAGCACCCCGGCGAAATGGGTTGGTCGCGAACCGCCTTCGAGTTCGGCGGCCAGTGGGCCGGGTTGCACGGTGGTGCGTAGACCGTTGGGGTACATGCTCGCCGCGGTCGGGGTGAACGCGATTTCCACACCTTCGGCCCGCAGTTTCGCCAGATCCTGATCGACGGTTCGTGGGTAGGCGTCCAGATCCTCGCCGGCACCGAACTGCAGCGGGTTGACGAAAATCGACACCACGACCACCGCACCGGGCGTGCGTTTGGCCGCCCGCACCAGCGCCAGATGGCCCTCGTGCAGGGCCCCCATCGTGGGGACCAACATCACCCGGCGGCCGGTGTGGCGCAGCGCCCGGCTGACCTCGCCGACGTCACGCGGCGCCGAGTAGATGTTGAGTTCGCCCGGCTTGAAGACGGGCGCCCGGCCGGCATTCGCTCTCATGGCGTCAAGACCTCCACCACATCCCCCGGTGCATGGGCCCGCATGGCGGTGCGCAGGGCGTTCACCCGATACGCCTGCGCCAGTTGCGGGTCCGCTTCGGTGAGCGCGGCCAGGTGGCCGGCGACCGCGGCGGCGTCACCGCGCGCGATCGGCCCGGTCAGCGCGGCCTGACCCCGCTGCAGCGTGTTTTCCAGGGCCGCTCGGGCTAGCGGTCCGACGATGCGTTCCGCGATACCGCCGGGCTGGTTGTCGACGCATTGCTGGCCGAGCAGTTCTTGTCCACGCAAGGCGGTGCGCAAGGCCTCGAGGGCATCGGCGAGCACGGTGACGAGGTGGTTACTCGCATGTGCGAGGGCCGCGTGGTAGAGCACGCGGCTTTCCTCGCCCACGCAGAACGGTTCGCCGCCCATCTCCAGCACCAGCGATTGGGCGATCGCATACCCGACGTCGTCAGCCGCGGTGATTCCGAAGCAGGTATCGGGCAGCCGATTGATGTCTTCGTCGGAGCCGGTGAAGGTCATCGCCGGATGAATGGCCAGCGGTATGCAACCCTGCGCAGTCAGGGGCTCCAAGATGCCAATCCCGTTGGCGCCGGATGTGTGCGCCACGATGGTGCCCGGCCGCACCGCCGACGTGGCGGCCAGACCCGATATCAGACCCGCCAGTTCACTGTCGGTGACGGCCAGCACCAGCAACTCGGCCGATGCGGCGACATCCGGCGGCGGCAGCACCGGGGTATCGGGCAACCGGCGCTGCGCCCGCTGCAGCGACGCGTGCGAAATGGCGCTGCATGCCACCACGACATGATCGGCGCGCTCTAGCGCGACCCCCAGGGCGGTGCCTACCCGGCCGGCCGAGATGATCCCCACCTTGAGCCTGGCCGGGCGCAAACCGTCGAGCTGCACCATCGCAGACGACCTCACAGGTTTCTTCGTTCGTTCCAGTCCCGTGGATGACCGGGTACCGGACGGTCACTAAGACTGTAGTCGATTTGTTGGTCGACACCCATTTCAGCCGTCACGGCGCCGGCGCCGGCCGCCGCCGGAAGGCTGCACCTGCAACCGTGCCATCAGGTCAGCGACGGACTGACCACCGCTTTGCGAGTCAGAGTCATGCGAGCCCGCCACATCGCCGCGTTCTTCTTCCGGGCGGCGATGACGGGAGGCAAGGTCGGGTGCGGGCGGCGGGGCCAACCGGGGCGCCGCGGGCTCGGCGGGCTGGGGGCCCGGCCACGGCGGTGCAGCGGGTGCCATTGGTGGCGGTTGGGCTGGTCCGGGGCCTGGAGGCGGCCCCGCTCCCAGGCGGCCCACCCCATAGTCGCGGTAGTCGGTGGAATGACGAGATCGCGACCGTCTGCCGCCGTATTCCCGGTCGAACTCACCGATGTCACCTTGGTCCTCGTCGGAACCGTAGTGCCGGGCACGGCGGCGTCGACCCGAAGACCGGTCCTGCGTTTCGGCGCCAACCGCCTCCTCGGCCACCCAGTGGCTGCCCGGAGCGCCGGGGGGCAACCACTGTCCGTCCGCGGCAACCGGTCGCCAAGGCGAGGGTTCGGCATTGGGTACTGGTGGCGCGGGCGGCGGTCGACGATGCGGCTCGTAGTGCAGGTCAGGCTGAACCGGCGCAGCCTCCTGGGGCGGCCCGACCCACTCGGCGGGGTGTCCGGGGCCCGGAGGCGCGGGCGGCGGGGGCTGCAGAAACGGTCCCCCACCCGGCTGCACGTCACGCTCGTCCAGCGGCGGCACGCCTACCTCCGGCACATCGATGATCGCCTCCTCGGCGCGGTTGAGATTTTCGTCTCGACGGGCCATGGCAATCCGGTCACTGGGCAGCCAGTCGGTGGCTGGACTCTCGCCGTTTTGGAGCCGATCGGCAACAGCGCGGGCGGTGCGCGACTCCCTGTCCACCGTCTCCAGCGCCGGGCGCTGTTCTAGGTCCGCATCGAACAAGATTCCCAGACTGGTTCGCAGCGAAGCTAATTCGGCGCGCAACGCTGCCACCTCGTCGGCGGCCGCGCCCCGCAACTCGGCGGCGAGCTCGCGACGCAACTGCGACTCCACCGCCAGCTCGTATTCGCGGCGGGCCGAGATCTCGCGATCCAGCTGCAGGTCGTAGACGAGCTTCATGTCGCGCGCCCGCGCCTGATCCGCTTCGGCCTGGCGACGATAGAGCACCGACACAAACGCACCAGCGACCGCGGCCCACAGCGCGAGGACCACGGCGAGCTTGAGCAGTTCCACCCGATTGGTGAAAACCAGTGCCGAACTAGCTCCAATTGCCAGAACCAGCAACGTCGTCAATAGCACCCAACCCGGCCTGCGGCCGCCGCGCCGGACCCGGGCGCCGCGGGACAGAACGGTCATGGCCTGACTGTACCCGCGCGACCTGCATCCACGTGTCGCGCCGGTCCGGCGATTCTCCGGCAAAGTCCGTGCCGCAGCCAGCAACGCCGGCGGGCCGGGCCGCGGGAGTGGTCAGCCTTCCGCGCCCTCGCCCCGCTCGGGCGGCTCCTGCGGCGACTTGCAGCAATGTTGCAGCCACAAAGCGGCAACGATCAACGCCAGCGCGCTTGCGGCCGCCACCAGGGCGCCGGTCATATCTTCGGCCGCCACCCGCAGCCAGGACCGCCGCGGCAACAGATACACCAAGACCGCAATCCACCAGCCCAGCACCAGCGCACCCACCCAGGCCGATGCCTTGGCGACCATCAGGCTGCGAGCCACAGCCAGAGGATGCAGCTGTCCGGATCCATCCCCTATCTCGCCATCGTTGATCTTGGCTCTTACGAAGCGGGCCCACAGCGCCTCGGCGATCGCAACCCCCAGCAGTGACAGCCCGGTCCACACCGTGAGCGGGGGAAACGACCGGAACAACACCAGCACCATCGGATAGCCGGCGACCGCCGCCCCGATCGCGGCGGCGGCCAGGTCGCGCCTACGGGTCGGTCCCATCAGGCTGCCACGGTCAGCGAGGTCAACCGCACACTTGCCCGATCGGCCGGTGGCAGCCCGGCCAGCAGCGCGGCGACCGGGCGCGGGCCCTCCGGTCCGGTCAGTTCGGCCGCGGGGTCAACGTCGAGCCAAGGGACCATGACGAAGGCCCGCTGATGCGCCAATGGGTGTGGCAGCGTCAGGATGCTGTCGTTGCAGCGCACTTCGGTACGGCCGGCCGGGCCGGCCTGGTAGCAGGCGACCAGATCCACGTCGAGCGTGCGCGGCCCCCACCGCTGCAGACGCTGCCGGCCGGCCGCCCGCTCGAACTCCTGAGCTTGGTGCAACCAAGCATGGCCGTCGCGAGCGGGATCGTCTGCGATCAGCACCACGTTGAGGAACGGCTCCTGGGCCACCCCACCCCACGGATCGGTCTCATAGACACGTGACGCCCCGACCAACGTGTCGCCGAGTCCGTCGACCACCGAACGCAGGTTCGCCAGGCGGTCGCCCAGGTTGGAACCGACCGACAGCACTACCGAACTCATACCGCTCGGTCCGCGGGGATCACCGAACCACGCCCCCCGCGCCGCGACCGCCGGGTCACCACCGCCACGTCAGCCAGCGGTTGCGCGATGGCGGCCTGCGGCTTGTGCAGGACCACCTCGACGGCATGTACCCGTTCGTCGTTCATCACCTCGTCGGCGATCTCGGCACCGACCGTCTCGATCAGGTTGCGCGGCGGCCCGCCGACGATCTCGGCCGCGCGCTGCGCCAATTGGGCATAGTCATAGGTGTCGGCCAGATCGTCGCTGCGGGCGGCGTCGGCCAAGTCGATCCACATGGTGATGTCGACGACGAACCGTTGCCCGGCTACCCGCTCATGGTCATAGACCCCATGGCGGCCATGAACAATCAAGCCCCGCAACTCGATTCGGTCAGCCATCGTGCCCAGTCCTTTCCGCCCGCTGCCACGCGTCGACGACCTTGAGGGCGTCGACGGATGCCCGCACATCATGCACCCGCACACCCCATGCACCGTGCAGCGCCGCCAATGCGGAAATCACCGCGGTCGCCGTTTCCCGCCCGTCCGGCGGCCTTACCGCACCATCCGGGCCGGCCAGCAACGACCCGAGGAAGCGCTTTCGAGACGCTCCCACCAGCACCGGGATCCCGGTGGCGACCAACGCCGGCAGGGCGTGCAGCAGCGTCCAATTATGCTGTCCGGCCTTGGCGAAGCCGAGGCCGGGATCGATCATCAGATTCGATGGATCAACGCCCGCGGCTATCGCATCATCCACGGCGGCGAGCAGCTCGGCGCGCACCTCGGCCACCACATCGCGGTAGTTCGGCACCTGATGGGGGTTGTCGTCGGACACCGGCCGCCAGTGCATCAGTACCCACGGCACACCGGCTTCGGCGACCAGCGGGGCCATTGCCGGATCGGCCCGCCCTCCGGACACATCGTTGACGATCTGCGCGCCGTTGTGCAGCGCCTCGCACGCTACGGCCGCGCGGGTGGTGTCGATGCTGACCTTGATACCGCGCGCGGCCAGTTCTTTGATGACGGGCAAGACGCGGGACGCCTCGACGGCCGGGTCAACCCGCGCGGCGCCCGGCCGAGTCGACTCCCCCCCGACGTCGATGATGTCCGCACCTTCGGTCGCCAGCGCCAGACCGTGCTCGATGGCCTTGGCCTCGTCGCAGTAGCGCCCACCGTCGGAGAACGAGTCGTTCGTGACATTCAATACGCCCATAACCTGCACAGGCCGCGAACTCACTTACGCAGGATGAGGTCCAGCGCCTCGGCCCGAGAAGCGGCATCGGTCTTGAACTGCCCACGCACCGCCGAGGTCGTGGTGACCGCACCGGGTTTGCGGACCCCGCGCATCGCCATGCACAGGTGCTCGGCTTCGACCACCACGATCACCCCGCGCGGTCCGAGCCTTTTGACCAGGGCGTCGGCGATCTGGCTGGTGAGCCGCTCTTGCACCTGAGGACGCTTGGCGTAGAGGTCCACCAGCCGGGCAATCTTGGACAGCCCGGTCACCCGGCCATCCCGGCCCGGGATATAGCCGACATGGGCCACCCCGTGGAACGAGACCAGGTGGTGCTCGCACGTCGAGTACAACGGAATCTGTTTGATCAGCACCAGCTCGTCGTGGTCTTCGTCGAACATGGTGTTCAGTACCGCGTCGGGGTCGGTGTAAAGCCCCGCGAAGATCTCGCGATAGGCGCGGGCCACGCGGGCCGGGGTGTCGCGCAAACCGCCCCGGTCCGGGTCCTCGCCGATCGCAAGCAACAACTCGCGGACGGCGGCCTCGGCACGCGGCTGGTCGAACGCCCGGGTGGTCGTTGCCTCGGTTCGGGAATCCAGCTGCGTCATTGCAACTCTCCGTTCGTCAGCCGTGGGCCGGGGGGTTGGACCGGCTTACGTCCCTGTCCTGCTGCTCGGACGACTCGTCGGTGTCCGATGGCTGATCGGGGGAATAGCCCGATGGTTGTGGCCGCTCCGACGGCGGGGGCCACCCGGGAGCGCGCCAGCCCGCCGGGGCGCCGTAGTCGGGATGGCTGCCGGGGTGCGCGTCGGCGCCTCGAGAGCCGTTAGGGCCGCGTCCGGTCCCTTCGCTGGCCGACTGCGCCGCCTGGGCGGCCTGCGCCGCCTGGGTAGCCTGCGCGATGGCTTGCTTGAACGCCGGCTCCGGCATCGGCTGCGGCCAGGGTTCACCGCGCTCGATGGCCAGTTCGCCCGGTGTCTTGATCGGCGGCTTGTCCGACGGAATCCGGCCGCCGAAATCGTCGAACATGGTGAGTCGGGGCCGCTTTTCCACGTCGGAGAAGATCGACTCCAGCTCCGGCCGGTGCAGTGTTTCCTTTTCCAGCAGCTGGCCGGCCAGGGTGTCGAGCACGTCGCGATATTCGGTGAGAATCTCCCAGGCTTCGGTGTGGGCCGCCTCGATGAGCTTGCGCACCTCTTCGTCGATTTCGCGGGCGACTTCGTGCGAGTAGTCCGACTGGGTGCCCATGGAGCGGCCCAAGAACGGGTCACCGTGCTCGGTGCCGTACTTGACCGCGCCCAGCCGCGCGCTCATGCCGTACTCGGTGACCATCGCCCGAGCGACCTTGGTCGCCTGCTCGATATCGGACACCGCACCCGTGGTCGGCTCCCGGAACACCAATTCCTCGGCGGCGCGCCCGCCCATCGCGAAGACCAGCTGCGCGATCATCTCCGAACGGGTCCGCAGCCCCTTGTCCTCCTCGGGCACCGCTACCGCATGACCACCGGTTCGTCCCCGGGCCAGGATGGTGACCTTGTAAACGGGATCGATGTCGGGCATCGCCCAGGCCGCCAGGGTATGACCGCCCTCGTGATAGGCGGTGATCTTCTTCTCGTGCTCGCTGATGATCCGCCCTTTGCGGCGTGGGCCGCCGATGACCCGGTCTACCGCCTCTTCCAAGGCGGGACCGGTAATGACGGTGCCGTTCTCGCGGGCGGTGAGCAGCGCCGCCTCGTTGATGACGTTGGCCAGATCGGCCCCGGTCATGCCGACAGTCCGTTTTGCCAGCCCGTCCAGGTCAGCGCCGTCAGCGATCGGCTTTCCCTTGGAATGCACCCGCAGGACCGCCCGGCGTCCGGCGAGGTCAGGGTTGGTGACCGGGATCTGGCGGTCAAAGCGACCGGGACGCAGCAGCGCCGGGTCCAGAATGTCGGGCCGGTTGGTGGCCGCAATCAGGATCACGCCGGCGCGATCGCCGAACCCGTCCATTTCGACCAGCAGCTGGTTGAGGGTCTGTTCCCGCTCGTCGTGGCCGCCACCGAGGCCGGCGCCGCGTTGGCGGCCGACCGCGTCGATCTCGTCAACGAAGATGATGCATGGGCTGTTCTGTTTGGCCTGCTCAAACAGGTCCCGCACCCGGGATGCACCCACCCCGACGAACATCTCGACGAAGTCGGATCCGGAAATGGTGAAAAACGGCACCCCGGCCTCGCCCGCCACGGCGCGAGCCAGCAACGTCTTACCGGTTCCCGGCGGGCCGTAGAGCAACACGCCCTTGGGGATCTTGGCGCCCAGCGCCTGGTAGCGGGACGGATTCTGCAGGAAATCCTTGATCTCGTAGAGCTCCTCGACCGCTTCATCGACGCCGGCGACGTCGGCGAATGTGGTCTTGGGCATGTCCTTGGACAGTTGCTTGGCACGCGATTTCCCGAAGCCGAAGCCCATCCGGGCGCCGCCCTGCATGCGGGAGAACATCACGAAAAGGCCTACCAGCAGCAGCAGCGGCAGCACGTAAACCAACAGCTCGCCCAGGATGCTGCCCTGGTTGACCACCGTGGCGACCTTGGCGTTCTTGGCGGTCAAGGCATTGAATAGGTCGACCGCGTAACCGGTGGGGTACTTGGTGATGACCTTGTCGGAACCGTCGGTGTCGCTGCTGCTCTTCTTCAAGACCAGCCGCAGCTGCTGCTCACGGTCATCGATTTGCGCGCTCTTGACGTTGTCGGCGTTGATCTGCGACATCGCCACCGAGGTGTCGACCGGCTTGTAACCGCGGGTGTCGTCACTGAAGTAGAAGAACGACCAGCCGAGCACCACCACCACGGCGACCGCCGTCACGGTGCGGATCACGTTTTTTCGGTTCATCAATCTTCGGCCGTGCCGGCCTGGTCCTTCCAAATACGCAGCTGGAAATGTCAAGGCTACCGCTAGACCAACGACCGGTAGTTCCGGATGGTTGCAGTAGCACGGCAATCCGGCGAAAGGCATGGCTCACACCGGCGGTTGCGCAGCGGGCACGATCGGGCAAAGCGGACCGCGGCCGGGCGGCGGCCACCCTGAACAACAAGCCCTTCTCACCGATGTGGCGTTGTGCTTTGGTGAAATGGTGGCTACATCAACCGAGCGGTTAGTCGACACCAACGGCGTGCGGTTGCGCGTGACCGAGGCCGGCGAGCGGGGTGCGCCGGTGGTGATATTGGCCCACGGCTTCCCCGAACTGGCCTATTCCTGGCGGCACCAGATCCCGGTGCTTGCCGAGGCCGGCTACCACGTGCTGGCCCCCGATCAACGCGGCTACGGGGGTTCCTCTCGCCCCGAAGCGATCGAGGACTACGACATCCACCAGCTGACCGCAGACCTGGTAGGCCTGCTCGACGACGTCGGCGCCGAGCGTGCCGCCTGGGTGGGCCATGACTGGGGTGCTGTCGTGGTGTGGAATGCGCCCTTGCTGCACCCCGACCGCGTCGCCGCGGTCGCCGGCCTCAGCGTTCCGGTGCTGCCCCGCGCCCAGGTGCCGCCAATCCAGGCATTCCGCCAGCGCTTCGGCGAGCACTTCTTCTACATCCTCTATTTCCAGCAGCCCGGGGTGGCCGACGCCGAACTCAATGGTGACCCGGCTCGCACGATGCGCCGGATGATCGGCGGCCAACGATCCCCGACCGATCAGGGCGCGGCCCTGCGGATGGTCGCCCCCGGCCCCGAGGGCTTCATCGACCGACTGCCGGAGCCCGACGCGCCGCCCAGCTGGATCAGTCGCGACGAGCTGGATCATTACATCAGCGAGTTCACCCGCACCGGATTCACCGGCGGGCTCAACTGGTACCGCAATTTCGACCGCAACTGGAAAACCACCGCCGATCTCGAGGGCGCCACCATCACGGTTCCGTCGTTGTTCATGGCCGGCACAAAGGATCCGGTGTTGTCTTTCGCCCGTAGCGATCGGGCATCGGAAGTGATCACCGGTCCATACCGCGAAGTGATGGTTGAGGGCGCCGGGCACTGGCTGCAGCAGGAACGGCCGGACGAGGTCAACGCCACACTTCTCGACTTCCTCAAAGGAGTGCAATGGTGACCGATGCGCCGCTGAAATTCGGAGTCTTCATCACACCGTTTCACCCGACTGGCCAATCGCCGACGGTGGCTCTGGAATACGACATGGAGCGCGTTGTCGCCCTGGACCGCCTCGGCTACGACGAGGCCTGGTTTGGTGAACACCATTCCGGCGGCTACGAGCTGATCGCCTGCCCGGAAGTGTTCATTGCGGCCGCCGCCGAACGGACCAAGCACATCCGGCTGGGCACCGGGGTGGTGTCGCTGCCGTATCACCACCCGCTCATGGTGGCCGACCGATGGGTGCTGCTCGATCACCTCACCCGGGGCCGGGTCATGTTCGGCACGGGCCCGGGGGCGCTGCCATCGGACGCCTACATGATGGGCATCGATCCGATCGACCAGCGCCGGATGATGCAGGAATCCCTGGAAGCGATCCTGGCTCTGCTGCGCGCCGCACCGGGTGAACGCATCGACCGCCACTCCGATTGGTTCACCCTGCGCGACGCGCAGTTGCACATCCGCCCGTACACCTGGCCCTATCCCGAGATCTCGACGGCAGCCATGATCTCGCCGTCGGGTCCGCGGCTGGCCGGCAGCCTGGGTACGTCGCTGCTGTCGCTGTCGATGTCGGTGCCCGGCGGCTATGCGGCGCTCGAGAACACCTGGCAGGTGGTGTGCGAGCAGGCCGCCAAGGTCGGCCGGGCGGAGCCCAACCGCCGCGACTGGCGCGTGCTGTCCATCATGCACCTGTCGGATACCCGCGACCAGGCGATCCAAGACTGCATCTACGGGCTGCCGGATTTCTCGAAGTACTTCGGCGCGGCCGGGTTCGTTCCGCTGTCCAACGCGATGGACGGCGCCGAAGGCACTCGCGAGTTCGTCGAAGACTATGCGGCCAAGGGAAATTGCTGCATCGGAACCCCCGAGGACGCGATCGCATACATCGAAGATCTGCTCAATCGCTCGGGCGGCTTCGGGACTCTGCTGCTACTCGGGCATGACTGGGCATCACCGCAAGCGACCTTCCATTCCTATGATCTGTTTGCCCGCAAGGTGATTCCGTATTTCAAGGGACAACTCGAGGCGCCGCGCGCCTCGCACGAATGGGCCAGGGACAAGCGTGAGGACTTGATCGGCCGCGCCGGTCAAGCCGTGGTAGCGGCAATTACCGAACACGTGACCGAGCACGGAGAAGGTCAGACCTGATGCGGGCGTCCGTGCTGCGCAATGGACACATGACCTATCGCGACGATGTGGCCGAACCCACCCCCGGGCCGGGCCAGGTGCTGGTCGGAGTGCGAGCATGCGGAATCTGTGGATCGGACCTGCATTTCGCCGCGCATGGGCCAGAAGTGTTGGCAATGAGTTCGCGACTCTCACACGGCGACGGCCACACGAACACCGACTTGAGCCGTGATGTCTTCATGGGTCACGAGTTCTGCGCCGAGGTGATCGAGGCCGGACCCGACACCGACACCTACCCCGCGGGGACGCTCGTCACGTCCATCCCGGTGTTGCTGTCCGCCAAGGGAGTCGAGCCCATCTTCTCCAGCAACGACACCATCGGCGGGTACGCCGAGCGGATGTTGCTCTCGGCGCCGCTGCTGCTGCCCGTCCCCAACGGGCTGGACTTCAGGGATGCCGCCCTGACCGAACCCATGGCGGTGGGATTACATGCGGTGAACAAGGCCGGCGTCGACGTTGGCGACACCGCCCTGGTGCTCGGTTGCGGGCCCATCGGCATCGCGATCATCGCGGCCCTGCGGATGCGCGGTGTCGAAACGATTGTGGCATCCGACTTTTCGCAGAAGCGGCGCGAGCTGGCCAGCATCATGGGAGCTCACCAGACGGTCGACCCGGCCGTCTCGTCACCGTTCGAGCACGTCAAGGCCACCGTGGTGTTTGAAGCGGTGGGAGTCCCGGGGATGATCGACGAGGTAATTCTGCGGGCACGTCCGGGCACCCGGTTGATCGTCGCCGGGGTATGCATGCAGCCCGACACCGTGCATCCGTTCTTCGCGATCACCAAAGAGATCAACGTGCAGTTTGTGCTCGCCTATGACCCCGAAGAGTTCGCCACTTCACTGCGGGCACTTGCCGAGGGACTCATAGACGTCAGCCCGCTCATCACCGGCGAGGTGGAACTGGCCGGGGTCGGCGCCGCCTTTGACGACCTCGCCGACCCCGAACGCCACTGCAAGGTTCTCGTCACCCCCTAGCCCGGTTACCCCGACGTCGCGGCGCGTTGGCCTAGCCGGCGGCCGGCGGGCGCGTCATCACCCTGGGATGAAACCCATATCGGGGAGGGGCCGCCGAGGCGGCGAAGCCGCGCGCGGGTGTGCCATGAGCCGGCAAACCGCCAAAGACATGTTGGCTGGGGTCGGCGGCCGCGGCGGCAGCGGCAACGGAGCTGAGCGGAACGGTTGCAACGCGGCCCAACCCGGGCATCGAACTCGCCCAAGCGTTGGGTACCGACAGGCCCCCGATCTGGGCGGCCCTGCCAATCCCCCCGAGACCACTCGACACGCCCGACAACGGCAGTTTCGGCAGCGCTTGTGGCAGGGCCTCGACCGCCTTGGCGGCTTCCTGGCCCGCGTGCGCGGCAGCCGGGAAGAGACTGTGGGACAAACCGTCGATGTCTTTCAACGCCGTGGTGGTGAGCCGGAAGGGCGAAACCAGCCTGATATAGGTGTTCGATAGCGTGCTGGCATCCAGCGTCGACGACCCGGTGAGACCCGCTACCAGTGCGCCGAGTGCGCCGCTTAACACGATCCCGTCGCCGTTGGGCGTCCACTTCCAGCCGATCAGGCCGAGCGCACGCAAGATCTGTTCCGGCGAGGGCACCAACGCCGCCTCCGAGAGTCCCCGCAGCGCGTTGGGCAGCTGTTCCACCAATTGCTGCAACGACTGCGCATCCCCCGCGAGGAGATCGCCGGTGGCCCGGCCGACTGCGGCGGCCTGAGCGGCCGGTCCGTTCGCGGTGGTAGCGGGCCGAGGCGGAACGAACGAGGTCAGGTCGGCCGCCGCCGCGGCCGTCGCCGCATATTGGTACATCGCATTCGCGTCCTGAGCCCACATTTCGGCGTACTCGGCTTCCACTACCGCGATGGCCGGGGTGTTCTGACCGAAGAGGTTGGTCGCCACCAGCGTCGCCAACATCGCCCGATTGGCGGCTACCACCGCGGGCGGCACTATCCCGGCAAACGCCGCCTCGTAGGCACTCGCCGCCGCCGCCGCTTGCCTCCCGACCTGTTCAGCCTGCGCGGCGGTTGCGCTCAGCCAGGCCAGATGCGGCGCGGCAGCAGCCGACATGGCCGCGGCGGCGGGCCCCGACCATGGTCCGGAAACCAGCCCGGACAGCAGTGAACGATAAGAGTTCGCAGTGCACTGCAACTCGGCGCCCAGCGCCTGCCAAGCCGCCGCGGCGGCCAACATCGATCCTGAACCGGGTCCGGAATACATCAACGTGGAGTTGACTTCTGGCGGTAGGAGCGCGAAATCCAGCATGTGCGGCCTCGCCTAGCTGACCGCGACGGTGTTGGCGGCCTCGGTTGCCGCATACGAACCAGCGGAGATACCCAGCACGGTCACCAGCTGATCCTGTACCGCCGCGGCCTGAGCGCTGATCGCCTGATACACCCTTGCATGGGCGGCGAACTGGGCTGCCGTCAACATCGACACCAGGTCTGCCGCCGGGGGGACCACTCCTGTCGTCGGAGCTACCGCGACCTCGTCCCCGGCGCGCGCCGCCGAGTTGATGGCCTGCAGCTCCAATGCGACTCCAGCCACAATCTCCGGCTGAGCAGTCACGTGCGACATCGCTCTCCTTTCAAGAACCAATTGAGCCAATAACGTCCAGCGACGAACGGCGCTGACGCTGATCGGCAATCAGGCTAAGGGACTCAAGGGACCACAAAAACCACGAGAGATGACCAACACCAGGCGTAAACATCTTGTTCAGAATCGGTTTAACAACGATTCAAATTCAGCGACACATCTGAGCCCTATTTCACAATGCCCAAACGCTTCGCATTCGATGAATTCAAGTCCCCAAGGGGCGCAAAACGCGGCATGAGGGGAATTTTCGGCGCGGCGCGTGTCGTCGCCGACCAGCGGTATTAGCCAACCGGATTCGACCCCACCTGGCCTTTTGCCACCTGCAGCCAGCGCCTCCTCGGGGCAACCCCCCGGTTGACAGCGGAGGGCTCTCCGACGAAATCCGCCCCGCTTGTCCAGATTGTGTACGATGCTTATCAATAGGGAAAGTATTTTTGTTGCCGTAGGACATATTGGCCCCGACCAACCGGAGATCAATGATTTAGGGGGCCGCCATGGTTTCGGCACCGCAAATGCGGAAATAGGTAAGTGCACGGCGGTCACCCGAACGCGCGTCGACATCAACACCCAGGTCAACTGCCCCATAAACGGACTTACCCGCCTCCCGGGTATCACCCCCGGGAGGCGGGTAAGCCATCACGCGGCCCGATTAGGGCCGCTGCGTACCTGCCGCGGACTCAGGCCCAGCTGGAGCCGACGGCGCTGTCGGTCTGCGCCATGTTGTTGCCGGCGGCCTGAACCTTCTGGCCGTGCGAGTTGGCCTGCTCGTAGATCACCTGGAAGTTGCGACCCAACTGGGTGATGAACTCCTGGCAAGCCACCGAACCGGCGCCGCCCCAGAAGTCACCGGCGGCCAGCACATCGCGAACGATGGCCTGGTGCTCGGCCTCCAAGGAGGCGGCCTGGGCGCGGATGAGCGCACCGTGGGCGTCGACATCGCCGAACTGGTAATTGATGGTCATTGGTTTTGTCCTCCTGAATCGAAGCTGTCGGGCCGGTACTAGCTGCTGAGGATCTGCTGGGAGGCCTGCTCTTGCTGCTCGTAGTTGTTCGCGTCGCGAACCAGCCCGTCGCGCACCCCGTGCAGCATGTTGACGATGTTGCGGAAAGCGGTGTTCATCTGGCCCATGGTGTCCAGTGAGGTTGCCGAGGCCATACCGCTCCAGCCCGCGCCGGCGATGTTCTGCGAGGACGCCCACATCCGGCGGGCCTCGTCCTCGACGGTCTGGGCGTGCATTTCGAAACGGCCCGCCATGTCCCGCATCGCATGCGGGTCGGTCATAAAACGTGTGGTCATGCGAATGCCTCTCGTGTACGAGTTGTCAAATCCGTTGCTAGATCAAGGTGAATCGCGAGCCTCGCCCCTTCCCTCGAAGATCCCGCTGTACAGCAGTGCGATCACCCCGCGTTGATCGTATGTGTTCTTCGTCACCCTCCGGCGGGCGGGTGCACGACCATCGTCGGCTTGAAGCCATAGCGCGGTGCGGCGAAGTGCGCCGCCATTCCGCGCCCGACACCACTGGCGGGCATCAGTGGCACTCCACCCACCGCCGCCTGCGCCGGCTCGGCCGCGGCGGCCCCGAGGCTGTTGACCGTCACGATGGCCGGGTTCGCCGCGGCACCGACGGAGTTCATCCACGAGGTTGGCACCGAAAGCCCAGTGACCGACGCCGCCTTACCGACGGCTCCGGTAATCCCGCCCAGACCGACGCCCGGAAGCGACGGCAGTACCGCCGGCAATTCCTTGGCGGCCTCGGCCGCCGCTTTGGCGCCTTCTTGAGCGAACTTGGGCAGGTCATGGGCCAGGCCCACATAGTCCTTGAACTGAGTTACCGCCAACCCGGCCGGACTCACCCATTTGCTGAAGGTGTCCATGAATACGCCGGCATCCACTTCGGCGGAGCCGGTCACTCCCTGGACGATGTCGCCCAGGGCGCCGCCCACGATGATTCCGTCACCGTTGGAGTTCCAGGCGTGCCCGGTCAAGCCGATCGCGCCAGTGAGGTCGGTGAGCCAAGGGGGTTCGTTGGATATTCCGGCCAGCTGCGAGAGCGCCTTGGGAATCTCCGCCAGTGCCTGTGAGTCCACCGCCCCGTTCAATGCCTGACCGACCGCGGCGGCCTGATTGGCCAGGCCCGCCGCGCTGACGGTCTGCGCCGCCGGGTCGAACGGCGCCAACTGCGCGGCCGCCGCCGACGAGCCGGCATAGCCGTACATTGCCGCCGCGTCCTGCGCCCACATTTCGCCGTACTGCGCCTCGGTGGCCGCGATAGCGCCCGTGTTCTGTCCGAGGAAGTTCGTCGCCATCAGGGCCATCAACAACGCCCGGTTGGCCGCGATCACCGGCGGCGGGACCGTCGCGACAAAGGCCGCCTCGTAGGCTCCGGCCGCGGCCACGGCTTGACTACCGGCCTGCTCGGCAAGTGCGGCTGTGTTTCTCAACCACTCCACCTGGGGCATGGCGGCCGCGACCATGTTCGCCGCGGACGGCCCCTGCCAGGGCCCGTCGGTCAGTTCGGTCACCAAAGCGTCGTAGGTGGACGCGGTTGCTTGCAGCTCGGCGGCCAACACGTCCCAGGCAGCGGCGGCGGTCAGCATCGGCCCGGAGCCGGGCCCGGAATACATCAGCGCGGAGTTGACCTCCGGGGGCAATTGCGCGAAATCCAACATGACCCGGTGTCTCCTAGCCGATGGTGGCCGCGTTGGCGGCCTCGGTGGCCGCGTACGAACCCGCACTGATGCCCAGCGTGGTGGCCAGCTGCTCCTGGACCGCCACCGCCTGGGCTCCAATCTGCTGATACAGCTGGGCGTGCGCGGCAAACTGCGACGCGGTCAGCAGCGACACCAGATCGGCGGCGGCGGGCACCACGCCGGTGGTCGGTACCGCGGCCGCGACGTTCCCGGCCTGCACCGCCACGTTGATGGACTGCAATTCCGCCGCAGTCGCTGCCAGCACATCTGTCTGCGCAAGCATGATCGACATGAGTTTCCCTCTCCCTCAATTCTTAATTGCAGCAACAGCTTTCGGTGACCGATGACTGTCCGTCCCCCATTGCTGAAGCAGATCGCAGGACACGTTAGGGCAGATACGTAGGAAAACCACAGGCTTCACACAGCCTGTTCACTGCTGAGTCGGTAACAATTCATTTGCTGTGCCAAACGCGCAGGTAAATATCTTCTTTTGTATGAAACATATTTGAATCAAATATGATTTGAGTTCTATATGAATTTTGCCGATATCGAAGACAGGCGCCTTCTGTCGTGCATTCCGGGCGAGCGACGGGGCCGCGCCGAAGGCCCCAGCCACCCGCCTCCGACGGTTTGTATCCCCGCTACACCCCGCCCGCGGCCGCCGTGGACAGCCCCCTACTAATCAACAAATTGCCGCTAATCAACCTGTTCAGCGGCGGATTCTGGCCGCAGCGCCGGGCCGCGATCCGGCGCTATCACCAGGACCACGGCCCCGGTCGCGCCGCGGCGGCAAGTACCCGGGCGGGGGTGGTGGCCCAACCGGGGCCCACGGCTCGACGTCGGACTAGCCGACTCTTGCAAAGCACAAAAACTGGGTCTGCTATAGGGGTGCAGAATTGTTGAGCCAAACTTGGGTTGGATTGGAATTTTTCAACGTAAAGGTCGTAAATATGACATTTGCTGACAGTCTTTCGGGGGCCAATGTCCGGTCACGGGGGCCGGCGCTTTCCCAGGAATCAAAGATGAACAAGAAGTGAATTGAGAACATCTGGGAGCCGACAACGGCGCACCCGCCGGTCGACTCCGCGCGGCGACTAGGGTGCCAGGCATGCCAATCCAATGGAGCACACCGGGATTCGCCCGCAGATTGATTGCCTTGGCCGTGGCCGGTGCGGCCGCCGGCTGCCTGAGCGGGTGCGACTCCCACACCGCGGCGGCGCCCGGCGCAAATCCACGTCCGGTGACCGTGTTCGGGTCCGGGCAGGTGCAGGGCATCCCGGACACCCTGACCGCGCAGGTCGGCATTGAGTTCACTTCTCAGGACGTCACCGGCGCGATGAGCCAGGCCAACGCTCGGCAGCAGGCGGTCATCGACGCCCTGGCGAACGCCGGGGTGGACCGTAAGGACATTCGCACCACCGAGGTGTCGCTACAGCCCCAGTACACCAGCCCAGAGCCCGGCGCAGCGGCGGCGATCAGCAGCTATCGCGCCGATAATGCGATCGAAGTCAAGATCCGTCCACCCGATGCCGCATCACGCCTACTGGAACTCATCGTCAACACCGGCGGCGACGCCACCCGGATCAGTTCGGTGAGCTACTCGATCGAGGACGACTCGCAACTGGTCAAGGACGCGCGCGCCCGGGCATTCGAGGACGCCAAGAGCCGCGCGCAGCAATACGCCCAGTTGTCCGGGCTGCGGCTGGGCACGGTGCTTTCCATCTCCGAAGGAGTCGGCACCAGGCCCTCGCCCGGCGAGATGAACACGCCGGCGCCACGCACCTCGATGGTGCCGCTGGAACCAGGCCAGCAGACGGTGAGCTTCTCGGTGACCGCGGTGTGGGAGCTGACCTGAGTTTCCGGTCGGCAGAGCGCGCTCGCTACTGGTAGACCCTGGGATCGAGGGTGCCGATGTAGGACAGGTCGCGATAGCGCTCGTCGTAGTCCAAGCCGTAACCCACCACGAAGTCATTCGAAATGTCGAAGCCCACGTAGGTGATGTCGACGTTGGCCCCCACCGCCTCGGGCTTGCGTAGCAAGGTGCACACCCGCAACGACTTGGGTTGCCGGCTCTTGAGGTTGCGCAACAGCCAGGACAGCGTCAGTCCGGAGTCGACGACATCCTCGACGATCAGCACGTCGCGACCGGCGATGTCGCGGTCCAGGTCCTTGAGAATCCGCACCACTCCCGACGACGACGTCGAGGACCCGTAGGAGCTGACCGCCATGAACTCAAATTGCGTAGGCAACGGAATCGCACGGGCGAGATCTGTGACGAACAGCACGGCGCCCTTGAGCACCGTGATCAACAGCAGGTCCTGATCGCTGGTGTCGGCCAGCTCGCGATAGTCGTTGCCGATCTGGGCCGCGAGCTCGTCTATTCGACGCTGAATCTGCTCCTCATTGAGCAGCACGGATTTGATATCACCTGGGTACAACTCGCCTGCATGTCCGGGGGTGATCGCCGAGGAGCTCTGGGCCACGTGCACAGCGTGCCATGTCCGCGCCCGAACAACCAACGCCAGTCCCCATCTTCACCGACTCAGATTGGCTCGGACCGCAGAGTCAGCAGGCCGCCACCTCGTCCGGCGACCAGACGCCGCGCCTTCAAATTCGATCCGACCGCCACCCCGCCCTGGCCTCGCCAGGCGGTGACCAGCGCGTCCACGCCCCTGATCTGCTTGTCGGTCAGCCCGATCGCCCCGCCGGCCAGCAGCCAACTGCGGATCACTCGCCGACGCACTGGGTCGGGCAGCGTAGCCAGCACGCTGGTGTCCAGGCCGGAATCGACGACGGCGGTGGGCAGCGCCTCGGCGGCGATGGCGTCGAGCAGCTCGGTGTCCGCGCGCAGCGCGGTCGCGGTGCGCGCCAACGCCGCAGCCACACCCCCACCCAGCACTTCCTCCAACAGCGGCAGCACTTCGGCACGTAACCGCGTCCGGGTGAAGCGCCGGTCGCTGTTGTGCGGGTCCTGCCATGCGGTCAGGCCCAGCTCCCGGCACGCATCATGGGTCACCCCGCGACGCACCCCCAGCAAGGGCCGACACCATGGTGGATCGTGCGGACGCATGCCGGCGATCGAGCGAGCGCCCGAACCGCGGCCGAGCCCCAGCAACACCGTCTCGGCCTGATCGTCGAGGGTGTGGGCCAGCAGCACCGGGCCATCGCGGTGGGCGTCCAGCGCGCCGTAGCGGGCGGTGCGCGCCGCCGCCTCCAGCCCACCCCCGGCCCCGGCCGGATTGCCCACCTGGACCCGGAGCACCCGTGCGGCCACGCAACCCAACGAGACGGCCTGGGCCCGGGCGGTTTCGCTGACCGCGGCCGAATCCGGCTGCAGGCCGTGGTCGACGATCAGCGCGGTGGTGGGCCGCAGCCGCGCCGCCACGGCGGTGAGCGCCAGCGAATCCGGACCGCCGGACAGCCCGATACTCCATCGGTCGGTGGCGTCGAGATGGGTCGACGCGAACTTCTCGACGGCCCTGCGCAGTTGCGCTACAGCACCCTGTCGATCCATCGCCGCGGATTCTCCAGCTCAGCCGGCAGGGGCAGCGTCTGCGGACTCGTCCAGATGGTGTTGAACCGCTTCATCCCGACCCGGGCCACCACGTCGTCGACAAACGCTTTGCCGCGCGTGTACTGGTTGAGTTTGGCGTCGAAGCCCAACAACGCGCGCAACAACCGCTGCAGTGGCGGCTGCTTGCGTTGCCGGCGCTCGTCGAAGCGACGACGGATGACGGCAACCGAGGGCACCACCATCGGCCCCACCGCATCCATCACGTGTTCGGCATGGCCCTCCAACAGCGTGCCCAGCGCCAGCAGCTGATCCAGCGCCTGACGCTGCGGCTCGGACTGCACGGCACGCACCACACCGAGAATCCCCGTCACATTGCCCGAATCGTCGCCAGGATCGTTGCGGTTGCGCACGAAGTTCGCCAGCCGGCTCACCACCTGTCCGATGTCGTCGGCGGGTTCGGTGGTGAGCAGACCGAGCGCCTGCTGCATGTAGCCGGCCAACCACGGGTTGGCGGTGAACTGGACCCGGTGGGCGACCTCGTGCAGGCAGACCCACAGCCGGAAATCGGATGGGTCGACCCGCAGTTGTCGCTCAACGGCGATGACGTTGGGATACACCAGCAGCAGACCGCCCATGCCGGCCGCGTCCGCGGCGGCGAACGGATCGTACTGACCGAGAATTCCCGAGGCCACGAACGCCAGCACCGCACCCGTCTGCGCACCGGTGATACGCCCGGTGAGCAGTCCGCGCGGCTTCTCGGCCCCGTTGGTCATGGCCCGCATCGACTCCGCGGCGGCCCGTATCCACTCCGGCCGGTCCACAACGCGGGCCGCGGGCACATCACCGGTGGTGATCAAACCGGTGACGTCGCGCACCGGCGGCTCCGCTTGCTCGGCCGCGCGCATCAATTCGTCGACCGCCTGGCGTCGGGTGTAGTCACTGGACGGCGGACCGGGGCGGGCCAGCCGCTCCCCCACCGTGGCCGCAAACTGCCAGTCGACGGTGTTGCCCAGGGTCACATCCGAGGCCGCGGTCATGTTGTGCACCCGCAAGACCACAGCGTGGTGGCCAACGCGTCCATCGCGTTGCGTCCGTTCGGCCCGGCATCGTTGGAGATGAACGCAAACGTGAGCACGCGTCCGCTGCTATCGGTGACCACACCGACCAAGGAGTTGATGGCGGTCAGCGAGCCGGTCTTGGCCCGCAACCAGCCCGCCGGGCCCAGGTTGGTGGCCCGGTCCAGGAAGCGTTCCCCGAGAGTGCCGCTACCGCCGGCGATCGGCAGCAGATCCAGTAGCGGGCGCAACGCGGGCTGATCCGGCCCCGCCGCGGCCTGTATCGCGTCGTCGAGCGTCCGGGCTGTCAGCCGGTCGTCAACCGAAAGCCCACTGGAATCCACCAGCCCCGCGCCGGTGGTGTTGATGTGGGCGGTGTTCAGCCGGGTGGTCACCGCATCGACCGCGCCGCTGAAGCTGCGCGGACGGTTGATGGCGGCCGCGACCTCGCGGGCGATGCACTCGGCCATCACGTTGTCCGAGGCGTTCATCATCTGGGAGAGCCGTTCGATCAACGGCGCCGACTGCACCACGGCCAGCTGGCGCGCCCCAGCGGGAGCCGAGGCGATGCTGACCGTTGCTGGATCCAGACCAAGGGCCCTGGCCAGTTCGCGTCCGGCGTCCAACGCCGGGGTCAGCGACCGTCGGGAGTTGACCGTGGTCGGCTGGACGCGACCGGCATCGATCATCGCCGCCTCGATCGGGGCGATGTCACCGTTGCCGACGTCGGCCGGATCCCAGCCCGGGGCCATCGTCGGCCCGGTAAAGGCGGAGATGTCGACTTGCACCGATGTCGGCGTCATGCCACTGCGGCGGATCTGATCGACCAAGTCGCTGATGCGCGCCGCGCCCCGGTACCAGGTTTCGACGCCGGGCGGTGCCGCCGACAGCGTCGGATCCCCGGCTCCGACCAACACCACCGGCCCCTGGCCGCTGGGGCTACCGGCCACCACGCGGGTGCTGATCCGGGCCTGACGGTCCAAGGTGAGCAGCGCCGCGGTGGCGGTCAGGACCTTGTTTGTCGATGCCGGCACCAGGGGTACGTCGTCGAGTTGCTGCCAAAGCACCTGGCCGGTCAGCGCATCGCTGACCCGACCGCCCAGCTTGCCCAAGTTCGGATCGGCCGCGGCCTGCGCCAGCGCGGCGGCCATCGCGCCCGAGTTGGGCACCACACCGGTGTCGGCCACGGCGGTGACCGCGGGCTTGACCGTCGGTGGACGCGGCGGCGGCACCACCAACCGCGCACTGGCCGCGCGGCCACCGACGGTGAAGAACGCTGCGGCGGCAACGACGGCGGCGACAAACGCCAGCACGGCCACCCCAAGGAACACCTGGGTGGATTTCCGCCAACGTTTGGGACCCATAACTCTCCTGTCTTTCCGGTCCCATTGTGCCCAACCGGCCACCCAGCAGGCCCACAGGACCGCTGCACTAGGGTGTCACCGGACGCATTTGACCTAATCCCAGGCCTCTTCTGGCCTCACTAAGTCAAAGGAGCCACGCGATGCAATTCGACGTGACTATCGAGATTCCCAAGGGCCAGCGCAACAAGTACGAGGTCGATCACGAGACCGGCAGGGTCAAACTGGACCGCTACCTGTACACCCCGATGGCCTACCCCACCGACTACGGCTTCATCGAGGACACCCTCGGCGAGGATGGCGACCCGCTGGACGCCCTGGTACTGCTGCCGGAGCCGCTGTTCCCGGGTGTGCTGGTGGAGGCTCGGCCGGTCGGAATGTTCCGGATGGTCGACGAAAAGGGTGGCGACGACAAGGTGCTGTGCGTCCCGGCCGGCGACCATCGTTGGGACCACATCCAGGACATCGACAACGTTCCGGCGTTCGAGCTGGAAGCCATCAAGCACTTCTTTGTCCACTACAAAGACCTCGAACCGGGCAAGTTCGTCAAGGCGGCCGACTGGGTGGGCCGCGAAGAGGCCGAGGCCGAGGTGATGCGGTCGGTGGAGCGGTTCAAGACCGACGGCCACTGATTTCCGGCTCAGCCGCCGGCTCGCCGGTTGCGCACCACGCTGTTGGTGAACGCCGCCCCGATAAACACCACGCCGATCGATGCCGTGATCCACTCGGGGATCTGCAGGTGGTGGTCGATGGACATCAGCATGATCACCGCGAGCGCACCGATCGCCCAGTGCGCGCCGTGTTCGAGGTAGACGTAGCGGTCCAGAGCGTCCTGTCGGACCAGATAGATCGTGATCGACCGAACGAACATGGCGCCCACCAAGCCCAGCCCTAACGCGATGACGATCGGGTCGCTCGTGATCGCGAATGCCCCGGTGACCCCGTCGAAGGAGAACGAGGCGTCGAGCACCTCGAGGTACATGAAGAGCATGAACCCGGCCTTGCCCACCGCCCCCCGGGCGACGAGTTCGCCAGGTCCGGCACCGACCTGAGGCGGCTGCAACGCCCGGCTCAATCCGTTGACCACGAGGTAGGTCACCAGACCCAGCAGCCCGGCGACCATTACGGTGCCCAGGTCGTCGCTGGAATCCGTCAACCCGGGACCAGCGAAGATCAGCGTCACGCACGCCACCATCACGTGGACCTGACCCAGCCGCCCGATCCGGGCGAACGGCGCCTCAATCCACTTCAGCCACTTGATCTCACGGTCGTTGAACACGAAATCCAGAAACAGCGTCAACAAGAACATCCCGCCGAACGCCGCGATCTGCGGGTGGGCCGCGCTGATCAGTTTCTCGTAGCTGGGTGAGCCGTCCGGGAAGTCCAGCGCGCCGCCGGGCGGCGGGTTCAGCGCCAACCTCATCGCGCGGACCGGATCAAGACCCGCGGTAACCCAGACGATGGTCAGCGGGAACACCAACCGCATTCCGAAGACGGCAATCACGATCCCGATGGTCAGGAACATCTGCTGCCAGAACTGGCTCATCTGCTTGAGGATCGTGGCGTTGATGATGGCGTTGTCGAACGACAGCGATATCTCCAGGATCGCCAGCACCACCAGCAGGAACAGCGCGGTCACTCCGCCGTGCCAATACCCGGCAACTAAAGCCGCCCCGGTCACCAGCAGCGACAACCCGAACACGCGGATCGTTGTCATGGGTCCTTTCCAGTGCACTTCATCTATACCCGAGAGCCCCTCAGGGCAAGCCAAAACAACGCCGAACCGGCCTGGCGAGCACCCGCGGCCCACACGCCTAGTATTTGCAAGCGTGGCTGCAAACGTGCCCAGCATCAGGTCGGTTGGCCGTTAGTGCTGCCACGGTGACCGAAGTAGGGGGAACAACGGGAGCGGCGGGCGCCTCTGGGAGGGCGATCGCGCGAGGCAGCGTGGCACGCGTCGGCACCGCCACCGCGGTCACCGCGCTGTGCGGTTATACGGTGATCTATCTGGCCGCCCGGGACTTGGCTCCCAGCGGCTTCTCCGTGTTCGGGGTGTTCTGGGGCGCATTCGGCCTGGTTTCCGGCGCCGCCAACGGGCTCCTGCAAGAAGCCACGCGCGAAGTCCGCTCCGCGCGGTACCTGGACGTCGTGCCGGAAGGAGGCCGCACCCATCCCCTGCGAATCGCCGGGATGGTCGGGCTGGCCTCGGCCGTGGTGATCGCGGGCAGCTCGCCGCTGTGGAGCGGGCGGGTGTTCGTGGAGGACCGCTGGTTGTCGGTGGGACTGCTCAGTGTGGGACTGGCCGGATTCTGTCTGCATGCCACGCTTTTGGGCATGCTGGCCGGCACCAACCGGTGGTCGCACTACGGATCGTTGATGGTGACCGACGCGATAATCCGAGTGGCGGTCGCGGCGGCAACGTTTGCCATTGGGTGGGGTCTGGTCGGCTTCCTGTGGGCGACGGTGGCGGGCTCGGTCTCCTGGCTGATTCTGCTGCTGGCTTCGCCCGTCGCGCGCGCGACGGCACGCTTGCTGACGCCGGGCAGCACGGCAACGTTCCTGCGGGGTGCCGCGCATTCCATCACCGCCGCCGGTGCCAGCGCGATTCTGGTGATGGGGTTTCCGGTCCTGCTGAAGCTGACCTCCAACGAGCTCGGCCCCCAGGGCGGGGTGATCATCTTGGCGGTGACCTTGACCCGTGCGCCGCTGCTGGTGCCGCTGACCGCGATGCAGGGAAACCTCATCGCCCATTTCGTCGACGAGAGCGCGCAGCGACTGCGGGCACTGATCTCGCCGGCCGCACTCATCGGCGGTATCGGTGCGATCGGGGTGCTGGCCGCGGGAGCGGTGGGCCCGTGGTTACTGCGTTCGGCCTTCGGGCAGCAATATCAGGCCAGCGGCGCCCTGCTGGCCTGGCTGACCGCGGCCGCCGTGGCGATCGCCATGTTGACGCTCACCGGAGCCGCGGCGGTGGCGGCCGCACTGCACCGGGCTTACTCACTAGGCTGGGTGAGCGCGACAGCGGCATCAGGGTTGCTGCTGCTGTTGCCGCTACCGCTGGAAGCCCGCACGGTGGTGGCGCTGTTGTGTGGCCCATTGGTAGGGATCGGTGTTCATCTGCTCGCGCTGGCGCGCGCCGGATACGCGAGCAGATGATGGGCACTGGCCAAGCGTGTAATTTGTGGGCCTAGATGGCCGTGAAAATGGATATTGATACGCATCACCCCGACGTCTGGATCGTCGTTCCCGCCTTCAACGAAGCCACCGTCATCGGCGAGGTGATCGCGCAACTGCGGTCAACCTTCGGCCATGTGGTGTGCGTGGACGACGGCAGCACCGACGGCACCGGCGATATCGCCCTGCGGGCCGGGGCTCACGTGGTGGCTCATCCGATCAATCTGGGCCAGGGCGCGGCCATCCAGACCGGGGTCGAATACGCCCGTAAGCAGCCGGGAGCCCAGATCTTCGCCACGTTCGACGCCGACGGTCAGCACCGCGTCAAGGACCTGGCCGCCATGGTGGATCGGTTGTCGGTCGGCGACGTCGACGTGGTGATCGGAACCCGCTTCGGGCGGCCCGTCGGGAGCCGCCCGCCCCTGCTGAAGCGAATTGTGCTGCAGACCGCGGCGCGCCTGAGTCCGCGCGGTCGCCGGTTGGGCCTGACCGATACCAACAACGGCCTGCGGGTGTTCAACAAGACCGTGGCCGATGGGCTGAACATCACCATGAGCGGGATGAGCCACGCCACCGAGTTCGTCATGCTGATCGCCGAAAACCATTGGCGCGTTGCCGAAGAACCCGTCGAGGTGCTCTACACCGACTACTCGAAGTCGAAAGGGCAGCCCCTGCTCAACGGCGTCAACATCATTTTCGACGGGTTTTTGCGAGGGAGGATACGACGATGAACTGGATCCAGGTGCTGTTGATCGGGTCGATCATCGCGTTGCTGTTCTATCTGCTGCGCTCCCGCCGCAGCGCCCGGTCGCGGGCATGGGTCAAAGTCGGCTACGTCCTATTCGTCCTGGCCGGTATCTACGCGGTGCTGCGACCGGACGACACCACGGTGGTCGCACATTGGTTCGGAGTGCGCCGGGGCACCGATCTGATGCTCTACGCGCTGATCATGGCGTTCAGCTTCACCACGCTGAGCACCTACATGCGGTTCAAAGACCTGGAGCTGCGCTACGCGCGGCTGGCCCGCGCCATAGCGCTCGAAGGAGCTCAGACACCGGAGCCACGCTGAGGCCGGCCCAGACAATCAGCTGCCGTGGGTTCGCCGGAAGTAGTCGACGGTGCGCCGCACCCCGTCTGCCAGTTCGACTTGCGGACACCAGCCCAGCACCTCTTCGGCCCGGCTGATGTCGAGGCAGGACCGTTTCAGGTCGCCCAGCCGCGGCGGGTGAAACTCCGGGTCGTCGGGGCCGCCGACGGCCGCGGCCACAGCTGAGTGCAGTTGGCGGTCCGAGGTTTCCACGCCGGTGCCGATGTTGAACCGTTGGCCGCCGCCCACGTCGCCGCCCGCCTTGACGAAGGCATCGACGACGTCGTCGACAAACACGTAGTCGCGGGTGTTGGTGCCGTCGCCGAACACCTTGGTGGGCTTACCCGACAGCAGCGCCTGCGCGAAGATCGCCACCACCCCCGCCTCGCCGTGCGGGTCTTGGCGCGGGCCGTACACATTGGCCGGGGCGATGTGGGAACACTCCAGGCCGTACAGATGCCGAAATGTGTTGAGGTAGATCTCCCCGGCAACCTTGCCGGCGGCATACGGCGATGCCGGGTCGGTGGGCACCCGCTCGCTGGTCGGGTACTGCGGCGGGGTGCCATAGATGGATCCGCCCGAGGAGGTATGCACCACCTTGCGGACGCCGGTGAGCCGGGCCGCTTCGGCCAGCCGCAGGGTACCGATGACATTGACCGAGGCGTCGAATTGCGGATCGGCCACCGAATGGCGGACGTCGATTTGCGCCGCCAGATGAAAAATCACTTCGGGCCGGTGCTGCTCGAAAATTGCCTGCAGATCCGCGTCCACGATGTCGGCTTCGACGAAGACATGCGCAAGGTTGTCGACCAGATGCTCGAGATTGGTCGCCCGGCCAGTTGCGAAATTATCCAGTCCGACCACCGTGTGACCGTCTGCCAGGAGACGGTCGACCAGTGTCGATCCGATGAAACCGGCCGCGCCGGTGACCAGTGCACGCACCGGCCCACAATACCGACCGGTAAGAAATAACCATGCCCACCCGGACCAGGCCCGTGCCCAAGGTCGCGGTGGCCGCCATCGCGCTGATCATGATTCAGCTGGGGGTTCGAGCCGTGCTGGCGTTCCGGGGGTATTTCTATTGGGACGATTTGATCCTGGTCGGCCGGGCCGGCACCCAGGACCTGCTCTCGGCGACCTACCTGTTCGACGACCATGACGGCCACGTCATGCCCGGCGCATTTCTGGTTGCCGGCATCATCATCCGGCTGATGCCGCTGGATTGGACCGGACCCGCGATCAGCCTGGTGGTGCTGCAGCTGCTGGCATCGCTAGCGCTGCTGCGAGCGCTCTACGTGATCCTGGGCTGGCGCCGGGTCTTGCTCATCCCGCTGACGTTCGCGCTGTTCACCCCGCTGGGGGTGCCCGGATTCGCGTGGTGGGCGGCGGCACTGAACTCGCTGCCGCTGCTGGCGGCGCTGGCCTGGGTGTGCGGTGACGCGATCCTGCTGATCCGCACCGGCAACCAGCGATACGCGGTGAGCGCGGTGCTCGCCTACTTCGCCGGCCTGCTGTTCTTCGAAAAGGCGGCGGTGGTCCCGTTCGTCGCCTTCGCGGTCAGCGCCCTGGTCTGCCATGTCGGCGGCGACAAGCGTCCGCTGCGCACGGCCTGGCAGGCCGGGATCCGGTTGTGGACGGCGGCGCTGGCGCTGACCGCCGGCTGGATGGTGCTCTATCTGGCCGTGGTTGACCAGAAGCGCTGGAGTGGGGATCTGGCAATGACCTGGGACCTGCTGTGTCGATCGATCACGCACGGCATCGTGGGGGGCCTGGCCGGCGGACCGTGGCGCTGGGATCGCTGGGCCCCGGCGTCCCCGTGGGCGACGCCGCCGCCGACGGTGATGGCGCTCGGATGGCTGGTGCTGGCCGGGCTACTCGGCTTGTCGCTGATCCGTAAACGACGCATCGGCGCGGTGTGGCTGACCGCGGCCGGCTACGCCGTCGCCTGCCAGGTGCCGATCTACCTGATGCGCTCATCGCGGTTCACCGCCCTGGAATTGGCGCAGACGCTGCGCTATTTCCCCGATCTGGTGGTGGTGTTGGCGCTGTTGGCCGCCGTCGCCTTGACCGCGGCGAATCGGCCGTCAGATTGGTTGAATGCCTCGCGCGTCCGGGCCAGCACGATCACCGCCGCGGCGATGCTATTCCTGGCCAGCAGCCTCTACTCGACGGCGACCTTTCTGACCAGCTGGCGCGACAACCCGACCAAGTCATACCTGCAGAATGCGGAAGCGAGCTTGGCTGGCGCCCAGATAAATTCGAATGCCCCGCTACTGGATCAAGAAGTCGATCCACTGGTGCTGCAACGGGTGGCCTGGCCGGAAAACCTGGCCAGCCATATGTTCGCACTGTTGCCGAACCGCCCCGATTTCGCGACGGCGACAACCAAACTGAGAATGTTTACCAGCTCTGGAAATTTGGTCGATGCGCGAGTTACCTGGATACGGACGATTGTTCCCGGCCCCATGCCCCAATGCGGCTATTTCGCGCAGCCAGACCAGCCCGCACGGCTGGTCCTGGACGGCCCGTTGCTACCCGCCGACTGGACCGTTGAACTCAATTATCTTGCCAACAGCGACGGGTCGATAACGCTGGCGCTGCCGGAGGGACCCGAGCGCAAAGTTCCGGTGCATCCGGGCCTCAACCGGGTCTACGCCCGGCTGCCAGGCGCCGGCGATGTGATCACCGTGCGAGCCAATACCACCGCATTGGCGGTGTGTGTCGCCTCCGGTCCGGTGGGTTTTCTGGCTCCCGAATAAGCGGCGCGATAATTCCCTTCCGGATGAATTAGTTGTCTCGAAGTTTTCTCCAAGACAATAACTTTCAGCGAAATTTGAAGGTAGCGTTGGCCCGCAAGTCAACAACGGTTTTCATGCCTAGGAGTACAGCGGTGTCATACGTGGTGGCGGCGTCAGACCTATTGACATCGACGGCGACAGAATTGGCACGCATCGACGCCGCGCTCAACACAGCCAATGCCGCGGCGGTGCTGCCGACGACCGTGCTGCAGGCCGCCGGCGCGGATGAGGTTTCGGCGGCGGTGGCCGCCCTGTTCTCCTCGCATGCCCGCGCCTATCAGGCACTCAGTGTCCAAGCCGGGCAGTTTCATCAGTGGTTCACCCAAACGCTGAGCGGCGCTGGACTGTCCTATGCCAGTGCCGAAGCCGCCAATGTCTCGCCCTTGCAGGTCCTCGAACGCGACGTGCTGGGACTGATCAACGCACCCACCCAGGCGCTGTTGGGCCGTCCCATCATCGGCAACGGCGCCGACGGCGCACCCGGCAGCGGGGCCAACGGCGCCGACGGCGGCATCTTGATCGGCAACGGCGGCACCGGCGGCTCCGGTGCGCCCGGCCAAAATGGCGGCGCCGGCGGCAACGCGGGGTTGCTCGGTAGCGGCGGCACCGGAGGTGTCGGTGGGGCCGGCGCCACCGGCGGCACCGGCGGCACCGGCGGCCTGTTCTGGGGCAACGGCGGCATCGGCGGCCAAGGCGGGACCGCCATGGCGGGCGTCAACGGCGGTAGTCCCGGGCATGGCGGAAACGGTGGCAACGCGTTCCTGTTCGGCGATGGCGGCACCGGGGGCCAGGGTGGGACCGGCCTGGCCGGGGCAGACGGTGTCAACCCCACCCCCACCGGGACAGCCGGAACCGGTGCCGCCGGCGGCAACGTTAGCGGCAATGGCCCCCTGACCGGGGGAAACGGCGATACCGGTGATACCGGTGGGACCGGCGAGACCGGCGGTACCGGAGGCGCCGGCGGCAGCGCCACTGCCTCATCGGGGTCGGCCACCGGGGGCAAGGGCGGGGCCGGCGGTGATCCCGGTGGCGGCGCCAATGGCGGGGCCGGCGGTGCCGGCGGGGACGCCGAGAGCTTCACGGGGCAAGCCCACGGGGGCGCCGGCGGCGACGGCAGTCAAGGCGGAATCCCCGGCGGCTCGGGTGGCGCGGGTGGCGATGGCGGCAAGGCCACCGGTTTGGCGAGTGGCATCGGCGGCGATGGCGGCGATGGCGGCCGCGGCTTTGCCACCGACGTCTCCGGGGGTACCGCCGGTGGCGGCGGGACCGGCGGCGACGGTGGCCGTGGCGGGCTATTGATCGGCAGCGGCGGCAACGGCGGGACCGGCGGGACTGGCGGGACCGGGGGCACCGGCGCCGCCGCCGGCGTTGGCGGCATCGGCGGCAACGGCGGCGACGCGACCGCAGCGAGCTCCGCCACCGGCGGTCATGGGGGCGACGGCGGAGACTCTGACCCCTCTGTCGGCACCGGCGGTAACGGCGGCACCGGGGGTAACGGCGGCAACGGCGGGGCGGCGAGCCTGCTGTTCGGCAATGGCGGTAGCGGCGGCGACGGCGGTGTTGGTGGGACCGGCGGCACCGGCGGTGCGGGGGGCTCGGGCGCCGGGGGCGGCGTCGGCGGAGACGGAAGCTCCCGTGGGGGCATCGGCGGTAACGGCGGCGCCGGCGCTAATTCGATGGCCATCGGTGGTGAGGGCGGCGTCGGGGGTAGGGGCGGTGACGCCGGGACCAGTGGCCTGTTGATCGGCAACGGCGGCGACGGCGGCAGCGGCGGCGCGGGCGGGACCGGCGGCACCGGCGGCGCGGGCGGCGCAGGAGCCGCGGGTGGTGCCGGCGGCAACGGATCCACCCAAATCGCCTTCGGCGGCGACGGCGGCGACGGCGGTGACGGCGGTGACGGCGCCCAGGGCGGCGAGGGCGGTGCCACCGGCTCGGTGGGCGGCATCGGCAGTCAGGGAGGCATCTTGTTCAGCCACGCCGGCGCCGACGGCTCGACGGGGGCCCCTGGCGCTGGGGGCGCGGGTGGTGCTGGCGGCGCCGCCGGCGGCTTCGGTGCCGGCGGCAGCGGGGCCACCGCGGGCGCAGACGGCAAAGCGGGCACCGCCGGCACGGCGGGCGCGACCGGCCCGCACGGCTGACCACCACAAACAAACGAGCCGCCTAGGAGAATCGAACTCCTGACCTATTCATTACGAGTGAATCGCTCTACCGACTGAGCTAAGGCGGCGTGCCCTCATTCCGGGCGGCACGAGTCTACGGCAGGCGGGCAGGTCCGCCCAAGTCCGGATCGACCGACCGGCCCCCCGCTACTGCAGTTCCTGCCCAATGGCTGCCACCATGGCGTCAACCGCAAATTTTGGCTTTACGTTGATCGACAGCGCTTCACGGCAGTTCAGCACGGCCTCGATGCAACGCAACAGCCGCTCCGGAGTCGCGTGTGCGGCCAGCGCAGCGACCCGGTCAGCCATGTCCGGATGGTTGGCCCGCGGCTGGTCGGCCTTCGCCGAAACCAGCAGCGCATCCCGAAAATAGGTGGCCAGGTCGATCAGGGCCCGGTCCAGCGCATCGCGCGCGGCCCGGGTGTGGCGGGACTTCTGCCGCCGTTCCAGGTCCTTGATCGCGCCGGCGGAGCCACGCATCGTGCCGGCAGTCCCTTTCCCGGTGCCACCAGCCCCCAGTGCGGTACGCAGCTCCTCGGTTTCGGCCTCGGCGCGATCGGAAGTCAGCGCCAGCGCCTCGGCCTCGGCGGCGGCGACCAACTCCTCGGCCGCGGCGTAGGCCCGCGCCGGCGTCGCGGCGTCACGAACCAGCCCCAACGCTCGCTCGCGTCGCTGCCGCGCCTCCGGGTCGGTGGCCAGCCGCCGCGCCCGGCCCACATGGCCACCGCTGACCGACGCCGCCCAATTCGCCGTCTCGGCCGCCAACCCATCGTTGTCGATCAGTACCTGGGCAATCGCGGTGGTCGGCGGCGTCACCAACGCGACATGGCGACACCGGGACCGCAACGTGACCGCGATGTCCTCGGGATCCACCGATGGTGCGCACAACAGGAACACCGTCGATGCGGGCGGCTCCTCGACCACCTTGAGCAGGGCGTTGGCCGCACCTTCGGTCAACCGATCGGCGTCTTCGATCAGCACGATCTGATGGCGCCCGGTGGTTGGGCGGCGCGATGCGATCTGCACGATCGCGCGCATGTCGTCAACTCCGATAGAGAGGCCTTCGGGAATCACCCGCCGCACGTCCGCGTGAGTCCCCGCCATGGTGGTCAAACAGGACCGACAACGTCCGCACCCCGGATCGCCGTCTGACGTGCACTGCAGCGCCGCGGCGAAGCACAATGCGGCGATTGACCGCCCCGAGCCCGGGGGCCCGGTGATCAGCCACGCATGTGTCATATCCCCGTCAAACCCTGAACTGTGAGTCGAATCACTGCGAGCTGACCTAGCGGCCGCGAGCAGCTCCGATTCCACCGCCCCCTGGCCTACCAGCCGCGCGAATACCCCAGACATCACCGTGGACACTATTAGTCCCCGCCGACAGATACCGATTGGCTACCGTTTCGCGACATTTCCGTTATCTTTCCCGTCTCGAGTCGACTCGGTAACGACTTGCCGAGTCCCACGTAGGTTTCCGGCGAGTCCCCCCATCCGGATACGGTGGGCTGGTGGCTACCGTGGCAACCCTGCCCGGGCGGATCAACGGGTTCGCCCGGTGGGTAGTGCGCACTCCGTGGCCGGTGTTTTCGCTGAGTATGTTGCAGGCCGACATCATCGGCGGCCTATTCGTTCTGGGCTTTCTGCGCTATGGCTTGCCACCCAACGATCGCATCCAGCTGCAGGATCTACCACCACTGAATCTGGCGATCTTCCTCACCTCCGTGATTACCTTGTTCCTCGCCGGGTTCGCATTGAACCTCAAGCTGCTGGTGCCGGTCTTCCGGTGGCAGCGCCGCGACAATCTGGTTGCGGCGGCCGACCCGTCCGCCACCGAGCTGGCCCGCAGCCGGGTGCTGCGCATGCCGTTCTATCGCACCTTGATCAGCGTCGGGTCGTGGGCGATCGGCAGCGTGATCTTCATCGTCGCCAGCTGGTCGGTGGCTCGCTATGCGGCGCCCGTGGTGGCGATTGCCACCGCCCTGGGCGCCATCGCCACCGCGATCATCGGCTACCTGCAGTCTGAGCGGGTGCTGCGGCCGGTCGCGGTGGCCGCGCTGCGCAGTGGGGTACCGGAGAACTTGCGTTCGCCCGGGGTCATCTTGCGGTTGATGCTGGCCTGGGTGCTGTCCACCGCGGTACCACTGTTGGCGATCGTGCTGGCCGTGGTGGCCGACAAGATGGCGATTCTGCACGCCACCCCGGACAAGCTGTTCAATCCCATCCTGCTGCTCGCGCTGGCAGCGTTGGCGATCGGCTCGGTCAGCACGCTGCTGGTGTCCATGTCGATCGCTGATCCGCTGCGCCAGCTGCGTTGGGCGCTGTCGGAGGTGCAGCGCGGCAACTACAACGCGCACATGCAGATCTACGACGCCAGCGAGCTGGGCCTGCTGCAGGCTGGGTTCAACGACATGGTCCGCGACCTGTCCGAGCGGCAACGCCTGCGTGACCTGTTCGGTCGATATGTCGGCGAGGACGTGGCCCGGCGCGCCATCGAACGCGGTACCGAGCTTGGCGGGCAGGAACGCGATGTCGCGGTGCTGTTCGTCGACCTGGTGGGCTCGACCCAGCTGGCGGCGACCCGACCGCCGGTCGAGGTGGTCGGCCTGCTCAACGAATTCTTCCGGGTGGTGGTCGACACCGTCGCGCGCCACGGCGGATTCGTCAACAAGTTCCAGGGCGATGCCGCCCTGGCGATTTTCGGCGCACCGATCGAACACCCCGACGGCGCCGGCGCCGCGCTGCGCGCCGCGCGCGAGTTGCACGACGAACTCATTCCGGTGCTGGGATCTGCGGAGTTCGGCATCGGGGTGTCGGCCGGCAGGGCCATCGCCGGCCACATCGGCGCGCAGGCCCGCTTCGAATACACCGTGATCGGCGACCCGGTCAATGAGGCCGCCCGACTCACCGAGCTGGCCAAGCTCGAGGAAGGCCACGTGCTGGCCTCGGCGATCGCGGTCAGCGGGGCGCTAGACGCCGAAGCCTTGTGCTGGGACGTCGCCGAAGTCGTCGAACTACGCGGACGGACCGCACCGACCCAGCTGGCCCGCCCGCTGAACCTCGCTGTAGCCCAAGAGGTCTCCACCAAAAGCGGTAGCTAACCGGCCCCGGTCACGCGCGTTTGACGGCCTTTTTCGCCGGCGACTTGCGGGTGGTCTTCTTGGCGGCTCGCTTCACCGGCCCTCGGGCCCGGCGGTCAGCCAGCAATTCCGAGGCCCGCTCGTCGGTAATCGACGCGACCTCGTCGCCCTTGCGCAGACTGGCGTTGGTTTCACCGTCGGTGACATACGGACCGAACCGCCCGTCCTTGATCACCATCGGCTTGCCCGACGCGGCATCGGTCCCCAGCTCACGAAGCGGCGGAGCCGAAGCGCTCTGCCGGCCAGAACGCTTGGGTTCGGCGTAGATCTTGAGCGCTTCGTCAAGGGTGATGGAGAAAATCTGGTCTTCGGTGGCCAGGGAGCGAGAATCGGTGCCGCGCTTCAGATATGGCCCATAGCGCCCGTTCTGCGCGGTGATCTCTTCGCCGGAAGCGGGATCCGTGCCCACCACGCGCGGCAGCGAGAGCAGCTTGAGCGCGTCCTCGAGGGTGATCGTCTGCAGGTCCATGCTGCGCAGCAGCGAACCGGTGCGGGGTTTGGGCCCGGTGGCCTTCTTGCTCTTCTTGGCGGGGGCCTCGGTCCCGGCTTCGGGTGCGGGAGGTTCGGGAAGAATCTCGGTCACATACGGCCCGTAGCGCCCGTCCTTGGCGACGATCTCGTGGCCGGATTCCGGGTCGATGCCCAGCACGCGGCCTTCCTGCGGCGTGGCGAATAGCTCTTCGGCCAGCACCAGGGTCAGCTCGTCGGGTGTCAGCGAGTCATTGAGGTTGGCGCGCTGCGGGGTCGGCTCACCGTCTTCGCCGGTTATGGTGCGTTCCAGGTAGGGACCGTTCTTGCCCACCCGAACGTAGATGGGACGCCCCTGATCATCGTCAAACAGCTTGATGGAGTTGACTTCTCGCGCATCAATGCCTTCGAGGTTGACACCGACGAGCTTCTTGAGCCCCCCGGCGCGCGCCACCGAATCAGACACGCCGTGGTCGCCACCGAAGTAGAAGTTGTTGAGCCAGTCGGTGCGCCGCTCCTGACCAGATGCGATGGCATCGAGCTCGTCTTCCATCGCCGCGGTGAAGCCGTAGTCGACGAGGTGCCCGAAATGTTGCTCCAACAATCCGGTGACCGCGAACGCCACCCACGACGGCACCAGGGCGCTGCCCTTCTTGTGTACGTAGCCGCGGTCCTGGATCGTCTTGATGATCGGGGTGTAGGTGGACGGGCGTCCGATTCCCAGCTCCTCGAAGGCCTTGACCAGCGAGGCCTCGGTGTAGCGGGCGGGCGGGTTGGTGGTGTGCCCGTCCGGGGTCAGCTCGACCGCGTCGAGCCGCTGGCCCGGCGTCAGATTCGGCAGGCGCCGCTCGGCGTCATCGGCCTCGCCACCGACCAGTTCGTCCACCGTCTCCACGTAGGCCTTGAGGAACCCGGGGAAGGTCAGGGTGCGACCGCTCGCCGAGAACACCACCTGCTGCTCACCCGCGCTACCACCGATCCGCAGGCTCAGCGTGGTGCCGCGGGCATCCGCCATCTGGGAGGCCACCGTGCGCTGCCAGATCAGCTCGTAGAGCCGGAATTCGTCGCCGTCGAGTTCACGACGCACGGCGTCGGGGGTTGCGAACGTCTCACCCGCGGGGCGGATGGCCTCGTGCGCCTCCTGCGCGTTCTTCACCTTGCGGGTGTACTGGCGCGGAGATGATGCCACATACTCTTCGCCGTAGAGCTGGCGCGCCTGGGTGCGCGCGGCGTTGATCGCCGACTCCGACAGGGTCGTCGAGTCGGTTCGCATGTAGGTGATGTAACCGTTTTCGTAGAGCCGCTGAGCGATGCTCATCGTCCGCTCACCGGAAAACCGCAACTTGCGGCCGGCCTCCTGCTGCAGCGTCGAGGTCATAAACGGTGGGTACGGACGGCGGCTGTAGGGCTTTTCCTCGACCGAGGCCACGCTCAGCTGCGCGCCGTGTAGGCCGGTGGCCAGCGCGGCCGCACGGGCCTCGTCGAGCACGGTGACCTCGTCGGCCTTGCGCAACGTGCCCAGCGAGTCGAAATCGCGACCGGTGGCCACCCGCAAGCCGTCCACACTGGTCAGTCGGGCGACAAAGGTGGGCGGCGCGGCCTTCGGGTCGGACACGCTGGCGTCCAGCGTGGCGACGATGTCCCAGTAGGACGCGCTGCGGAACGCCATCCGGTCGCGCTCTCGCTGCACGATCATCCGCGTGGCCACCGACTGCACCCGGCCGGCCGACAGCTTGGGCGCGACCTTTTTCCACAGCACCGGACTGACCTCGTAGCCGTACAGCCGGTCCAGGATGCGCCGGGTCTCCTGCGCATCGACGAGGTCCATGTCCAGGTCACGGGGGTTTTCCGCGGCTTCGAGGATGGCCGGTTCGGTGATCTCGTGGAAGACCATCCGTTTGACCGGCACGCGCGGTTTGAGGGTTTCCAGCAAGTGCCAGGCGATCGCCTCGCCCTCGCGGTCACCATCAGTGGCCAGGTAGAGCTCGTCGACGTCTTTGAGCAGGTCTTTGAGCTCGCTGACCGCGCTCTTCTTCTCCGGGCTGATGATGTAGAGCGGTTCGAAGTCCGCGTCGACATTGACGCCGAGGCGCGCCCACGGCTCGGACTTGAACTTGGCGGGCACATCCGCGGCGGCCCGCGGCAGGTCGCGGATGTGGCCACGCGAGGATTCGACTATGTACCTGGGCCCCAGGTAACCAGCAAGTTTGCGCGCCTTGGTGGGCGACTCGACTATGACAAGTCGCCGGCCGCTCCCATTTCCGCCGCTGCTACGGCTTCCAGGGCCCTTCGTTTTCGGGTCAGCCAACTGCGGTTACGCTCCATCTCTCATCCCAGCCCCGCTGGCGGGGCCACCCTTGCAGAAGGGTGCCAGGCCGGCTGCTGAATTTCAGGCGAAATCCAATAGCCCGACATTCCCACCTGCGGGCAACAGACAATTTCGCACCCTAAGGCGGGCCTGCGCAAACTGGCTGCAATTCAGCTCCCCGGAAAACCGGGGTCCACAGGCGCCTAGCCCCGGGGCCATTGAGCCAACGCTTCGGCACCGGGCGGGGGTTCCCCCACGTTCTCTACCAGGCGCGATAGCCTTCGTCGCCCGCTTATCCGCAGCGCCGGGTGGCCCCCTCGGGTGCCGATCAAAGTAGGTGCAATGCCCACTCGCATCAGAGCCGACGCCAACGGCGAATGTGTATCGGGTGCGTGCGGATCAAGCCCCAGCAGATATCGGTCGGCCTCGGGACTGCCGGCGGCCAGCGCCCAGGCGCGCAGCTCTCGCGGACCTGGCAGCCATCGCGGCGGAACCGTCTTGACCGCACCACGGGTCCACTCCGCGGCGATTGCGCGCAATCTGGGGTCTACGGCGGTACGCACCAGCGGCGTGTCCTCGTCGGTGTGGGTGATCTCAGGCACCAGGCCCGCCTCCCGCATCATCTCGGCGAGAGCTTCGGCTCGCCAGGACTCCCCGACCACCACCGACAGCCGCGCACCAGCACCAACCATCACGACCTGGCCGGATGCTGCCAACACTCCGGATAGGTCCTCGACCGCGGGCGGCACCGACTCCGCGGCAAAGAAGGACAGCTGACTCACGCCACCGACAGTAGGCCAGTAACCCGGTCCGCGGGTTCTCCCCGTCCGGCGCGGCGACCAAGGCGCTCACGGCAGAAACGAAAACCCCCCGCCGGACCCGCTCAGCGGGATCACGTCGGGGGGATTCGTCAGAATCTGCTCGGATCAGACCGAGCGGACTCCGGTGGCCTGGGGGCCCTTAGGGCTGTGGCCGATCTCAAACTCGACCTTCTGGTTCTCTTCAAGGGTGCGGAAGCCCGAACCCTGGATCTCCGTGTAGTGGACAAAAACATCCGCGGAGCCATCCTCGGGGGCGATGAAGCCGAACCCCTTCTCCGCGTTGAACCACTTCACAGTTCCCTGTGGCATCTCTCGATCTTTCCTTTTCTTCTGGGTGCGGTGCACCGCCTCTCGGTGCCCCGGGCCAAGCCGCGACCGCCATACCTCGCAGAGTCGCCGGAACTTCACCCGACCGATAACCTCGCAGGAACCGCGGCCGCAACGTCGATCCTGCGAAAGTTTGACACGAACACAGAAGCTACGACCGCGATTAGTCAATCATGTTCATGGCGTCGGCGACAGCCCGTTGTCGTCGATGAATTGTGAAGGGTTTGCAAATGATAAGTTTCGGGCGCGAATTGCTTGCCGTCGCGCTCGCCGGTACCCCGACCGGAGAACATCCTTTACACCATGTCGCCGAGCTGCCGCCGCGTGCGGGTCAGCCGAGCGCCTGGCCGCAATGGGCCGAGCCAGACGTCGTGCGCACCTTCACCCAACGTGGCATCACCGCCCCCTGGTCACACCAGTCCACGGCCGCGGAGTTGGCCCATGACGGCCGTCACGTGGTGGTGAGCACAGGTACGGCGTCCGGCAAGTCGCTGGCCTATCAACTTCCCGTCCTCGCGGCGCTGGCGGCCGACCCCCGCGCCCGGGTGTTATATCTGTCGCCGACCAAAGCGCTGGGCCACGACCAGTTGCGCACCGCGCAGGCGCTGGTTGCCAACGTTGAACGACTTAGGGATGTCGCGCCCACGGCTTATGACGGCGACAGTTCCGATGAAGTGCGCCGCTTTGCCCGCGAGCGTTCCCGATGGTTGTTCTCCAACCCGGACATGATCCATCTGTCGATATTGCGCAACCATGCCCGCTGGGCGGTCCTGTTGCGAAATCTTCGATATCTGATCGTCGACGAATGTCATTACTATCGGGGTGTTTTCGGCTCGAATGTGGCAATGGTGCTACGCCGTCTGCTGCGATTGTGCGCACGCTACTCGGCGCACCCGACGGTCATCTTCGCCAGCGCGACGACGGACTCACCGGGTGCCACCGCCGCCGAATTGATCGGCCAGCCGGTTGCGGAGGTCACCGAGGATGGGTCGCCCCAGGGGGCCCGCACCGTGGCACTGTGGGAACCCGCGCTGCGGACCGACCTGACCGGCGAAAACGGCGCCCCGGTGCGGCGCTCCGCCGGCACCGAGGCGGCGCGAGTGATGGCCGATCTGATCGTCGAGGGAGCGCAGACCTTGACCTTCGTCCGGTCACGGCGGGCCGCTGAGCTCACCGCGCTGGGCGCGCAGGCGCGGCTGCAAGACATTGCGCCCCAGTTGTCGCACACGGTGGCGTCGTATCGGGCCGGTTATCTGCCCGAGGACCGCAACTGTCTCGAACACGCATTGACGGAGGGCCGGCTGCGCGGTCTGGCCACCACCAATGCGCTGGAGTTGGGCGTCGACATCGCCGGGCTGGATGCGGTGGTGCTGGCCGGATTCCCCGGAACCGTCGCATCCTTCTGGCAGCAGGCGGGGCGGTCCGGCCGGCGTGGCCAGGGTGCGCTGGTGGTGTTGATCGCGCGCGATGATCCGCTCGACACGTATCTGGTGCACCATCCCGCGGCGCTCCTGGACAAGCCGGTGGAGCGGGTGGTGATAGATCCCGGCAATCCCTACTTGCTGGGGCCACAGTTGCTCTGCGCGGCAACAGAACTTCCGCTCGATGCGGTAGAAGTCCACGAGCTTCGCGCCGTCGAGGTGGTCGAAACGCTCGTCGATGACGGTCTGCTGCGCCGGCGCGGCGACAAGTACTTTCCGGCACCGGGGGTGCAACCGCACGCCGCGGTGGACATCCGGGGTTCCATCGGTGGGCAGGTCGTCATCGTGGAGGCCGACACCGGCCGGCTATTGGGCAACGTCGGAGCCGATCAGGCGCCGGCATCGGTGCATCCAGGTGCCGTTTATCTGCATCAGGGCGAAAGCTACGTCGTCGACTCCCTGGACACCGAAGAAGGGCTCGCCTTCGTCCACGCCGCCGATCCCGGCTATGCGACCTTTGCGCGCGAGCTCACCGACATCGCGGTCACCGGATCCGGTGAGCGCTTGGAGTTCGGGCCCGTCACCGTCGGCTTGGTGCCAGTGACCGTCACCCACCAGGTGGTGGGCTACCTACGGCGCCAGCTTTCCGGTGAGGTGATCGATTTCGTCGAGCTGGATATGCCCGAACACGTGCTGCCCACGACCGCGGTCATGTACACCATCGCCGCAGAAGAGCTGTTGCGAAATGGTGTCGACGCCGTCCGGATTCCCGGTTCGCTGCACGCCGCCGAGCATGCGGCGATCGGGCTGCTGCCACTGGTGGCCAGCTGCGACCGCGGCGACATCGGCGGCATTTCCACCGCTATCGGGCCCGAAGGACTGCCCAGTGTCTTCGTCTATGACGGCTATCCGGGTGGGGCGGGATTCGCCGAACGCGGCTTTCGACGGGCGCGCACCTGGCTGGGAGCCACTGCGTCGGCGATCGAGGCCTGCGAATGCCCGAGCGGATGCCCGTCCTGCGTGCAGTCCCCCAAATGCGGTAACGGCAACGATCCCCTCGACAAGGCGGGCGCCATGCAGGTACTGCGACTGGTGCTGTCGCAAGTGGGTGACGATTTACTCTAGGAACACCGGGGCCCGGCCACGCAGGACTGGCATACCGGCTGTTCGCGAGTCATCTTGCACACCCGGCGGACGGCGACCGACCCCTCGACGGTCGACCTCCACCGATCTGGATGATGAGCCATCATCCCGTGCAGCGAACGGCTGGACTTACACAATCCGCTCACACCCCCGACGGTGCGGGTGCAGCAGAAAACTACCCGGATGTCACTAGGCGCGCAAATCACCACGCGCAGCGGCTTCCTTCGCTGCGGCCGTGCGGCGCCGCGGCCAACGAGCCGCTCAGCATCGGCGAGTTGCATTGCCGGGTAGCGGCATACGTTGCAGTTTCGCGCTGGTCAAAGGCCGGCTGGGCACGCCCGGGGGCAACCGGGACAGCGTGGTGGCGTTTGCCCGGATATGTCGGCAGGTATGCGCTGTGCGGCAACGGGATTCCAATATCGTTGGATACCCACCGACTCGTGGCCGCCTCTAGCGAACAGTAGACTGCGCCTATGACCCACGACTGGCTGCTCGTGGAGACCCTGGGGGACGAACCCGCGGTGGTGGCGCAGGGGCGTCAACTCAAAAGTCTCGTTCCGATCACCAAGTTCCTGCGCCGCAGCCCCTACCTTTCCGCAGTTCGCACCGCGATCGCCGAATCGCTACAGACTGGGCAGAGCCTGACCAGCATCACTCCCAAGAGCGACCGGGTGATCCGCACCGAACCAGTCGTGATGTCAGACGGCCGCATTCATGGTGTGCATGTGTGGACCGGTCCCGCCAACGAGGAGCCGCCCGAACGGCCAACGCCAGGCCCCCTCAAGTGGAATCTGACCCTGGGAGTGGCAACCGACACCCGGGAGTCGTTGGCCAACAGCGGCAAGAATCCGGACCTCGAAGTCACCTACGGCCGGGCCTTCGCCGAAGATCTGCCGTCCCGGGAGCTCAACCCGAACGAGACCAAGTTCCTGGCCATGGTCGTCAAACCGGAGCCAGGTCAAACTTTGTGCAGCACATGGGATCTAACCGACTGGCGCGGGAAGCCGATCCGAATCGGATTTGCCGTACGCAGCGCCCTGGAAGAGGGCCCAGACGGCCGTGAACACCTGGTCGCACGAGCGATCAATTGGCGGGCCGAGCAGAAGGAACCGGTGGTGCCGATCGACGATCTGGCCCGGCGGATACTGAACGGACTTGCGCAAGTCGGGGTTCACCGCGCACTGGTTGACCTGAACAATTGGTCGCTGCTCAAGTGGCTCGATGAGCCGTGCTCCTTCTACGACTGGAGGCGAAGCGAGGAAGACGGGCCGCGGGTTCATCCCGACGACAGGCCTGTGATCGCTTCCATGACAGATAAATTCGCGAAAGGGGCGGCCAGCGCGGTGCTACGGCTACCCGGGCGCGGTGCTGACGAATGGGTGCCGGTCCACGTCACGGTCAACCGAATCGAACTCGAACCGGAGACGTTCGCCGGACTGATTTCGCTGCGATTGCCCAGCGAGGAAGAACTCGCCGAGGCCGGCCTTCCGGCGGCCGCAGAGTAGACCCGATTTCACTGTCGATGAATTGAGTGGGCCCGCTCTGGCGTATCGATCGGCCCGGCCCTGGCAACCGCGCGCGCGGCGCCCGCAAAGCCGATCGGCACCTCGACCGTGACGACCACGTCAAGCTCACGCACCACACATCCGACGTCACCGACCCGCATCGCCCGGGCCACCGCCGCTGCACGCGCGCAGGCCTGCGCCGCACCGGAGCTTAGCCGTGCCGCGCCGGCCAGTGCGGCAAGATCCGCCGACGTCTGAGCCCGGTGCCGGGCCACCATCGCCGCACCCAGGTACACACCGGTGCCGGCAATGCACAGCAAGACGGCAATCATCGAGGCCGCGAGCAAGGTAGCCGAACCGCGGTCATCCCGGCTCTGCGACGGCGACCGCCTCAGCGGATATAGCCAATTCCGGCAATAGCTTTGAACGTGCAACCACCGAGACGAGCACCAGCTCACCGTCTCTTCGCAGCCGAACCCGCGCGGCCGGCGGCGCAATCGCTCGAGCGACCTGCAGGGCCGTGCCAGTGTCGCCACGCGCGGCCAACCGGGCCGCCTCGCGAGCGGCATCCACGCAGCGCAATTGCATTGACAACGCACAGATCCCGGCCAGACACAGCGCCAGCACCACGACCAGCGAGGCGATCGCCAGGGCCGCTTCAACACTGCTGAACCCGGCATCGGTACCTAGACCTTGGTGCTCAGCGCCCGGGTGATGATGCGGGTCAACGCGGACACGACCGAATCTCCGGTCACAACCGTGTACAGGATGGCCCCGAACGCGGCCGCTGCGATTGTGCCCAAAGCATATTCGACGGTGGACATGCCCGAGTCGTCGGTCGCCAGCAGGGTCAGGCGAGCCAGCATCACCCGAAAAATGTTGTTCATCAATATATTCCCTTCCCCGGATAGTCACAGCAGACCGGAATTCAGCACCTTGGCGGCCAACCCGGCCAGCACCGGAACAATGCCCAGACACACGAAGGCCGGTAGAAAACACAGCCCGAGGGGACCGGCAATGAGCACACCGGCACGTTCGGCGGCCGCCGTGGCCGCGTGCGTCGCATCGTGGCGTGACTGCGCGGCCAGTTCGCCGACAGCATCGGAGAGTGCGGCGCCGGAGCAAGCCGAGCGCCGCGCCAAGCGCAGCAACGCATCTACGTGGCCGTCGACCGAACTCAGCGGCAACTCCGGCGGGGCCGACCAGGCTACGGACGGGTCGGCGCCCAACACCAGCAACTCGGCGGCGCGCGACAGCACCCGCGCGAGCCCCGGTGGCGCCGATCGGGCGGTCGCCGCGGCGGCCGCCGACACCGCCATACCCGAGGCCAGACAAACGGCGAACACATCCAGGCACGATGCGAACGCCAGCGGATCCTCACCACGCGCTGGCCGGGTTGGCTGTTCCACCCCAAGCGCACCCGGGTGCGACGGCGTCCTGGGCCGTGCCCGCACCGCCGCGCGCCGGCCCCCGACCGATAGCGCCATGGCCAACAGGATTGCGGCAATGCTCATGAGCGCGCTGCCAATCGGGGCCTGCTCATGGCATCACCCGGTCGGTGATCCGGTCCGACCACCACAGACCACCGGCCGCCAGGGCCAGGCCGACCACCAGCAGCCAGCCGCCCAGATGCCCGCCGAGCAAGAAGGCCAACGGCTGGGCTCCGATGAGCTGCCCCAGCACCACCCCGAGTACCGGCAGCCCAGCCAGAATGCCCGCGCTGGCGCGGGCGCCGGCCAGTCCCGCCGAAACCTTTGCCGAAAATCGTTGACGTTGCGCGACATCACGTTGGGCGGCCCGCATCAGGGTGGCAATGGCCAGACCGTGGTCACTGGCCAATTGCCAGTACACGGCCAGTCGTTCCCAATGCGAGGGCAGGGCCGACCGCCGGGCGGCCGCACGCAGGCCACCGGTGACGTCAGCACCCAATCGGGCGTGTGCCGCCACACCACGCATGGCCGCAGCCACCGGACCATCGGTTTCGTCGGCGGCGACGCCGAATGCGCGCACCGGATGGGCACCCACGCGCAGCTCACCGACCAAAATCTCGAGTGCCGCCTCCAACGCCCGCCCCTCCCGCACGCCGCGGGCACGGACCAGGCGCCGGCGACGACGCCGGCTCGCGGTCCCCGCCCCCACCGCGACCGCAAGCACGGTTGTCAGTGGCATCACCAGGACGGCGCCCGCCAGCGCGCAGGCGAGCAGACAGCCGAGCCATCGCGTTGCGGATAGCCAATTCGAGTGCCCACGAACATCGTTGACGGTGATCCGGCGCCGCACCGGAACCGACAGCACGGCGATCGCGGCCGCAACCATCAGCGCGGCCGGCACCAGACCGGTCATGGCGTCCCCCGCCCGCTGAGCAGGCCGCGCAACACGGCGCCGCCGTCTTGCGCCATGCCCCGGTCCGCGTGCCACGCGGTCACCGCCGCAACGAGACCGTCTTCGGCCCTGTGTAGAACGGCAATCTCGCTGAGCCGGCGCCGCCCGCCCTGATCGCGGGTGACGTGCAGCAGCACCTGCACCGCCGCGGCAAGCTGGCTGTGCAGCGCCGCGCGGTCCAAGCCCCCCAGGGCGCCCAGCGCCTCCAGCCGAGCCGGAACCTCACCGGGGCTGTTGGCGTGCACGGTGCCCGCGCCGCCCTCGTGTCCGGTGTTCAGCGCCGCGAGCAGGTCCACCACTTCGGCTCCCCGAACCTCGCCGACGACGATGCGGTCGGGCCGCATCCGCAGCGCCTGGCGGACGAGTTGGCGCAGCGTGACTTCGCCGGCGCCTTCGACATTCGCGCAGCGGGCCACCAGTTTGACCAGGTGTGGGTGCCTCGGAGCCAACTCCGCAGCGTCTTCGACGCACACGATCCGCTCCAAGCCGGCGACGGCTCCCAACATCGCGGCGAGCAGGGTCGTCTTTCCGGCACCGGTACCCCCGCACACCAGGAATGCCAGACGCGCGGCAAGGATTTCACCGACCAGCTCGGCGGCTTGCTCGGCGATCGCGCCGGAGGCGATGAGCGCCGCCAGATCCACTGTGGTGGGCCGCAGCACGCGCAGCGACAGGCAGGTGCCGGCGGCGGCCACCGGTGGCAGCACGGCGTGCAGCCGCACCGTCAGTCCACCGGTACCGATCCCACCGAGATGTCCGTCCACCCAGGGTTGCGCGTCATCGAGCCGGCGTCCCGCCGCCAACGCCAGCCGTTGCGCCAGCCGCCGCACCGCCGCCTCGTCGGCGAATCGAACCTCGCTGCGGCGCAGCCCGTTTCCATCGTCAACCCACACCGCGTCGGGCGCGGTGACAAGGACGTCCGTGGTGCCGTCGGCACACAACAGAGGCTCGAGAATGCCGGCACCGGTCAGCTCGGTCTGCAGCACCCGAAGATTGGCGAGCACCTCCGTGTCGCCAAGCATCCCGCCAGACTCGGCGCGGATCGCCGCCGCCACCACGCTGGGTCTCAGCGGCCCGGGTTCGGTCGTCAGCCGCTCACGGACACGTTCGATCAGTGGTCCGTTCATGCGGCCCGACCGCCCGGTACCGCCGTCGAATTCGGCAGTAGCGCGAGCACCCGGCGGGCCGCGGCGGCCAGCGGCGATCGCCTCCGCAATCGCAGTCCGCCGTGTTCGAGTTGCTCGACCAGCCGAGGCTGCACTCGCATCGATGCAAGCAAAGGCACCCCGGCAATATCGGCCACCTCCGCCGCCCGCAACCCGCCCGGCGACGGCCCGCGCACCACCAGTCCCAGGTGGGGATTGATCGTGGCAAGCACCGGAACGATCGTTGCGGTGGCAGCGCAGGAGCGTACGTCGCAGGGACAGACCAGCACGACGAGATCGGCGCGGTCCAGTGCGACCTGCACGGCGTCGGTCAGCCGTCGGGGAAGATCACAGACCACGGTCACTGCACCGCGGCGACCGGCGTCGATGAGCGCGCCAACCGCACCGCAATCCAACTCCTGGCCGCGCCGGGTACCCGACAGCAGGCTTATCCCCCGGTGCCGCGGCAGGCCATCGCGCACGGCCGACCAGGCCAACCGTCCGCCCTGCAAGGACAGGTCCGGCCAGCGTAGGCCGGGGAGGTTTTCGCAACCCATCAGCAGATCGATACCCCCACCCCAGGGGTCCAGGTCAACCAGCAGAGCATCGGCGGCACTTTGGGCCAGGGCGGCCGCGAACAACGAAACCCCCGCTCCGCCACTGCCTCCGATGACGGCAATCACCTGGCCGACCTCGCCGCCAAGACCCTCGTCCCGCGCTGCCTCGACCGCTTCGGCGAGTTCGCGGATCAATTCACCCTCTTGTTCGGGCATCTGCAACACGGCGCCGGCGCCGATCGCGACGGCGGTCGCCCAGGTATCGGTCCCGGCCTCAGCTCCGGTCAGCAGGCAGACGTGGGCGCGCCGGGGCAAGGTGGCTTGGCTCAAACCCCGCGCTGCCGCGGGATCGAGCACCACGGCGCCAGCGGCCGACCACGCCTTTCGCGTCACCGGTTTGCGACCGTCGCCATGGACGATCCGAACGCCCACGGCCGCGGCGACTCGATCCAGCTCGTCACGCAGCTTCGGGTCGACAAGCATCGCCAACACGCCGGCGCTGTCGGTCGCGGGATGAAGTGGCTTGGTCACTCAGCTACCGTGCCGGCCGAGCGCCCGTGCCCACCAGGGTCAATCGCGAATTTGTGGAAAGAGACGCAGCTGTGCACAATCGCGCGGGCCGCCCGGCTCCGAGCCGGCCCGGACCACCAGCACTTCGAGAATCTCCGCAACTCCCCAGACGGCGCCAAAACGGGTGCCGCAAGGCGTTGGAGTGACGGAGGCGAAAATTTTTTACCCCACAAAAGGGACGACCCCCGCCAGGGGGGGAGGAGGCGGAGGTCGTCGTGCTTCAGCCCCGGGGGGTCGGACTGATGCACCCTCGGCTCGTGGCCGAGTAATGCTTACTATACACATGCCAGACTGGATTAACGCAAGTATCGGTGCAAATCGAAAAATGCGGCTTGAGCCGTACAAATAAGGGCAACACGTCGACAACATTCATTGTCAATCGCCGTCGCGGACGGCGCGATCACGGCTCGACAGACCGCACACCTATGCTGGTCTGGTGACCGTCTCCGACCCGGCCGCGCAGCAGCAAGACTCACCGCAGTCACCGGAAAAGCCTCCTGCGCGCGCCCGCACCGCGGCGTTTTTCGACCTGGACAAGACGATCATCGCCAAATCCAGCACGCTGGCGTTCAGCAAACCTTTCTTCGCGCAGGGCCTGATGAACCGACGAGCCGTGCTCAAATCCAGCTATGCGCAGTTCATCTTTCTGCTTTCCGGCGCCGACCATGACCAGATGGACCGGATGCGCACCCACATGACCAACATGTGCACCGGCTGGGACGCGGAACAGGTGAAGTCGATAGTCAACGAGACGCTGCACGACATCGTGACGCCGCTGGTGTTCGCCGAAGCCGCAGACCTCATAGCCGGCCACAAACTGTGTGGACGTGACGTCGTGGTGGTCTCCGCCTCCGGCGAGGAGATTGTGGGCCCGATCGCCCGCGCGTTGGGCGCCACCCACGCGATGGCGACCCGGATGGTCGTGGCGGACGGTAAGTACACCGGCGAGGTCGCCTTCTATTGCTACGGCGAAGGCAAGGTTCAGGCGATTCGCGAGCTGGCCGCCCGTGAGGGCTATCCGCTGGAACACTGCTACGCCTACTCCGACTCGATCACCGATCTGCCGATGCTCGAGGCCGTCGGCCACCCCTCGGTGGTCAACCCCGACCGCGGCTTGCGCAGGGAAGCCATGGAGCGGGGTTGGCCGGTGTTGTCCTTCTCTCGCCCAGTGTCTTTGCGTGATCGCATCCCGGCACCGTCGGGCGCCGCGATCGCCACTAGCGCCGCGGTCGGAATCAGCGCACTGGCCGCCGGAGCGGTCAGCTACCTGTTGCTGCGCCGCTTCGCTTTCTAGCACCGACGTCCCGGCGCCAGCAGCTACCTCTCGAGCAAACGTTTTGCGCGCCCGAAAAATAAGTCGTTGCAGAACTTTCATGAATTAGGCCTTGCTGCGCCCAGGCTCCAGTAGTAGAAATGGAGTCACGGCAGCCCGGTGAAGCCAAGGTCGAACCGGAAGAGAAGGTTCGTCCTCCCGACCCGGGCACCCAGCACGGCCCCCGGAACCCACGCGGAGTCATAGCCGCGATAATGGCAGAAGTGTTGCGGGCCTGCGTAATTGCGAAATTCAGATGGTACCGGCGGCCCTTTGGGTGGGGCTGCAGCCAGAAGGGTCGCAAAAGCGCCGAGGCCAACCCACGCAGCCCACAAATGCACGCTTGGTAACCGAGATCCGTGTTGGCGGGCGGCGATTCGAAAATCCTTTCGGTCGCCGCCCGCATTGCATTTCTGGAACAATTCCTATTTCGGTGCAATTGCGGCGCAAATGCGGGGCGCCAGCTATCAACGGCTAGCTACGCGGCACCGAGTTTGCGATCGCCAGAGCCTCCTGTGCCCCGGCCTCCATCGCTCGGCAACACAGCACCAACCAGGCCGCCAGCCCGGCGGGCGTGCCCTCGGCGAATCGATCCGCGGCATCGCGGTAGCCAACGGGCTGTCGCATCCAACTCACCTCGGGCACCCCGAGTCCGTGCGGATCCAGTCCGGTCGCAATGGTCACCAGCCGCGACACCCCGCGGGCGACGACGCCGTCGGCGGTGCCAAACGGCCTCAGCGTCAACAGCTCTCCATGGGCGACCGCGGCGATAACGGGCGCCGACGCTCGCGTCGGTCGTGTCACCAGATCCGCAAGCAGTTCCAGACGAGGCCCGATGCCCGCGTCGGCGCGCGGGCGGCCCAACCCGCCGTCGGCCGCCAGGTCAGCGGCGGCCAGCATGTGCAGACGCGCCAGCGCCTGCAGCGGCGCCTTCTGCCACACGCTGACCAACGGCCCCGCGCCGCCTTCGAGCGCCTGCGCCACTCGCAGCGCGCCCCCGAAGACCGGATCATTGACCACGGGGTCACCGGCGGACGCGTCCACCAAATCTTCCAGTCGCGTGGGACCACCGTCGAGCACCGAGGAGGCGCGGGCCCCGCGCAGCGCGGCCTCGGCAGCGGTCACCGGCCAGCCACGCAGGTTGGCCCGATGCCGGTGCGCCTGCCCCAGCGCTTCGCGGGCGCGGTCGCTGGCGTCACCGACGCCGGGGAGCTCCATCAGCGCGGCCAGCGGGTCAGCAGTCACAGCATGTCAACCTAGCGGGGAGCCACCGGGCCACCTGGAATGGCCTCCAGCAGGCGCTGCGTGTACTGCGCGCCGGGCCGGGTGAATACTTCCTCCGTTGGGGCATGTTCCACCACCTGACCGGCGCGCATGACCAGGACGTCGTCGGAGATTTGCCGCACGACCGCCAGATCATGGCTGATGAACAGGTACGCCAGGCCCAGGTCCGCCTGCAATTCGGCCAGCAGATCCAGAATCTGGGCCTGCACCAGCACATCGAGCGCCGAGACCGCCTCATCGCACACCAGCACGTCGGGGCGCAGCGCGAGCGCTCGGGCGATCGCCACGCGTTGCCGCTGGCCACCCGACAGCTCCCGGGGCAGCCGCCCCAACACCGACGACGGCAGCGCCACCTGGTCGACGAGCTCGGCCACCATCTGCCGGCGCTGCGCACGGTCGCCGACGCGGTGGATGCGCAACGGTTCCTCGATGGCGCGAAACACCGAGTACATCGGATCCAGGCTGCTGTACGGGTTCTGGAACACCGGCTGTATCCGGCGCCGAAAGGCCAGCTGCGCGTCGCGATCCAACTTGTCCGGCTGGATTCGGGCTCCGTCGAAGGACACCGTGCCCGAGGTCGGTTGCAGCAGACCCAGCACCATGCGCGCGACCGTTGATTTGCCCGATCCCGACTCGCCCACGATGGCCAAGGTGCTCGCCCGCCGCAATCGGAACGACACGCTATCGACGGCCCGAAACTCGCCGCGCCGCCAGGGCGCGCCCCGGGACTCCCGATAGATCTTGGTCAATTCCGAGACGCTCAGGATGTCGCCGCAACCACCGGCGGGCTGGTCCGCCCCGCCAGGAACCGGGCCCCTCGCCGGCGCTCGGCGCGGGTCACGCACCGTCAACGACGGTGCGGCGGCCACCAGTCGCTTGGTGTATTCGTGCTGCGGACTGCGCAGAATGTCGCTTGCGGTACCGGATTCCACCACCACGCCGTGATGGACAACCAGCACCGACTCGGCCCGTTCGGCCGCCAGCGCCAGGTCGTGGGTGATCAGCAGCAGCGCGGTGCCGAGCTCGTCGGTTCGGCGCTGCAAATGGTCGAGCACCTGACGCTGCACGGTGACGTCCAGTGCCGACGTCGGCTCGTCAGCGATGAGCAAAGCGGGCCGGCCGGCCAGCCCGATGGCGATCAAGGCGCGCTGGCACATGCCGCCGGACAGTTGATGTGGGTAGCGCTGGGCGTGCTTGTCCGGGTCCGGCATCCCGGCCTGGGCCAGCAGCTCTACCGTGCGCCGTCGCGCGTCGCGCCCATCGGTGTTGGCCCGCAATGCCTCCCGGATCTGAAAGCCGACCTTCCAAACCGGGTTGAGATTGGTCATCGGGTCCTGGGGAACGTAGCCGATCTCGCGGCCCCGAATGGTGCGCATCACGCGCCGGTCCGCCGAGGTGATGTCACGTCCGTCGAAAATGATGCGGCCAGCGGTAATTCGGCCACCGGGGGCCAGCAGCCCCAGGACGGCCGCGGCCGCGGTGGACTTGCCGGATCCCGACTCTCCCACCACCGCAACGGTCTGCCCGCGATAAACGCTCAGATCCATGCCGGCAACCACGGGTTCGTCGGTGCCGAACCGGACCTGCAGGCCGTGCACCGACAACAGCGGGGCCGCCGCGGTGCTCATGCCCGCCACGCCCGTGATGCCGGATCCAGGGCGTCGCGTAACGCGTCACCCATCATCATGAAGGCCAGCACCGTCACCGCCAGCGCACCGGCGGGATAGAACAGGATGGGCGAGCCGGCCCGCAGTCGCATCTGCGCCACGTTGATGTCGCCACCCCAGGACACCACCGTCGGCGGCAGGCCCACCCCGAGGTATGACAGCGTGGCTTCGGTGACGATGAAGATGCCCAGGGCCACCGTGGCTACCGCGATCACCGGCCCGATCGCGTTGGGCAGCGCGTGGCGCAACAGGATCTGAAACCGGCTCATTCCCAATGCTTTGGCGGCCAGAACGAAGTCGCTGCCGCGCACCTCGAGCACCGAACTGCGGGCGATCCGGGCTATCTGCGGCCAGCCGAACAACGCCAGGATGGCGATCACGGTCCACACCGTGCGGTGATGCATCACCTGCATGAGCACGATCGCGGCCAGCAGCAGAGGCAGACCGAAGAAGATATCCGTGATGCGCGAAACCACCGCGTCCAGCCAGCCTCCGTAGTAGCCGGCCAGGGCACCCACCGTCACGCCGAGGATGAACGCGGCCGCCGTCGCACCCAGTCCCACCACGACCGAGGCGCGGGCTCCGTAGACGGTGCGTGCGTAGATGTCATGGCCCTGCAGGTCGGTGCCGAACCAATGCGCCGTAGACGGGCTCAACATGCTCTGGCTGGGATCGGCGTAGCTAGGGTCGATCCCGGTGAACAGGGACGGAAACGCGGCGACGACGAGAATGAACACGATCAGGACGGCCGCGATGACGAACTTGGGCCGCCGCCGCAAGCCGCCGAGGACATCGAACCAAAAACCCCCGAGCTCAGCCATATCTGATCCGTGGGTCCAGCGCCGCGTAGAGCAGATCCACCAGCAGATTGGTGAGCAGATAAACCATGACCAGCACCGTCACGATCGACACCACCGTCGGCGCCTCCTGCCGGGTGACCGCCTGATACAGCACCCCGCCGACACCGTGGATGTTGAAAATGCCTTCGGTCACCACCGCGCCGCCCATCAGCGCGCCCAAATCCGCGCCCAGAAACGTCACCACCGGGATCAGTGAGTTACGCAGAATGTGCACCGTCACCACCCGGGGCCGCGACAACCCCTTTGCCGTCGCGGTGCGGACGTAGTCGGCATGGGCGTTGGCGGTTACCGCGGACCGCGTCAGCCGCACCACGTAGGCGAATGACACCGCACCCAACACCATCCCGGGTAACAGCAACCGGTCCAAAGTCGTCCTGGCCCCGACCGTGACCGGCGCCAGCCCCAGTCGCACACCGAAGAGGTATTGCGCCAGGAAGCCCAGCACGAAGATCGGCACCGCGATGATGATCAGCCCGGTAAGCAGCACCGTAGCGTCGAAGATGCCGCCTTGGCGCAATCCGGCGATCACCCCGAAGCCGATCCCCAGCACGGCCTCGACCGCGAGCGCGATCAAGGCCAGCCGAATGGTCACCGGGAATGCATGCGCCAGAACAGCACTGACCGGCAGCCCGGAATATGCGCGGCCCAGGTCGCCGTGCAGGACACCACCCAGGTAGTGGGCATACTGCACCAGGAATGGATCGTCGAGGTGATAGCGCGCGCGCAGCTGCTGCGCCACCGCGGGCGTCAACGGCCGATCGCCGGCGATGGCCGCCAACGGATCCCCGGGCAGCAGGAACACCATGCCGTAGATCAGCAGTGTCGCGCCGAGAAACACCGGCACCATCGCCAAGATCCGGCGAGCTACGTACCAAACCATGTCAGGCCTTGACGAGGTTCTCGTAGTCGGGCAGACCGTTCCACGTCACCTGCACATTGCTGACCTCGGTGGACCACCCGACAACGGCGATGTAGTCCCACAGCGGGATCGTTGGCATGTCGTGAAAGAGGATTCGCTGCGCGACATTGGCCAGCCGATCGGCCTCCTGCAGGGTGGGCGCGGCCGCGGCAGCCGCCAGGGCGTCGTCAAACTCCTGGCTGGAATAGCCGACATCGTTGGATCCCGCACCGGTTCCGTATAGCGGAGCCAGGAACTCGATCATCGAGGGAAAGTCACCCTGCCACCCCGCGCGAAATGCGGTGTCGATGGTTCGGTTGGTGATCTGGGTGCGCAAACCCGCGAAGGTGGGCTGCGGCGCACCCATCGCGTCGATTCCCAGCACATTCTTGATGCTGTTGGCCACCGCGTCCACCCACTCCTGATGGCCGCTGTCGGCGTTGTAGGCGATGGCGTAGCTGCCGCTCCACGGTGAGATCGCGTTGGCCTGCGCCCAAAGTTGCCGCGCCCGCTGCGGGTTGAAGTCCAGGGCATCGTTACCCGGAATGTGGGGGTCGAATCCGGGCAATGACCGGGCCGTGAAATCGCGCGCGGCGCTGCGGGTTCCGTTGAAGATCTGCTGGCAGATCTGGGGCCGGTCGATGGCCGCCGACAGCGCCAACCTGCGCAACCGCCCCTCCTCCCCACCAAAATGTGCCAACCGCAACGGCGTATCTAGGGTCTGGTTTATCGCGGCAGGGCCGCTGGTGGCGTTGTCCCCGAGGTCGCGCCCATAGACGGTGAGCGCGCTGGACGGAATCGTATCCAGGACATCGAGATTGCCGGACAACAGATCGGAGTAGGCGGTTTCGAGGTTGGCGTAGAACTCGAAGCGCAGCCCTTTGTTGCGGGGTTTGCGATTGCCCCGGTAGTCCGGATTGGGCACCAGGTCGATCTTGACGTTGTGTTCCCACGCCGGTTCCTCGCCGCCACTGTCCAGCCGGTATGGGCCGTTGCCGATCGGGTTGCGGCCAAACGCGGCCATGTCCTTGAAGGCGGCCTCGGGCAGTGGATAGAACGAGCTATGTCCCAGGCTCAACATAAAATCGATGGTCGGCGCGCGCAGCCGCACGGTGAACTCCCGGTTGTTGACCACATGCAATCCCGACATCGTGGTCGGCTTTCCTTCCCCCGGCTCACCGGCCACCTCCTCGTATCCCTCGATCGGGCTGAAGAAGTGTTGTTGCAGTTGTGCATTCGCGCTCAGCGCCCCATAGTTCCAGGCGTCGACAAACGAATGCGCGGTTACCGGTGAGCCGTCAGTGAATCTCCAGCCGGGTTTGAGAAGGATCCGGTAGTTGACGTTGTCGGTGGTGTCGATCGACTGCGCCACCTCCAGCGACGGCTTGCCCTTGGCGTCATAGGACACCAGGCCGGCGAACAGGCGGTCGATGATGCGACCGCCGTAGCTGTCGTTGGTGCCGGTCGGGATCAGGGGGTTCGGCGGCTCCCCACCGTTGACCAGCACCAGATCGGGGCTGAGCACGCCGCCGCCGCAGGCCACCACCGGTGAGACCGCCAGCAACACGGCGGCGACGACTGCCAGGGTGGCCCGCATCCGCCGCATGACAGCGACCATACTGGCCCCCGCGGCGCCGCCGAGTAGAGCGCCGGGCAGCCGGCTCATTGTCATCGGTGCCGTCCTGATGGCGATCGGCGCGTTGGCGATATCGCGGCGACGTTCCCCCAGGCCATCAGTGGCATTTACATCTCGGCGAGTTAGGCTCACGCCGAGCGAAGAAGAGCTCGATGAAGCTCAACATAGGAGACCCGCCAGTGACCGCCACCAGTGCTGAAGAACCGTCGTCCTACCCTCCCCCGGCCGAGTTCATCGAGCAGGCGAACGCCCTCGCCGAGTTGTACCGCGAGGCCGAAGAGGACCGGCTCGCATTCTGGGCCAAACAGGCCGACCGGTTGTCCTGGGCCACCCCATTCGGTGAGGTCCTGGACTGGTCGGATGCGCCGTTCGCCAAATGGTTTGTCGGCGGCAAGCTCAACGTCGCTTACAACTGCGTGGATCGCCATGTCGAGGCCGGCAACGGGGATCGCGTCGCGATCCACTGGGTAGGCGAGCCGATCGAGGACAGCCGCACGCTGACCTACGCCGATCTGCAGGCCGAAGTATCCAAGGCGGCCAACGCGCTGACCGGCCTCGGCCTGGTGGCCGGCGACCGGGTCGCCATCTATCTGCCGTTGATCCCCGAGGCCGTGATCGCGATGCTGGCCTGCGCGCGGCTGGGAATCATGCACAGCGTGGTCTTCGGCGGTTTTACCGCCAACGCTCTACACGCCCGGATCGTCGACGCCCAGGCCAAGCTGCTGATCACGAGCGACGGGCAGTTCCGTCGCGGCCATCCGGCTCCGCTCAAGGACGCGGCCGACGAGGCGGTCAGTCAGCCGGACAGCCCCGTCGAGCATGTCCTGGTGGTGCGGCGCACCGGAATCGACGTGTCCTGGAACGACGAACGCGACCTGTGGTGGCATGACGTCGTCGACTCGGCGTCACCCGAACACACACCGGAGCCCTTCGACGCCGAGCAGCCACTGTTTCTGCTGTACACGTCGGGGACCACGGGCAAGCCCAAGGGCATCGTGCACACCAGCGGCGGCTACCTCACCCAGTGCTGTTACACGGTGCACACCATCTTCGACGTCAAGCCCGCGACCGACGTGTTCTGGTGCACCGCCGACATCGGCTGGGTCACCGGCCACACCTATGGCGTGTACGGTCCGCTGGCCAACGGCATCACCGAGGTCCTCTACGAGGGCACCCCCAATACGCCCGACGAACACCGTCACTTCCAGATCATCGAAAAATACGGTGTCACAATCTATTACACCGCCCCGACGCTGATTCGCACCTTCATGAAATGGGGCCGCGCGATCCCGGACGCACATAACCTGTCCAGCCTGCGGCTGCTGGGCTCGGTCGGCGAACCGATCAACCCCGAGGCCTGGCGCTGGTACCGCGACGTCGTCGGCGCCGGAAACACGCCGATTGTGGACACCTGGTGGCAGACCGAGACCGGCTCGGCGATGATCTCACCGCTGCCCGGGATCGCGGCGGCAAAACCCGGGTCGGCGATGACTCCGCTGCCCGGCATCTCGGCCAAGGTGGTCGACGATCATGGCGATCCGCTGGCCCCGGAGACCGATGAGGGCACGCACGTCACCGGCTACCTGGTCCTGGACCAGCCATGGCCATCGATGCTGCGCGGCATCTGGGGCGACCCCGCGCGATTCCACTACGCCTACTGGTCGAAGTTCGAGGACAAGGGCTACTACTTCGCCGGGGACGGGGCCCGCCTCGACTCCGACGGGGCGATCTGGGTGCTGGGCCGTATCGATGACGTGATGAACGTGTCCGGGCACCGCATCTCCACCGCGGAGGTGGAATCGGCACTCGTCGGTCACCCGGGTGTGGCTGAGGCGGCGGTCGTCGGGGTGGTCGACGACACCACCACGCAGGCCATCTGCGCGTTCGTCGTGCTACGCGGCAACTACGAGCAGCACGACGGGACCAGCGACGAGTTGCGCGCCGAGGTGGCCGAGGCGATCTCGCCCATCGCCCGCCCACGGGAGGTCCACGTGGTGCCGGAGCTGCCCAAGACCCGCAGCGGCAAGATCATGCGGCGGCTGCTGCGTGACATCGCCGAAAAGCGTGAGCTCGGCGATACCTCGACACTGCTCGATCCCACGGTGTTCGACGCGATTCGCAACGCCGCCAAATAGCTCAGGCCTCAGCCCGGTACTGGGACGAACCCCGATCCGGGCCGGTTCTTGGCCGCGATGTCGTCCAGGTCGGCGTTCATCGACATCACCACGGCGGGGGTGTGCAGCGGGATGTATTTGGTGATGCAGGTGGGCAGGCTGTCACTGAACGCGCCATGAATCATCCCGACCAGCATGTTGTTGACCGTCACCGGCGCCCCGGAGTCGCCGGGGCCGCCACAGACCTGCATCAGGATGGTTCCGGGATCCTGGCCCGGCCCCCAGGTCACCCCGCAGGAGTTGCCCGTAGTGCGGCCCTGCTTGCACGCGATCTGCCCGAAGGTGGGGTCCGGGCCGATGCCGTTGATCGCAAAGTCGTTGAAGTTGGCCACCGGTGTCACCTTGGCCGGATCGAACTTGATCACCGCATAGTCAAGGCTGTCGTTGCCGGCAACCATGGTGCCCACCACGCCCTTGTCTTCGGCCCCTTCGGCGGCGACCGGGGCGCCGGGACCCCCGCAGTGCGCGGAGCTGAAACCGATGAGATCGCCGTTCTTGTCGTGCCCGATGGTGGTCAGGGTGCACAAAGTGCCCCCGTTGACGACGATGCCGGCACCGCCACCCAACGGAACCTTGTCGTCGGCAGCCGCGGCGTTGGCGGGCCCGAACACAAGGGCCAAGAGCACGGTCACGATCGCCGACGAAATGCGGCGGTGTGCCGTCTGCAAAGTGGTACTCCCGTCGGCTGGTCAAACATCAGAACAGATGCGCCAGTGTAGATGATCGCGGGACCTGCCCCGTTGCTGTTGGAATGGTGCGCAAGCGTCAATTAACCGGCTTGATCCGGCCCCGTCCCGCGCGGTGATCGACTCGCCTCGTACGGCACCGAAGCGCATGGCAACATAATCCGCGACGACCGCCAAACCGCGGCCGTCAAATCGAGAGGACCGTCTGTGAGCAAACCTGATCGCAAGAACGGTGTGCCCAGCACGCTGACCACGATTCCGTTGGCGGACCCGCATGCCATGCCGGCTGAGCCGTCGATCGGCGACCTGATCAAAGACGCGACAACTCAGATGTCGACGCTGGTGCGGGCCGAGGTGGAACTGGCGCGCGCCGAGATCACGCGTGATGTCAAGAAGGGCCTGACGGGCAGCGTTTTCTTCATCGCCGCCCTGGTGGTGCTGTTCTACTCCACCTTTTTCTTGTTCTTTTTCCTCGCCGAGTTGCTCGACACCTGGCTATGGCGTTGGGTGGCGTTTCTCATCGTGTTCGGCCTCATGGTTTTGACCACTGGCATGCTCGCCTTGCTGGGTTTCTTGAAAGTCCGCCGGATCCGAGGACCACGACAAACCATCGAGTCGGTCAAGGAGACCCGCACCGCGCTGATTCCGGGCCACGACAAGTCCATCGCGGTCGAACCCTCCGCCCCCGCGCCCGGCAAGCCGGTCACCGATCCTTCGGGTTGGTAAATGCCCGCACCAGATCCGTCGATCACCCGCATCGACGGGCCATGGCGCCATCTGGACATCCACGCCAACGGCATCCGGTTTCATGTGGTCGAGGCCGTCCCGGCCGGCCAGCGCGATAACGCACCGAGCACCACCCAGCCCCTGGTGATGCTGTTGCACGGGTTCGGGTCGTTTTGGTGGTCCTGGCGTCATCAGCTGCGCGGGCTCACCGGTGCCCGGGTGGTCGCCGTCGACCTGCGCGGTTACGGCGGCAGCGACAAACCGCCCCGCGGCTATGACGGCTGGACCCTGGCCGGCGATACGGCCGGACTGATCCGTGCGCTCGGACATTCCTCGGCCACCCTGGTCGGCCACGCTGACGGCGGGCTGGCTTGCTGGACCACCGCGCTACTGCATCCCCGATTGGTGCGCGCCATCGCGTTGATCAGCTCACCGCACCCGGCCGCGCTGCGGCGATCCACCCTGACCAGGCGCGATCAGGGGCGCGCGCTGTTGCCGACGTTGTTGCGCTACCAGGTGCCGCTGTGGCCCGAGCGTTTGCTGACCCGGGATAACGCCGAGGAAATCGAACGGCTGATCCGCAGCCGCACCAGCGCCAAATGGGCGGCCTCGGAAGATTTCTCGCAGAGCATCGGCTATCTGCGGCGGGCCATCCAGATCCCGGCCGCCGCGCACTGCGCACTGGAGTACCAGCGCTGGGCGGTGCGCAGCCAGCTACGCGGGGAAGGCCACCGATTCATGCGCTCCATGAATCAACGCCCCGGCGTCCCCATCTTGCACCTACGCGGCGACGCCGATCCCTACGTCCTGGCCGCCCCGGTGGAGCGCACCCAACGTTATGCACCGCACGGACGCTACGTGTCGGTCGCCGGCGTGGGCCATTACAGCCATGAGGAAGCGCCCGAAGAGATCAACCGGCACCTGATGCGGTTTTTCGAGCAGACCCGCGACGCGCGGCTCAGCTGACGCAGGATCCGGTGGCGACGCGCTCGGTAGCGCCGATCCTGGCCAGCTGACTGGCCACCTCGCCGGAGGTGAGGACAAACCCGGTGTCCGGGTCGTCGACCGCCGCGCCGAACACCACGCCAAGCACTTGGCCGTTGAGATCAATCAGCGGCCCGCCCGAATCACCTTGCTCCACGTTGGCCCTGATGGTGTAGACGTCGCGGGTCACCGGCTGCGGGTTGCGGTAGATGTCGGGGCCGCTGAGTCGGATGGCCTCGCGAATCCTGGCCGGAGTCGCGGTGAAATTCCCGCCGCCGGGATAACCCAGCACCACCACGTTGGTACCGGTTGGCGCTTCCCGCTCGGCGAAGATCAGTGGTGGCGGCGGCAAACCCGGCACGGCCAGGATCGCGATGTCCACCGAGGGGTCATAGGAGACCACCGTGGCATCCAGCGGCTTGCCGCTGGCAAACACCTGCACACTGTTGGCCCCCGCCACCACGTGGGCATTGGTCATCACCCGGTCCGGCGCGATCACGAAGCCGCTGCCTTCGAGCACCTTCTGGCAACTCGGCGCCAAGCTGCGGATCTTGAGCACGCTTGGCGCGGTGGCCTCGACCACCGGATTTCGCGCCAGCGCCGGATCTGGCGAGGCGACCGGAATGACCGGGGTGCGACTGAACGGCTCCAAGACGGCCGGCAGACCCGACGTGTTCAGCAACCCCGAGAGTCGCTTGGGCACCGTCTTGAGCCAGGTGGGCGCCACCTCGTTGACCTGAGCCAGTACCCGCGAACCACGGACCGCCGCCGCCAGCTCCGGTTGATCCTTGGACTGTGTCAACGGCGTCGCCAACAACCACGCCGCGGTCAGCACCACAACGAGCTGCACTCCGACCCCGATGACGGAGTCGATCACTCGAATCGGCCGGTTACGGATCGCGCCGCGGACGGCCCGTCCCAGCACCACGCCGGCGACCTCGCCGACCACCACCAGCCCCAAGATCAGGAACAGCGCGGCGAAAAGTTTTGCCCGCGGGGCGTTGATGTGGCTGACGATATGGGGCGCCAGCAACACACCCGCGATCGCACCCAGCAGCACACCGGCGAAGGACAGCATCGAGCCCAGAGCGCCGGAGCGCCAGCCGGAGACAGCGGCGATGAAGGCGACCGCCAAGACGGCGATGTCCAGCCACTGTGACGGGGTCATCGAGTTCATCGCAGCCCACCCTGCTCGCCGACCAGCGCCATCGCGTCATCCAGCTCACGCAGGTCGCTGGTATCCCAGGGCTCCGACCACCCCGCAACATCAAGCACTGCCGAAATCACCTGGCCAGTGAATCCCCAAACCAGCATTTGATTCAGCAGAAACGCCGGTCCGGCCCAGCGCCGGCTCAACGTACGCCGGTACACCATCAGCCGGTTGGCCGGATTGATGAAGGCTCGGACCGGAACTCGCGCCACGATCGCCGTTTCGGCCTCGTTGATGACGTTCACCGGACCGGGATCGGCCGAGTAGGCCAGGACCGGAACGACGTGGAAGCGCGAGGGCGCAATGAAGGTCCGCTCCATGGTGACCAGGGGATGAAGCCTGCTGACGTCGAGCCCGGTTTCTTCGTGGGCCTCACGCAAGGCGGTGGCAACCGGCCCGTCGTCGCCGGGATCGGACGCACCTCCGGGAAAGGCCGCCTGACCGGCATGGTGGCGCAACGTCGACGCTCGCACCGTCAGCAGCAGGTCGGCATCGGTGGGCACCCGGCCGTCGGCCGACTCCGGACCCGAGAACAGCACCAGAACCGCGGCATCGCGCTCGTCGCGACGCAACGATGCGGTCGAGCTGGCTGCGGTCACCATCGCCAACACGTCGGCCGGCAGCCGCCGCCGAACCGCATCGGGCACCCGATCGATGTTGTCGACCAGTGGGCGCAGCCAGGACGGACCGACCTCAGGAGTCAGGGCAACGGTCGCGTTCACCGGTGCCTCCTTGTCGGGCTGGTCGGGCCGGTCGGGCAGGTTAGGCCAAGCGCTCGTCACGCCGGGTTTCCGACCGCAGCCGCAATCTCGTCGGCGCTGCCGAAAGCTCGCGGCAGGGTTTGGGCCACGCTACCGTCCGGCCGCAGGAGCACAGTCGCGGGCATCACATTCGCGACCCCCAGCGCGGCCGCCACCTTGCGGCGGCCATCTTGCAGGGTCGGCAACCGAACGCCGAGGTCGGCCAATTCCACCAGCGCGGCGGCTTCATTCTCGTCCTGGTGAACGGTCAGCACGGTCACCTCGGATCCAACGCGTCGCTGGTACTCGACCAACGCCGGCAATTCGGCCGTGCACTCCGCGCACCAATACGCCCACAGATTGAGCAGCACCCGGCGGCCGGCCACGGCGGAGGCGACATCGACGGGCGCACCGTTGGCCGCGCATTCCACCACCACACCCTGCAACCGGGCCGGGCCGGGACCAGCGCCGCCGGCCGGACAGGGCGGCAGGTTCGCGCGCCGTCGTGGCCCGGCCAGGGCAGCCGGCGTGTCAGCATCACGATGTTCACGCGCGACCGGCGCACCGGTGTGCCCCGCCGGCCCGGAACCCTCACGCAGCTGGGCGGCCAACGCGATTATCAGCGCGACCACTACCGCCAGCACCGCAATGGTCCAGCGAGCCCCAGGTGTCAGCCGCGTCAGCTCCGGCACTATCGCGCGGTCACAGCCCGGCCATGGCCAGTAGGTGCTCGGTCTCCGGACCCTGCACGAGTGGCGCGGCGAGCAGCGGCTCCGTGGGACCGAGCCCATAGGAGGGGCAATCCTTGGCCAGCACGCACACGCCGCACGCCGGTTTGCGAGCGTGGCAGACGCGGCGACCGTGGAAGATCACCCGGTGGCTCAACAGCGTCCACTCCTTGCGCTCGATCAGCTCGCCGACCGCGTGTTCCACCTTGACCGGGTCTTCTTCGGCGGTCCAGCGCCACCGTCGCGCCAGTCGGCCGAAGTGGGTGTCCACGGTGATCCCGGGAACGTCGAAGGCATTGCCCAAGATGACGTTGGCCGTCTTGCGCCCGACCCCGGGCAGCGTCACCAGCTCCTCCATGGTGGCCGGCACCTGGCCGTCGAACCGCTCGACGAGAGCTTGCCCGAGGCCGATGAGAGAGTTCGCCTTGTTACGGTAGAAACCAGTGGGGCGGATGAGGTTTTCCAATTCGGCGCGATCGGCCTGGGCGTAATCCAGCGCTGTCTGGTATTTCGCGAACAAGTCCGGCGTCGTCAAATTCACCCGCTTGTCCGTGCTCTGCGCCGAAAGAATCGTGGCCACCGCCAACTCCAGCGGCGAGGTGAAGTCCAGCTCGCAGTACACGTGGGGAAACGCTTGTGCCAGTTTGCGATTCATCCGACGCGCCCGCCGCACCAAGGCTGTCCGGGTCTCTTCGGACCAGCGCTTGGGTAACTTGGGGGTGGACGCATTCGCGGTGGGCTTGGACTCCCCAGACGCCTTTGCCACGCTCACCTACGACAGAGTACTGATTTCGTGATCTCGCTGAGACCTGGTGTTGATTCGAAGCCGTGTTTACTCTCCTTGTGTCATGGTTGCTGGTCGCGGGTATTCCGGCGTTGCTGATTCTGACGACGCTCGGTCTGGGTCGGCTGGAGGTAGCGCTGTCCGACGACACCGTGAGCGCTTCCGACGTCGCCGAGTTTCTCGACCACGCTCGGGCCGTCGACGTACGCACGTTGGCCCGCGAGGGGATGCCCGAAGCATTGGAATATCTGCATCGGCGCCAAGCGCTGGCTCTCAGCGACGCCTCGGCACCAAGGGCCCTGACCGGGAAGCATCACGCCGTGCCCGGGGTGGAAGGCGCGTTCAACCACCTGCACGCCCAGTTGCGGACCAATCCGCAGTTTACGTCGACCCGACACGTGAATCGTGTGTAGCGTTGGCACGTCGTACTGATTGGCATAACCTTTAGACTCGGCAACGGTCAACAGATTGGCCCGCCCATATCACTTCGTTGGAAAGCTGAAGAGGCAACGTGGACGAGATCCTGGCAAGGGCAGGAATCTTCCAAGGGGTTGAACCCGGCGCGGTCGCAGCATTAACCAAACAACTGCAGCCCGTTGACTTCCCCCGCGGACACACGGTTTTCGCTGAAGGTGAGCCCGGTGATCGGCTGTACATCATCGTCGCCGGCAAAGTGAAAATCGGACGTAGGTCGCCGGACGGCAGGGAGAACCTGCTGACCATCATGGGACCGTCCGACATGTTCGGTGAGTTGTCGATCTTCGACCCCGGACCTCGGACCTCCAGCGCGACCACAATCACCGAGGTGCGGGCGGTGTCAATGGACCGCGACGCGCTGCGGGCATGGATCGCCGATCGGCCGGAGATCGCCGAGCAGCTGCTGCGGGTTCTGGCCCGCCGGCTGCGCCGGACCAACAACAACCTGGCCGACCTCATCTTCACCAACGTGCCCGGCCGGGTGGCCAAGCAGCTGTTGCAGCTCGCGCAGCGCTTCGGCACCCAAGAGGGCGGCGCCATGCGGGTCACCCACGACTTGACTCAGGAGGAGATCGCCCAGCTGGTGGGCGCTTCCCGGGAAACGGTCAACAAGGCGCTGGCCGACTTCGCACATCGGGGCTGGATCCGCCTGGAGGGCAAGAGCGTGCTCATCTCGGACTCCGAACGGCTGGCCCGCCGAGCCCGCTAGGACGGGCTCCCGGCTTGGTGCAGATGGTTCAGCTGCACCTGAACCGACCACTCGGCGGCATCCCAGAGCTTCTCGTCGACGTCGACGTAGACGTGTTCGACGATCTGGCGAGCGCTGGCTTGCTCGCCGAGCTCCCGTAGCGCCGAGCGAACCTGCTCGAGCCGCTCCTGGCGGTGCGCCAGGTATCCCTGCGCGACGATCCGAATGTCGGCCAGGTCCGGCCCATGGCCGGGCAGGACCATGCGCGGCCCCAGACCGCGGAGCCGATGCAGCGATTCCAGGTATTCGGACAGGCTGCCGTCCTGCTTGTCCAGGACGGTCGTCCCCCGCCCCAACACGCTGTCGGCGGTGAGCACGGCATCCTCGAGCACGAACGACAGCGAGTCCGCGGTGTGTCCCGGGGTGGCCAACACGGTGATTTTCAGCCCGCCGGCATCGATGACCTCACCGTCGCTCAACGCCACCGGGTCACCGCGCAGGAACTGGGGATCGGCGGCGCGCACGGGCGCACCGGTGCGCTCGAACAGCTTGTCGATGCCGTCGGTGTGATCGCCATGGCGGTGACTGATCAGCACCAGCGCGATGCGGCCCAGCGCGGCGATTCGGGCAATGTGCTCGTCGTCGGCCGGCCCGGGATCGACGACAACCAGTTCGTCACTGCGTGGGCCGCGGAGCACCCAGGTGTTGGTGCCCTCCAGGGTCAGCAGACCCGGGTTATCGGCAACCAGGACCGAGGCAAGGTCGGTGACCGGCCGTAACCGGCCGTATGCAGGATGCGTCAGCGACCCAGCTGTCTCGGACACGGCGGCTAGCCGACCTCCACGATCAGCTCGACCTCTACCGGGGCGTCCAACGGCAACTCCGCGACACCGACCGCCGAACGCGCGTGCACGCCCTTGTCGCCAAACACCTCGGCAAGCAGATCCGAGGCACCGTTGATGACGTTGGGCTGACCGTGAAAGCCCGGCGCGGAGGCGACGAACCCGACGACCTTGACCACCCGGGTCACCGAATCGATGTCCACCAGCGAGTTCACCGCGGCCAGCGCGTTGAGCGCGCAGACGCGCGCCAGCGCCTTACCTTCCTCCGGTGTGACGTTGGCGCCGACCTTGCCGGTGCCGAGGAGCTTTCCGGCTTCCAAGGGCAGCTGCCCCGCGGTGTAGATGAGATTGCCGGTGCGTACCGCGGGGACGTAGGCCGCCAGCGGCGCCGCCACCTGCGGAAGCGTGATACCCAGTTCGGCGAGCCGGGATGTAGCGTTCATCAGAATCAAGACCCTTTACTTCTACTTCGGACGCTTCAGGTAGGCGACGTGCTGCTCACCGGTTGGGCCGGGCAGCACCGCCACCAGCTCCCAGCCATCGGCTCCCCATTGATCGAGGATCTGTTTGGTGGCGTGCGTGAGCAGCGGAACCGTCGCGTACTCCCATGTGGTGGTTTGGGTCATAGCGCGAGCTTATCGGTCGAACTTGAAAACCTTCGGCCAGGCCGGTTCCCATACGGGCCGGTAGGGCTAGCATGCGATGGTGGCAAACACATCTAGCGGCAGCGGTTCCGTCGGGTGGCCATCGCGCTTGTCGAAGGCCCGCTTGCACTTTGTAACCGGCAAGGGCGGCACCGGAAAGTCCACGATCGCGGCGGCTCTCGCACTTACCCTAGCAGCGGGGGGCCGCAAGGTCCTTCTCGTCGAAGTCGAAGGGCGCCAAGGCATTGCGCAGCTCTTCGACGTTCCGCCGCTGCCATACCAAGAAGTCAAGATCGCGACCGCCGAACGTGGCGGTCAGGTCAATGCACTGGCGATTGACATCGAGGCCGCCTTCCTGGAGTACCTCGAGATGTTCTACAACCTGGGCATCGCGGGCCGGGCAATGCGCCGGATCGGTGCCATCGAATTCGCCACCACGATCGCACCCGGCCTGCGTGACGTGCTACTCACCGGAAAGATCAAAGAGACGGTGGTCCGCGTCGATAAAAACAGGCTGCCGGTCTATGACGCGATCGTTGTCGATTCGCCCCCGACCGGCCGGATCGCGCGCTTCCTCGACGTCACCAAGGCCGTCTCCGACCTGGCCAAGGGCGGGCCGGTGCATTCGCAGGCCGAGGGCGTGGTGAACCTGCTGCACTCCGACCAGACCGCCATCCATTTGGTGACCCTGCTGGAAGCGCTGCCCGTGCAGGAGACGCTGGAAGCCATCGAAGAGCTGGCCGAGATGGAATTGCCGATCGGCAGCGTGATCGTGAACCGAAATATTCCGGCCTATCTGGATCCCGGGGACCTCGCCAAGGCCGCCGAGGGAGACGTCGACGCGGACTCGGTGCGGTCCGGGCTGGCAATGGCCGGAATTGAGCTCGCGGATGCCGATTTCGCCGGGCTGCTGACCGAAACCATCGAACACGCGACCCGAATCACCGCGCGTGCCGAGACGGCGCAGCAACTCGACGCCCTGCAAGTGGCGCGACTGGAACTACCGACAATCTCCGATGGAGTCGACTTGGGCAGCTTGTACGAGCTTTCGGAATCACTTGCACAGCAGGGGGTTCGATGAGTAGCGTGCCGAAAACTCTTGACATGGCGGCCATCTTGGCCGACACCGCCAACCGCGTGGTGGTGTGCTGCGGGGCCGGAGGCGTCGGCAAGACCACCACCGCTGCGGCGATCGCGTTGCGAGCGGCCGAATATGGCCGCACCGTGGTCGTCCTGACCATCGACCCCGCCAAGCGACTGGCACAGGCGCTGGGCGTCAATGATCTCGGCAACGTGCCCCAACGAGTGCCGTTGGCCCCCGAGGTCTCCGGTGAGCTGCACGCGATGATGCTCGACATGCGCCGAACGTTCGACGAAATGGTGATCCAGTACTCCGGATCCGAACGGGCACAATCGATTCTGGACAACCAGTTCTATCAAACCGTCGCTACGTCCCTTGCCGGCACGCAGGAATACATGGCAATGGAAAAGCTGGGACAGCTGCTGGCCCAGGACCGGTGGGACCTGGTGGTGGTGGACACCCCGCCGTCGCGCAATGCTCTTGATTTCCTGGATGCACCCAAGCGCCTGGGCAGCTTCATGGACAGCCGCCTGTGGCGGCTACTGCTCGCTCCCGGCCGAGGCATTGGCCGCTTGGTGACGGGCGTGATGGGCCTGGCCATGAAGGCCATGTCGACGGTGCTCGGTTCGAGGATGCTCGGCGATGCGGCCGATTTTGTGCAGTCACTGGATGCGACCTTTGGCGGCTTTCGGGAGAAGGCCGACCGGACCTACGCCCTGCTGAAGCGCCGCGGCACCCAGTTTGTGGTGGTGTCGGCGGCCGAACCCGACGCGCTGCGCGAGGCGTCTTTCTTTGTGGACCGACTCTCGGAAGAAAGCATGCCGCTGGCCGGACTGGTGTTGAACCGCACCCATCCGACCCTGTGCGGGCTGCCGGCCGAACGGGCCATCGACGCAACCGAAACTTTGGACGAGGAGCATGCCGATTCGGAGACGGCCGCGCTGACGGCGGCGGTGCTGCGCATCCACGCCGACCGGGCACAGACAGCCAAGCGCGAGATTCGGTTGCTGTCCCGATTCACCGGAGCCAATCCGCATGTGCCGATCATCGGCGTGCCGTCGCTGCCATTCGACGTTTCCGACTTGGACGCCCTGCGCGCACTCGCCGATCAGATCACCGCCGCCGGCAATGGCGGGGGCGCTACACCAGCCCGTCAGGACCGACCGCGACGGTAGGTCCAATTGGGCACACGCCAGTTCCTATTGGGCACAAGACAATTAGAGTGCATCCAACCGGCGCGTGTAACAAAAAAGTAATCAGGAAGGGACTGCCCGCCGTTGCGCTGACCCCCCGGTCACGTGCGCCCTATCCGACGCTGCGGCGCTTGCGCTTCTCGAAGTAGTCCGACCACGAGACCACCTCGGGATGCTGCTTGAGGAGCGCCCGGCGCTGCCGCTCGGTCATGCCGCCCCAGACGCCGAACTCGACCTTGTTGTCGAGCGCGTCGGCGCCGCATTCCTGCATCACCGGGCAGTGCCGGCAAATCACCGCGGCCTTGCGCTGTGCGGCCCCACGAACAAAGAGTTCGTCCGGGTCGGTAGCCCGGCAGAGCGCCTTTGATACCCAGTTGATCCGTTCTTCAGCCTCGCCAGTGCTCAGTAGGTTCTGAGCCGACGTTAGGTTTGCCCTTCCATCAACAGGACGAATTCCCGACACGAGCTGATCCCTTCCTCCCAGCCGCTTACGCGACCGCCCACCTCGGGTACCAGCCGATGTTGCGACGAACGACACACTGTCCACATCGGTGTTACCTGAATCTCACTGCGTATATAAGTTAGGTGGTCAGCTGGCAATTGCGCAACAGTCCGATAACGGATTTTTTGGGACGATCGTCCCGAGTTGTGCCAATCGGCCGGGGGAAACAGTCCGCATTGGTCCCCGTTTTTGCCCCTGACCTGTGACGCGAGCGCAAATATTGGCTCTACCCCCGGCGACACGCCGGCCCACCTCGGGCAAAAAGTTTTTTTCGATCGCGCGGCGCGGAGGCGTGACAAGGGGGCCGCTACTGTAGTACGCATGTCCGAGCGTCCCCCGGCCGCACTCACCCTGCTCAAGCTCTCAGGGTTCTGTCTGCTCGCCAGCATCGTCGCCGCGGCGCTGATGTTTCCCTTTGCCGGCGGCATCGGTCTGATGTCCAACCGGGCCTCCGAAGTAGTGGCCAACGGGTCGGCGCAGCTGCTGCAGGGCGAAGTCCCCGCGGTATCGACCATGGTCGACGCGAAGGGCAACACGATCGCGTGGCTGTATTCGCAACGCCGCTTCGAGGTCCCCAGCGACAAGATCGCCAACACCATGAAGCTGGCGATCGTCTCGATCGAGGACAAGCGCTTCGCCGAACACAACGGCGTCGACTGGAAAGGCACCCTGACCGGGTTGGCCGGCTACGCCTCGGGCGACCTCGACACCCGGGGTGGGTCCACGATCGAGCAGCAGTACATCAAGAACTACCAGTTGTTGGTGACGGCCCAGACCGACGCCGAGAAGCGGGCGGCCGTCGAAACCACCCCGGCGCGCAAGCTGCGCGAGATCCGGATGGCCCTCACCCTCGACAAGACCTTCACCAAGCCCGAGATCCTGACCCGCTACCTGAATCTGGTGTCCTTCGGGAACAACTCATTCGGCGTGCAGGACGCGGCCCAGACCTACTTCGGCATCAACGCTTCGGAGCTGAACTGGCAGCAATCCGCGCTGCTGGCGGGCATGGTGCAGTCCACCAGCACGCTCAATCCCTACACCAACCCCGACGGTGCGCTGGCACGGCGCAACCTGGTCCTGGACACCATGATCCAGAACATCCCGTCGGAGGCCGACGCACTGCGCGCCGCCAAGGCCGAGCCGCTGGGGATCCTGCCGCAACCCAACGAGCTGCCCCGGGGCTGCATCGCCGCGGGCGATCGCGCCTTCTTCTGCGATTACGTCCAGGAGTACCTATCGCGCGCCGGAATCAGCAAGGAACAGCTGGCCAGGGGCGGCTATCTGATTCGCACCACGCTGGACCCCGACGTCCAGGTCCCGGTCAAGGCGGCCATCGACAAGTTCGCCAGCCCGACCCTGCCCGGTATCTCCAGCGTGATGAGCGTCATCAAGCCTGGCAAGGAGTCTCACCAGGTGCTCGCGATGGCCAGCAACCGTAAGTACGGCCTGGACATCAACGCCGGCGAAACCATGCGACCGCAGCCGTTCTCCCTGGTCGGCGATGGCGCCGGGTCGATCTTCAAGATCTTCACCACGGCCGCCGCCCTGGACATGGGCATGGGCATCAATGCCCAACTCGATGTACCGGGCCGGTTCCAGGGCAAGGGCCTGGGCAGCGGTGGGGCCAAGGGCTGCCCCAAGGACACCTGGTGCGTGATCAACGCCGGTAACTACCGCGGTTCCATGAGCGTGACCGACGCGCTGGCCACCTCGCCCAACACCGCCTTCGCCAAGCTGATCTCGCAGGTCGGTGTGTCGCGCACCGTGGACATGGCCATCAAGCTCGGACTGCGCTCCTACGCCAATCCCGGCACCGCCCGCGACTACAACCCGGACAGCAACGAGAGTCTGGCCGACTTCGTCAAGCGCCAGAACATCGGTTCCTTCACCCTGGGCCCGATCGAGGTCAACGCGCTGGAACTGTCCAACGTCGCGGCCACCTTGGCCTCCGGTGGCGTGTGGTGCCCGCCTAACCCGGTCGACAAGCTGATCGACCGCAACGGCAACGAGGTTGCCGTCACCACCGAAACATGTGACCAGGTGGTGCCCGAGGGCCTGGCCAACACGCTGGCCAACGCGATGAGCAAGGACGCGGTGGGCGGCGGCACGGCGTCGGGTTCGGCTGGCGCGGCCGGCTGGAGCCTGCCGGTGTCCGGTAAGACCGGCACCACAGAGGCCCACCGGTCAGCCGGATTCGTCGGCTTCACCAACCGGTACGCGGCCGCGAACTACATCTACGACGACTCGACCAATCCGACGGATCTGTGTTCGGGGCCGCTGCGCCATTGCGGCAACGGCGACCTGTACGGCGGCAACGAGCCGGCCCGTACCTGGTTCACCGCGCTGAAGCCGATCGCCACCGACTTCGGCGAGGTGCAGCTGCCGCCCACCGATCCGCGCTATGTGGACGGCGCGCCCGGCTCTCGGGTACCCAGCGTGGCGGGTCTGGACGTGGACCAGGCACGCCAGCGCCTCAAGGACGCGGGATTCCAGGTCGCCGATCAACCCAACGCGGTCAACAGCAGCGCCCGATACGGCGAGGTGGTCGGCACCTCCCCGAGCGGCCAGACCATCCCCGGGTCGATCATCACGATCCAAATCAGCAACGGCATCCCGCCGGCACCGCCGCCGCCGCCGGAAGGTGAACCGCCGCCCCCGGTCGGGTCGCAGGTCGTGGAGATTCCCGGCTTGCCGCCGATCACGATTCCGCTGCTGGCACCGCCGCCTCCCTAGGCCTACCTAGCCGATGTGGCGACCCGCCACGAGCGAGTAGGCGGCGAGCCGCAGTATCCTGCCTGCATGGCTTATGCCCAACCTCCGATCACCAAGCTGCTCCCTGGGCCGCTTAGCGGCCGGCACCGGGCCGCGTCCGTTCTGCTGCGCGGCGGTGCCCTCGCGCTCGGCTCGACGGTCGCCGGGGTCGGCTATGCCTCACTCATCGAACGCAATGCGTTCGTCCTGCGTGAGGTCACGATGCCGGTCTTAAGCCCGGGCTCCACGCCGCTGCGCGTGCTGCACCTCAGTGACCTTCATATGCTGCCCAACCAGCGACGCAAACAAGCCTGGTTGCGCGAGCTGGCCAGCTGGGAGCCCGATCTGGTGGTCAACACCGGAGACAACCTGGCCCACCCCAAGGCGGTGCCGGCGGTCGTGCAAACCCTGGGCGACCTGCTGGCCAGGCCGGGGGTGTTCGTTTTCGGCAGCAACGACTACTTCGGGCCGCGCCTGAAGAACCCGGCGAACTACTTGATCAACCCCGGCCACCGGGTTCGCGGCGAACCCCTGCCCTGGCAGGATCTGCGCGCGGCGTTCACCGAGCGCGGCTGGCTCGACCTCACCCACACCCGGCGCGAGTTCGAGGTGGCCGGCCTGCACATCGCGGCGGCGGGGGTGGATGACCCGCACATCAATCGGGACCGCTACGACGCGATCGCTGGCCCGGCGAGCCCGGCCGCCAACCTGCGGCTGGGGCTCACGCATTCGCCGGAGCCCCGGGTGCTGGACCGCTTCGCGGCCGATGGCTACCAGCTGGTGATGGCCGGCCACACCCACGGCGGGCAGCTGTGCCTGCCGTTCTACGGGGCCCTGGTAACCAACTGCGGGCTGGATCGCACCCGGGCCAAGGGCGCATCCCAGTGGGGCGCGAACATGCGCCTACACGTCTCGGCAGGGATCGGCACGTCCCCGTTTGCCCCGGTTCGCTTCTGCTGCCGGCCCGAGGCGACCCTGCTGACGCTGATCGCCGCCCCGATGGGCGGCCGAGATTCCAGCAGCAACCTGGACCGCTCCCAACCAACCATGTCGATCCGTTGAGCGGGCAGGCTCGCGTTGCGGTCCGCAGTCTGGCCCGGGATTGGACGGACAATGCTGTCCGGCTGATCGAGGCAGACGCCCGCCGCAGCGCCGACACACACCTGCTGCGCTACCCGCTACCCTCGGCGTGGAGCAACGACGCGAACGTCGAGTTGTATCTCAAGGACGAGACGACTCACATCACCGGCAGCCTCAAACACCGGCTGGCTCGGTCGCTGTTCCTGTACGCGTTGTGCAACGGCTGGATCGGCGAAGGCACCACGGTCGTCGAGGCGTCCTCGGGTTCCACGGCCGTCTCCGAGGCGTATTTCGCGGCCCTGCTGGGTCTGCCGTTCGTTGCCGTGATGCCGGCCGCGACCAGCGCCTCCAAGATTGCGCTGATCGAGGCGCAAGGCGGCCGATGCCATTTCGTGGAGAACTCCAGCCAGGTCTACGCCGAGGCCGAGCGGGTCGCCAAGGAAACCGGCGGCCACTACCTGGACCAGTTCACCAACGCCGAGCGTGCCACCGACTGGCGCGGCAACAACAACATCGCCGAGTCGATCTTCGCGCAAATGGGCGAGGAACAGCACCCCATTCCGGAATGGATCGTGGTGGGGGCGGGCACCGGCGGCACCAGCGCGACGATCGGCCGCTACATCCGCTATCGCCGGCACACGACCCGACTGTGCGTGGTGGACCCGGAGAACTCCGCGTTCTTCCCCGCCTACGCCGAGGACCGCTACGACATCGTGATGCCCAAGTCTTCTCGGATCGAGGGCATCGGCCGCCCGCGGGTTGAGCCGTCGTTTCTGCCCGGTGTGGTCGATTGCATGGTCTCTGTGCCCGATGCCGCCTCAATCGCGGCAGCACGCCACGTGAGCGCCGTTCTGGGCCGTCGGGTGGGTCCGTCCACGGGCACCAATCTGTGGGGCGCGTTCGGCCTGCTGGCCGAGATGGTCGCCGACGGCCGCAGCGGCTCGGTGGTCACCTTGCTCGCCGACAGTGGCGATCGCTACGCCGAGACCTATTTCAACGACGAATGGGTCAGCGCTCAGGGGCTGGATCCGACCGATCCGGCCCAGGCCTTGGTCGAGTTCGAGCGCTCGTGCGCCTGGAACTAGCCTCTGGCCAGCTGTTTAGTGAGTTGGTGGGCCGGTGCGATAGGCTGTCGTGGCTTCAAGCGGGGTGTGGCGCAGCTTGGTAGCGCGCTTCGTTCGGGACGAAGAGGCCGTGGGTTCGAATCCCGCCACCCCGACTCAGGTCATCGCAGGTCTGTCTCGGCTCTTAGCCGCTAGACGACATGCCAGTGGGCCAGTGCGAATAGCACCGCGACCCAGCCTGCCGACATGACCAGGCCGGCGATAGCCTCGCCTCGGCCCTGATCCGAGTTCTTGCTGTCTGCCAGCGCGGCGATCGCGCAGATGACGCTCAAAACGACCGCACCGACCATGCCGAAAGCCAGCGCGGCCGAAGCATAGACGTTCGTCTCGCGGACCGGCGCCCCCGACGAAGCGGATGCGGGCTGCACGTCGATGGTGGTCATAGCTGCTGTTCCCTTCATGGCGGACAGTTCCGTTGCTGTCACCAGACTCGGGGCCCGCGCTTGGAGGGTTCTAAACGGATTCTTGGAGCCGGGGCCGGAAGCGCACTCGGGTGCCGTGGCGGGGAGCCAGCATGATGGAGCGCCGCACGATGCGCTCGGGCGCCTCGTCGACGGCCGTGAACTGCCCCTCCCGCAACAACACGTGCAGCACGGTCACCAACTCCCGCATGGAAAAAGCGGCGCCCAGACAGCGTTTGGCGCCCCCGCCGAACGGAACCCAGGCATAGGTTTGCGGCCGCGTGCCCAGGAACCGCTCGGGACGAAACCGGTTCGGCTGCTCATACACGTCGGGGTTGCGGTTGATTGCGATCATGTGGACGACGATTCGGGTGCCGGGGTCGATGAGGTAGCCCCCGAGCCGGAACGGGCGCGCGGCAACGCGGGCCGTGAAAGGGGCTGGCGGCCGGACCCGCAGCGTCTCGTTGATCACCGCGGTGGTGAAGGTTTCCGTGCCGCCCTCGGCCTCCTCCTGGACGCGCCGCAGCGCATCGGGATGGTGTAGCAGCAGGTCGAAAACCCATGCCAGCGTCGTCGCGGTGGTTTCGTGGCCCGCCAGCATCAACGTGATGAGGTCGTCACGAATCTCTTGGTCAGACAGCTGTTCACCGTCATCGCCCCGGGCGCTGATCAGCAGCCCCAGGATGTCGCGCTGTTCGGTGCGGCCAAGGCCATTGCGCCGCTGCGCGATCAGCGGCATGACGACGTTCTCGATCTCCCGGTAGGCGCGCGCCCGCTGTGGCCATACCCGCAACGCTCCCGCTCGGCGCAGCGCATAGCGGACGGTCAGTTGCTCGGAAACCCCAAGGTCCAGGAGGCGTTCGAAAGGCCGGCCCAGCCGCCGCACCTCGTCGGGATCGTCGACACCGAAGATGACCTTGACGATCACATCCAACATCAGCGCCCGGGCCGCCCCAAGCAGCTCAAAGGGACGATCGACGGGCCAATCGCGCATCGCCGCGCGGGTGGACTCCTCGATGATCGGCACGTAACGGCCCAGCGCCGTGCCGTGCAGTGGCGGCGTCAGGAGCTTGCGCCGCCGCAGGTGTTCGGGCTCTTCCTGGACGAACATCGAACCCGCCCCGTAGATCGCCGCCGCGGGTCCCACTCCCTCGCCGCCCAGGAGCACGTCGGGCGGCGCGGTGAAGACTTCTTTGACCAGCGCCGGGTCCGAGACGATCGCCACGTCTCCCAGGCTGAGGATGGGCATCGTCATGATCGGCCCGTAGCGCCGGATCAATCGCAGCATTCGCCGCTCGCCACCAACCAGGTATGCGACCGCGTAGGCGGCCGCGAACACCGTACGCAAGCGGCGCGGGGCAGGTAGGCCGGGCGGTCGGCGCAGAGCCGGCGGTGTGCGCGCCGAGGGAGCGGATGCAGGCACCCTAACGACCCAACACGGCGCCTACCGCGGGGTCAAGAATCACACACAGTCGGCACAGATCGGGAGCTGACCGATCGAACTGCGCAACCGGCTGCGATGCTGCACCAAATAGCAGCACGAGCAGATGAACTCGTCGCTGCGTTGCGGAATCACCGCGACCGACAGTTCCTCGCCGGACAGATCCGCACCCGGGGGTTCGAAGACGGGCGCCGCATTGGGGTCGTCGTCGACGGCATCGATGGTCGCGGTCGACGACCTCGGCAAAGCGGGTGCCAGCTCGCGCAGGCCGGACGGATCGGCGGCGTCGGAATCAGGTATGCGGCGGGCATCGTAATCGCTGGCGGTCGGCATCGGCGGTCCTTCCTGCAGAGTGACCGGGCTACACACCGGATGTGATTACCCGTGGCACGTGCAGTACCCCGATCAGCCGCGGGCCACACCTAGGCGCGTACGCGCGCCGGAATGCGGCGGCTGCGCGACGCCGCAGCCAGCCCGAGCCAGGGGGCCACAATCGCAACGCCGAGCGTTGTGGACGCGATCCCCACTTGCCCGATTCCCAACGCGATCAGGCCGATCACCAGACCGATCACCCAAACACCTGCCGCAATCAAGCCCGACACGCTCGTGCCGGTCTCGCCGGGGGCCGGCTCCAGCCGGTCATCAACCCGCACGACGCTATTCCCGGTGCAAATCATGCTCACTCCCAGCAGGGACGATCAAACGCGGACCATGGGCAGCGCACATCGACGGGCAGCTTACATATCCTATGGACACTATTGCCACATAGTCCAATCTGAGACTGGTCTATACGCCGGCTGTGATGTCGCTGAACTGCAACAGGTTAACCATGCCCGTTGCGGGCGGCGCACAACAGTTCCCCGACCGTGTCCGCGGCCTCGTTGAGCAGCGCGTTTCGCCCGTCGGGGTCGCCGACGACACGCTCGGCCAACAGCCGCAGCTTGGTGTTGGATTTCTGAGACCACTTGGCCAGCACCTGGAAAGCGGACTCGGCATCCAGCCGGTACTCATGCATCAGCATCCCGATGGCCTGATTGATGACCGCCCTTCGGGCGTTGACCGCGGTGACCGCTTGGGTCAACCGCTTTTGCATGTCGACCTCATATTGTTCGGTGATGTCGACATAGAACCCGGCAGTGCCGGCCAGCGACCCGTGACCGTCATAGAGCGGATTCGCCAGCACCACGACGATGTGTACGACGCCACCCGTATCGATAATGCGAAACCGATTGCTGCATGGCTTTCCATAACGGCACACCTGGTCTACCAGTTCAGCGACGACCGCTTTGTCATCGGGATGCTTGTGCGCAACCAGTAGATCGGCGGTCGGCCTGACCCGACCCGGCTCATAGCCGTGCATCCGAGCCAGCTCATCTGACCATTCCCAGCGATCATCACGAGCGATGTAGCGGAAGCGCCCCACCCTTGACCAGCGATTCCACCGTAACGACGTACCCGCGCGCACCGGCTCAATCCATTCCGGAGCACGCCATCAGCGGCCCACATCGCTGGACTGCTGCGCCCTCCGCACTTTTCATTCCGGCCCCGCCGGCGTCTGCGCCCCAGATGGTCGCTCCCCCTTCTCCATTCGGCCAGCCAATCCCCAAACTGGCCGTTCCCCGGATCTTGCCCTTGCTTCTTCTATTCCCCCTGAGACCGGTAGCTCAACCGGAAATTACCCACCAAGACGACAACTCACACGCAACGAAACGATCAGTAGTCGGGAAGCTGCACGTCACGGGTGCGCAGCAGCAGCGGGACCAGCACCCAGAAGAGCGCAAAAAGTACCAGCGCGCACGACCCGGCGATGATGGCCGCGGTACGTCCGGACACCGCATCGAAGATGAGGGCGGTAACCCCGGTCAAAGCCAGCCCCAGCAGGACCAACCCGGCGTAGGCGCAGCGATGTGCCGCCGAAACCAGCACCACCAGACGGTGTCGCCGGAACAGTAACCGGTGCATGCCTACCGGGGCGACCAACAAGATCGTCGCGCCCACCGAGAACGCCACCGTCGCCAAATACACCGTGTGTAGCCCCAGAACCTCGAAGCGCTGCTGGAACGGCAGCATCAGCAGGAACCCGGTCAGCAGCTGAACCCCGGTCTGCACCACCCGCAGCTCCTGCAGCAGGCTGGTCCAGTTGCGGTCGAGCCGTTCCAGTTCGGTTTCCCGCCGCCGACGGTAATCCCAGCGTTGATCTCGTTCCGGATGATCGACATCCATGTTCGTGATCATCGCACCTGAGGGAACCCTCGGTGCCCGAAAACGCAAGTAGCCGAAGCGAAAAGCAGGCGCTAGCGGTTGAGCTTGCCGTCCCGCACGCCGGTCAATGCGTCATCGAGGGCGGGGTAGAGCGGGAAAGTCTTGTCCAGACCGGTCAGGTGAATCGGCCGCCTGGTCGCGGGCCCCTGTGCGACCACGCCGAACTCGGCCGCAGTGCCGAGCTTCTCGTAGGTCGCGGCCAGGATCTTCAGCCCCACCGAGCCGAGGAACTCCACCCCGGAAAGGTCGATGACCAGCGCAGTCGGGCTGTCGGCAACGACAGCGCCGATGGCTTCTTCGAGGGCCGGAGCAGTAACCAAATCAATTTCGCCGCCGATACTGAGCACGGTGACTCCATCGTGATCGGTGACCACGGCGGTGATCGAATCGGGAGCTGACAATGGCGGTCCTTTGTCCGAGCCTTCGGTGTGCTGCAAGCCTAACCTGCCTCACGAACTGCGAGAAGAAGAAGACCTCAACGCGTTCCACAGCGGCCTCCAGGCTAGTCTCGCCATATGACCAGCGCCCTGCGGAGCGCGGCGCGGCACTTGGGAGGCCAAATGTCAGATTCGCCGTCCGTCTTCAGCAGCAGCATCAGTACCAGCTCTGGGCCGATCGGCGTGTCTAGCGAAGGTTTGCTGCCGCAGCTGGTCGAGCATCTGCGGCAAAATCGAACCGCGTTGCGCGAGAAGTGGGCCCGCAGCATCACCGAGGCGCGGCTGCTCACGGCGATGACGCCGGACGAGATCTTTTCCGAAGCGACCGCGGTGTACGACAACTACGTCGAGGTGCTCGAGACCGGAAGCGTCGAGGCGTTGCAGGCCTACGCACGTGATCTCTCCGAACGCATCATTCCCAGGGGCGTGGAAACCGATGAGGTCGTCGGCATCGTCCTGTTGCTGCGCGACGTGCTGGCCCGCTCCCTGTTCGAGAAGTATCAGACGGACTTCGAGATGCTCAGCCGAGTTCTGGACGCTTACGAACCGGCGGCCAACCGCATCGCCAACACCGTCGCGGTGAGCTTCGTGCAGGAGCGTGAGCGCATCATCCGGCAGCAGCAGGAGGCGATCCGGGAGCTGTCCACGCCCGTGCTGCAGGTGCGCGAGCAACTGCTGATTCTGCCGATCATCGGAGTGCTGGACAGTCAGCGCGCCCGACAGGTCACCGAGCAACTGCTGCGGGCCATCCGGGCCAACCGCGCCAAGGTCGTGGTCATCGACGTGACCGGGGTGCCCGCCATCGACTCGACGGTGGCCAACCACCTGGTCCAAACCGTCGACGCATCCGGATTGATGGGCGCGAACGTGATCATCACCGGCTTGTCCTCCGAGATCGCACTGACGCTGGTGACAATCGGGCTCGACCTTTCGAAGATGAATGCCGTGGGCGATTTACAAGGGGGTATAGAGGAAGCCGAGCGGCTGCTGGGCTACGCAGTCACTCGCACCGGCGACTAGTCCGCACAGGTCGAGCCATCGAGGGTTTGTCATGCCAGTACCGATCTTGAAACAGGGTCCGATTCTGATCGCGACGGTTCAGTCCGCACTGACCGACAGCGACACCGAACGCCTCCGGCATGACCTCATGGAGCGGGTCAGCCGCTTTCGCGCCCAGGGCATTGTGGTCGACGTGACCGCCATCGACGTGATGGATTCGTTCGCGGCGCGTTCGTTGCAGACCATCGCCCACATGACCCGATTGCGTGGTGCTACCACCGTGATCGTGGGCCTGCAGCCAGAAGTCGCGTTTTCAATGGTCCAATTGGGCCTGACCTTCGACGACATGAAAACCGCCCTGGACCTCGAAGAGGGTGTGGCGCTGCTGAACAAGCAACTGGGACTACGGAAGTCGACGATCGGGCCCGACGGTGGCGGATGAGACCGTGGTCGGGATCAACCATCCCGACGACATCGTCACCGCCCGAAAAGCCGGTCATCAACTCGCCCTCGACCTCGGATTCTCGCTGACCGACGTCACCATGATCGCCACCGCGATCTCCGAAATCGCGCGCAATATCACCAGCTATGCCGGTCGCGGCGCGGTTCGGGTGGCCGTGCAGGACCGGGAGGGCCGCAAGGCCCTGGTGGTGCGCGCCGAAGACGACGGTCCCGGCATCGCTGACATCGAGCGCGCGATGGAGGACGGCTACTCGACCGGGCGCGGGCTGGGCATGGGCTTGCCGGGAGCGCGGCGCCTGATGGACCGGTTGGTCGTGGAGTCTGTGGTAGGCCGCGGAACGATCGTCGAGATGTGGAAATGGGTTCCGCCTCGTGCGTGATAGTGGCCGATTCGGGCCAATCGAGTGGGCGACGGCCGGTCGCCCGCGGCCCGGTGAGCACGCTCTCGGCGACCAGCCGATCGCCGTCGAGACCGAGGACGACTCCGCACTCTTCGGGGTGATGGACGGGCTGGGGCACGGCCCGGCCGCCGAAAGCGCCGCGTTGCGGGCCGTCGAGGTGGTCAAGAATGCGCGCGGCGAACGTCTCGAGGTGTTGATCCAGCTCTGTCATCGGGTCCTGACCGGCAGCAGGGGGGTCGCGATGACCCTGGCCAGGATTGATCTGCCCACCGGCAAACTGGTGTGGACGGGGGTGGGAAATGTCAGCGCCAACCTGGTAGCCAAGGCGGTAAGCGGCGTGCAGGTCCGATCCAGCGTGCGACTGACCCCCGGCATTGTCGGCTACCGGATCCCGGAGATCACCCCAGCAAAAATGGTTCCCATGCGCGCGGGCGATCTACTGGTCATAGCCAGCGACGGCGTCGCCGAGGACTACCTGGATCACATCGATTTTGCGGCGTCCGCCCCGGTGATCGCCGAACAGATTCTGGTCAAGCACGCCAAAGAGAACGACGACGCCCTTGTCCTCGCCGCACGCCACCGGGGCGTATCGACGTGACCGAGACCGGAGACTTCGGCGCCGTCGATGCGTTCCAGACCCAGTACGCCGACGCGCTGCGCGCGTATCTGGATACCCGCGACGAGAACAGTCTGGCCGTCGGGCATGAGTTCGGCCGCCGGGCACTGCAGGAACAGATCAGCATTCTCGACATCATCGAGAACCACTTCCGGCTGCTCGACGAAATCTCGCCGAACCCTGGGTCCGACCGGTCGGTCGCGCTGGAGTTCTTGCTGCAGACATTGGCCGCGCTGGACGTTGCGACGCGCGGATTTCTAGACGGCACCAAACGCTACGAGGAGCAGCGGGCCCGCGCCGAGGATCTCGCGCACCGCGACAAGTTCCGCAGCGCCCTGGTGAACTCGTTGCAGGAAGGGTTCTTCGTCGCCGATGACGAGGGTGCCGTGATCGACATGAACAGCGCCTTTGCCGAGATCCTGGGCTATCCCCCCGAGGGTTTGCCCTACCGGTGGCCACACCCGTGGCTGGTGGACCGCAAATCCGCGGCACAACAGCAAGAGCGAGTTCGGCATGAGGGCAGCGCCGACTACGAGACGCCGGTTCGCCATCAGGATGGCCATCTGTCCTGGGTTGCGGTGAGTATCAACGCGGTTCGCGGATCGGGCTCAGACCGAGACGTCTACGTCGGCACCGTTCGCGACATCACCGCTGAACGCGCCTTCGCCGCCCGGGAAAGCGCGGTGCTGCGATTGGCTACCTCGGTGAGCGTGGCCAAGAGCGTTTCCGAGGTGCTCTCGATCACTCTCGAAGAGTGCCGTACCGCGGTCGATGTGCAACGTGTGGTCGCGGTGATGTGGCCACCAAGTGACGGCGAACCTACCGTGCAGGTCGCCGGGGAGCCGGCGGAATCGTCCTGGCGTGCCCTGGATCCGCAGCTGCGCGAGACGTTCCTGGGCGCCCGTGCCCAACTGCCGCTGACCGCCAGACCGATCGAGTGGCCAGACTCCCCGGGCAGGGCACAGGGGCTGGTCGCGGTGCTCTCCGGCACCGCGGACGTCGCCTTATGGCTGGAACTTGGGGCACCGCGCTGGGTGACCGCCGAGGATCGGCTGCTGGTCACGGTCCTGGTGGGTCACCTCAGCCTGGCCATCGGGCACGTCCGGCAGTTCGAGAGTGCCCGGGAAACATCGTTGACATTGCAGCGGGCCATGCTGCCGCCGGTGAAACCGCCGCCCGGCTTTGCGGTGCGCTATGAGCCCGCGGTCCCGCCGCTCGAGATCGGCGGTGACTGGTATGACGTATTGCCGATCGGTGAGCACCGCATCGGAATTGTCGTTGGCGACTGCGTGGGGCGCGGTTTGCCGGCCGCCGCGATCATGGGCCAGCTGCGCAGTTCGGCGCGCGCACTCTTGCTCACCGGTGCACAACCGGCGCTATTGCTCGAACAACTCGATGCGGCGGCATCGCTGATTCCCGATGCCTATTGCACGACGGTGTTCCTGGCCATCCTGGACACCGAATCGGGCATCCTCGACTACAGCAATGCCGGCCATATGCCCGCGGTGCTCGCCGAGCCGAAGTCTGGGCCCGTCCTGCTGACCGATGCCCGGTCAGTGCCGCTGGCGGTCCGTCGAGTGGAGCCCAGACCCGAAGCGACTCAGGTGTTGCCGCCAGGGTCGACGCTGCTGCTGTTTACCGACGGCTTGGTCGAGCGCAGGTACGAATCGATTGACGAGGGGCTGGGCCGGGTGGCCGATGTGGTGGCCGACTCCGTGATGCTGCCGATCGATGCCGTCGCCGACGCGGTGCTGAGTCAACTGGCCCCCACCGGGGGCTATGACGACGATGTCGCGATGGTGGCCTATCGGTACCAGCACGGGCCGCTGCGGATTGAAACCAGTGCTACCCCAGACCAATTGGTCATTGTTCGGCGCCAGTTGCTGTCGTGGCTGCAGGCCGCCGAAGTTCCCGACGAGCAGGCGGGTGACATTGTGCTGGTGGTCAGCGAGGCGTGCACCAACTGCATCGAGCACGCCTATCGCGGGCAGAGCGTGGGGACGATGCTGCTCGACGTTGAAGCCGCCGACGGGGCAATTCACGCCCGGGTCGTCGACTCCGGTTCCTGGAAGAAGCCCGCGGCCGACCCGGGCAACGGCGGTCGAGGCATGACGCTGATCAGGGCCATCAGCGATGAAGTGGAAATCGACAACAGTCCGGGCGGCACCGCCATCGACATGACATTTCGGTTGCCCGCGGAGGACTGACGCACCGCAGCCGGGGGTCTCAGAATGGCGGTGGATGGGACTGGGGCTCGGGCTGCGGCGGCGTCGGCGGCGCGGCGGATTTGGCTTGCCCGCCCGGCTGGGTGCTGCGGCCGTGGTGGTTCTGACGACGTTCGGTGGCGACGCGGCGGGCGCGGTCTTGTGCCCGGGTGCGCTGACGTCGAGGCATCATCGCACTGCGCTGGTCGCAGTAGTCCGATGGTGGGTCGGCCTCCGCTGCCGGCAGTCCGCCGGTGGAACGGCACAGGCTGGGGAATAGCAGGGCGCTACCCGGGGTGGTGACGTAGGTGTGTCCGGCCGGCGAGGTGAGGATCAGGGTTCCGTCGGGCAGTTGCTGGTCATGCCAGCCCCAAAAGGTCTTGACCAGATGGTGGGTGCGGCAGTAGCACTTCAGGTTCGAGGCGTGAGTGGGCCCGCCCTGCGCGTACGGGATCGTGTGGTCCAGATCGCAGTTCAGCGCGGGCTGGTCGCAGCCGGGCCAACGGCAGGTCAGATCCCGGCACCGCACGAAGTCCGCCAACGCCTTCGAGGGCACATATCCCGGTTCCGGCGGGACATCGCCGGGGTGACGCAGCGGCACCAGCTTGGCCGACTTCGCCAGCTCGGCAACCAATTCCGGAGTGACAAGTCCGTCAGCCCCCACCTCCCAGGCCGGAGCCCCGCCGTCGCCGTCGAGCGTGGCCCGTTCGGCGATCACATGGATCACCACCGACTGGGCAGCGGGCCGGGCACCGGCCGCACAGTCCGGGAGCCCGCAGCGACACCCCAACCGGTCTCCACCGGCGGCCAGCACCCCGAGCGCATCCGCGCGCCGCTGTTCCCGGCTGCGGGGATCCTGCGCGCACACCGTGGCCGCCAGCGCCGACAGCCGCCGATCCAAGGCGTGCGCGTCGATGGTGAACATGCTGCCGTCGATGCGAGAGATTCCATCCGCGTCCTGCCCTATCCAGATCTCCCGGTCGGCGTGGCGTTCCTTACGGCGGCGCACCGCATCGGCATCGGCGCGAGCCACGATGGCGTCGACCTGTCCGGACAGACGGGCCTTCGTCATCGATGGCCACCGCCCCACGTTGAGGGCCACCAGCTCATCCACGGCGGCCATCACCTGCGGGTCAACGATCAGATCGGTGCGGAACACGATGGTCTGAAACGCCCGCAGGTCGATCTGACCCGCCGCGAATACCGCGCCGGTCTTGGGCAGCCGCTCACGCAGGGCCCGGGCATAGCGCAGCCGGCTGGCCGCCAAGCCCTGACTGATCCGCAGCCCCGCGGCCACCTCCGCCGCCACGGCCTCCATGGTGTCGACCGCCCAGTCCTCGGTCTCCGAACACCGCGACAGCCGGTAGGCGAACAATTGCCCGATCTCGATCAGCTGCGCGGCCGCGGCGCGGTTCTCGGCCCGCGCGGCCGCACCGATCCGCTGCACCCAACCCGCCGACTCCGCCGTCGGGGTGCGCAACTGGCGCCGCTCGGCGAGCGCATCGCAGGGGTGGTCAACGCCCGTGGCCGCCCCCGTCGATTCGAACATACATTCGATATTAGCTGGAGGCTCTGACACTCGCACACCCAATTCAGCGGCATGCCCCGGCTGCGAATTGCTTGACGATCGCCGCGCAGAACACCGGTAGATCCGCCGGTGAGCGGCTGGTCATCAGATTGCCGTCGACCACGACCTCTTCGTCGACCACGTTGGCACCGGCATTGCGCAGGTCGGTGTGAATACTCGGATATGAGGTGATCGTTCGCCCTCCGACCACACCGGCCTCCACCAGCATCACGGGACCGTGACAGATTGCCGCAACAGGCTTTCCGGACTCCACAAAGGCGCGGACGAAATCGACCGCAGCTTTGTCCATCCGAAGCTTGTCCGGGTTCACCGTTCCGCCCGGTAGCACCAAACCGTCGAATTCGACGACCGACGCGGCCTGCACCGGACGGTCAACCGCGAATCTGCCGGCCGGTTCGAGATCGTGGTCACGGGCCTGGATGTCACCTTCTTGCAGCGACAGCACCTCGACCCGCGCGCCTTCTTGCAGCAGGGCGGCGCGCGGTTGCTCGAGTTCGACTTTCTCGACTCCGTCGGCGGCCAGCATGGCAATACTCTTGCCGTTCAATTCGTCGGACATATGTGAATACTCCTTCATAGGTCATGGCCTTGCCCTGGTTGTCAGCCCGAGGCCGCCCGTAATGCGTGCAGCAACGGTTGGCGAGAAGTGGCCGCTGCAGACCAAGACGTCAAGACCGCACTGTTTCGGCCGAAACCACATATCGGGTTACCCAGGTCGGCACCGGGCAAACTAGCGTCAGACGCGCAAACTCAGAGCACCACGATGGTGTGGCCGGCACGGCGGGCGACCAGCTCCCCGATGACGGGTGCACCGGGGATTTCCCCCGCGATCAGGAGCCCACCGGAGGTCTGCGCGTCGGCGAGCAGCAACGCCTCGGACTCATCGACCGCGGACAGGTCAACGTGTGGGCCCACCCACTCGAGGTTGCGGCGCGTGCCGCCGCTGACGTATCCGGCGGCCAGCGCCTGGCGCGCCCCGTCCAGGTAGGGCACCGCGGTCGAGTCGATCACTGCGGTGACCCCGCTCGCCCGCGCCAGCTTGTGCAGATGCCCGAGCAACCCGAAACCCGTAATGTCGGTTGCACATTCGACACCGGCGGCCACCGCGGCGGCGGCCGCGTCGGCGTTGAGGGTGGTCATTGCGTCGATGGCTTGCGCAAAGCGCTCCCCGGTGGCCTTGTGCCGACTGTTCAGCACCCCGATTCCGAGTGGCTTGGTCAGCGAAAGCGGAGTGCCTGGCCTACCGGAGTCGTTGCGCAACAGACGATTCGGGTCTGCAATCCCGGTCACGGCAAGCCCGTACTTGGGTTCCGGGTCATCGACACTGTGCCCACCGGCAAGATGGCAACCCGCGCTGGCGCAGACGTCGCGCCCACCGCGCAGTGTCTCGGTCGCCAACTCGAAGGGCAGCACATCGCGCGGCCATCCCAACAGGTTCACCGCTACCACCGGCCGTCCGCCCATCGCGTACACGTCCGAAAGCGCGTTGGTGGCAGCGATTCGGCCCCAATCGTAGGGATCGTCGACGACCGGGGTGAAGAAGTCGGTGGTGGCGATCAGCGCGGTTCCCTCGGCAATCAGCACCGCGGCCGCGTCGTCACCACTTTCCAGCCCGACCAATAGCTCGCCGACCGGATCACGTGGCGCGGCGGCACCCAGGCCCCGAACCACCTCCTCCAACTCGCCGGGCGGAATCTTGCAGGCGCACCCGCCGCCATGGGCGTACTGAGTCAGTCGGTAAGTCCCTTGGTCAGTCACCATTCCCATAATCGTCGCCCATAATTGTCGCTATGGCCCAGGGAGGCGTCTCCGGTCTGGTGACCGGCGCGGTCTTCAAAACCGTCGAGCGACAGCTGCTGCCGTTGGCGGGTTCGATTCCCGTCCGCCTCCGCCACCGCGCCGATCGCCATGGGTGACGGCAGCGACCGGCGCCGCGCGGTGCCGCGCACCGACGTGCTGCTCGCCCATCCCAAGCTGGCCGAGGCCCAGCGCACGCTCGGGCGCACCCTGGTGAAGTCGGTGATTGCACAGGCCCAGCAGCGCGCCCGCGCCGGCGAGATCGAGCCGGACCAAGTCGCCGAGCACGCGATCGACGCGCTTCCCGGCACGGCATCGAGCTTGCGGCCGGTCATCAACGCCACCGGCGTCGTGGTCCACACGAACCTCGGGCGAGCGCCGCTATCGCGGGCCGCACTGGACGCGGTGGTGACCGCCGGCCGGGCCACCGACGTCGAGTTCGATCTGGCCACCGGCCGGCGTGCCCGCCGCGGCCGCAGCGCGCTGGCCGCTTTGGCCCGCGCGGTGCCCAGCGCGGCGGGCGTGCACGTGGTGAACAACAACGCCGCCGCCCTGCTGCTGACCGCCCTAACCCTGGCGGCCCCGGGCAAGGAGATCGTGCTCAGCCGCGGCGAGCTGGTCGAAATCGGTGACGGCTTCCGCATCCCGGAACTGCTGGCGTCCACGGGTTCGCGGCTGCGTGAGGTCGGCACCACCAACCGCACCAGCCTGCGCGACTATGCGGAGGCGATCGGCCCGGACACCGGGTTTGTGCTCAAGGTTCATCCGTCCAACTTCCACGTCACCGGGTTCACCTCGGCGGTCGGCGTCGGCGAACTCGCGCAGCTGGACGCCCCGCTGGTGGCCGACATCGGGTCAGGGCTGTTGGCGCCACATCCACTGCTGCCCGACGAGCCGGACGCGACAACAATGCTGCGCGACGGCGCCAACCTGGTCACCGCCAGCGGTGACAAATTGCTCGGCGGCCCACAGGCCGGCCTGCTGTTCGGCGATGCCGACCTGATCGAACGGCTACGCCGTCATCCGGCGGCGCGGGCCCTGCGAGTGGACAAACTCACGCTCGCGGCCCTGGAAGCCACCGTGGTGGGCCCGCCGACGCCGGTCGCCCAAGCGCTGGGCGCCGACCTGACCGAGCTGCGCGCGCGGGCCCAGCGGATCACCGCGCAGCTGCCCCAGAGCGTGGGGGCGACGGCGGTGGACTGCATCGCGGCCGTCGGCGGAGGTGGGGCCCCCGGTGTCGAGTTGCCCAGCGCCGGGCTGAGCCTGCCCGAGTCCTATGCGGCGACATTGCGCACCGGTAGCCCGCCGGTCGTCGGCCGCCTCGAGGCCGGCCGGTGCCTGCTGGATCTGCGTACCGTGGCTCCCGAGGAGGACGAGCTGCTGTTGGCAGCGGTGCGGGCGTGTTTGTCATAGCCACCGCCGGGCACGTCGACCACGGTAAGTCGACGTTGGTGCACCGGCTCACCGGCATGTGGCCGGACCGGCTGGCCGAGGAACAGCGCCGTGGGCTGACCATCGATCTGGGCTTTGCCTGGACCGAGCTGGATGGGCGCCAGCTGGCCTTCGTCGACGTACCGGGCCATGAACGATTCGTCACCAACATGCTCGCCGGCTCGGGGGCGATGCCGCCGGATAGCCCGGTCTTGTTCGTGGTGGCCGCCACCGAGGGCTGGATGCCGCAGTCCGAGGAGCATCTGGCCGCCCTCGATGCGCTGCGGGTTCGGCACGCGCTGCTGGTCATCAGCAAGGCCGATCTGGCCGACCCCGGTCCGGCCATCCGAGCGGCATCCGAACGGTTCGCCACCACATCGATGGCTGACCCATTTGTCGCGCTGGGCACCGAGCTGGACCAGGTGCGCACCAAACTGCTCGCGCTCACCGATCGGCTCCCCGAACCCGACCGCGACGCCGATGTGCGGCTGTGGGTCGATCGCGCCTTCACGGTCCGCGGTGCGGGCACGGTGGTCACCGGGACGCTGAGCGCCGGCACCATCCGGGTGGGCGACGAACTCGAACACGCCGGACAGCGCGTCACCGTCCGCGGCCTGCAATCGCTGGGCCGCGATCACACCGAGGTCGCGGCGGTGGCCCGGGTCGCGCTGAACCTGCGAGGCGTCGATCGCCGGCACATCGCTCGCGGCGATACCGTGCGCACTCCGGGGGCCTGGCTGGACACCACCGAGATCGACGTGTCCCTGCGGTCCGCGGTCAAGCTGCACCGTGAGCTGGTGGCGCACCTCGGCTCGGCGGCGGTGCCGGTGTACGTGCGTGCGCTGGGAGCCAAAGCGGCACGGTTGCGGCTGAGCCGGCCGCTGCCGTTGCGGGTCGGCGACATCGGACTGCTGCGCGACCCCGGGCAACATCGGATCGCGGCCGGAATCGAGGTCCTCGACGTCGCCCCGCCCAGCCTGCGCCGGCGCGGTGCGGCGCGCGAGCGGGCCCGGGAACTGGCGGGCGGGCGGATCCGGCCGCCACAGTGTGCGCGGGCCGCGGTGCTGCGCGCGATGGGGCTGCCGCTCGCCGGATTGCGGGTGGGCGATTGGCTGGTCGATCCGCAGTGGTGGGCCGCCAGACGCGAACACGCCGCGGCAACGGTCACCCACTGGGCCGCCGACCACGATGTCGCGGCGGGGATGCCATTGGAAACGCTGCGCCAGCAAGTGGGGCTACCCGCCGCCGAGCTGGTTCCCCCGCTGTTGGTGGGAACCGGGCTGGACGTGGCCGACGGGCTGGTGCGACCGCCCGGCGCGGGCCTGCCAGCGCGGGTCGACGCGGCGGTGCGCACCCTCGAAGGACGGCTGGCCGCCGAACCGTTTCGCGCCCCGGAAGCCGACGAATTGGGTGAGCTGAGGCTCGGAGCGCGTGAGCTGGCCGCGGCGGTACGCGCCGGCCGGCTGACCCGGGTCGCCGACGCGATCGTGCTCGGTCCGGACGCGTTCGAGCGGGCGGCCGAGATCCTCGCGACACTGCCCCAGCCGTTCACGGTGAGCCAGGCGCGCCGGGTCCTGGGAACCACCCGCCGGGTCGCGGTGCCGTTGCTGGAACAGCTCGACGCGCTTGGGATCACTCGCCGCGGTGAAGCCGGCACGCGCACGTTGCTGACCACGCCAGGCTGAGCGGGACCGCCGGTGGCGGCCGGGCCGGTGGGGCCGGCGCAGCAGCGCGGCCACCGCGATCGCGGTGGCAACGATGGTCAGGGCGGCGCCGGTCAGGGAGACGTGCAGGCCGGTGCAGAACGCCGAGACGGCCCCGGCGGTGGGGAGATGATTGCGATACGTCGCGGTCAGCAGGCTGCCCAGCACGGCAATACCCAGCGCGCCGCCGAGCTCACGAGCCAAGTCGTTGACGGCCGAGCCGACGTTTTGCAGACGCGAGGGCAGCGCGCCGGTGATCGCGGTCGTGGCCGGAGGCATCGCCAGCCCCAGCCCGGCCCCCAGCGGGATCAATCCGCTGGCGATGTGCCAGTAGGGGTCGGCGCTGTCGAGGTGCGCCAGCACCATCAGCCCCTCCGCCACGATGAGCAGGCCGGCGACCCAGGGAAGGCGGATGCCGAATCTTTCCGTCAGGTAGGGGCTGAGCCGGGAACTGGGAATCATCCCGATCGGCATGGCCAACAGGCCCAGCGCGGCGGTCAGCGCGCTGTAGTGACGAACCGATTGCAGGTACTGCATGATCACGAACAGAAAGCCGAACAGCGCGAAGAACTGCAGGGTGATCGAGAGCGAGCCGGCCGCAAAGCGTCTGTTGGTGAACAGCCGCGGGTCGAGCAACGGGTAGCGGCGCCCCATCTCGATGACGACGAAACCGGCCAGGATGAGCAGGCCCAGCGCGATACCGCCGACCGTGACCTGATCGGTCCAGCCGTACGCCGGAGCCTCGATCACCGCGTAAACCAGCACCGCGATGCCCGCGGCCGCCAGCACCGCGCCAACCACGTCAAGCGGCGCCGGATCGCGCTCGGCCGATTCCGGTACAAAGAGCAGCGTGCCGGTCAGCGCCACCGCGGCCAGCAACACGTTCAGCCAAAAAATCGACTGCCAGGACCACCACTGCAACAACAGACCCGAGGCGAGCAAGCCCACCACCCCGCTGGCACCGGCGACGGCTGTCCAGATGCTGACCGCAGCGGCGCGCCGCTGCGCCGGAAAGCTGCTGGTGATGGTCGACAGCGTGGCGGGCATGATCAGCGCGGCGCCGACTCCCAGCAAGGCACGCAGCCCGGCCAGCACGGTGGGGTCGGTGGTCAGGGTGGCCACCCCGGATCCGGCGCCGAACACAACCAGGCCGACCAGCAGCGCCAACCGTCTGCCGTAGCGGTCCCCCACCGCGCCGGCGGGCAGCAGCAAGGATGCGAACACCAGGCTGTAGGCGTCCACAATCCAAGCCTGCTGGGTCTGGTCGGCATGGGTCTGCCGGGCGATATCGGGCAGCGCCACATTCAGCGAGGCCATCGCCGCGACCACCGTTCCCAAGGCCAGGCAGGTGACGGCCAAGACCAGACCCTGATGCCTGGGCCTGCGAACCAGCGGGGTCTGCGGCGGGGTTGGCAACGTGGTGAGCATCCGCCCACCGTGACCCGCGCGCCGGTAATATTTCAACGGTGATGAATTACTCGAGGGTCAGGGGGCGCAGGGCCGGGAAGCCCGATACGCGGGCCAAGATCCTCGAGGTCGCGCGGCGACGTTTCCTGGAAGGCGGCTACCAGGGGGTGAAGCTGCGGTCGGTGGCGGCCGAGGCCGGCGTCGACCTCGCGTTGATCAGCTACTACTTCGGGTCGAAACGGGGGCTCGTCGGCGAGGCTCTTGCCTTGTCGGCAAACCCCGCCGATGTGCTCGATCAGGCGGTCGCCAAAGGCGACCCGGCGACATTTCCCCAGCGTGTCCTGGCCGGGCTGCTGGCGTTGTGGGAAGACCCGGCCAGCGGCGCATCGCTGCGGGCGTTGGTGGCCGGCGCCGCCCACGATCCGGCGCTGGCAAACCGGGTGAAGGAAATGGTCGAGCGCGAGTTGATCGACAAGATCGCGGCACAGCTCGGCGGAACAGACGCGCGCAAACGCGCCTCGATGTTCTGCAGTCAGATTGCCGGTCTGATCGTGACCCGCTACATCCTGTGCCTGGAACCCGTCTGCTCGATGACCCACGATGAAATAATTCGCCAGTACGCCCCCTTGCTGCACCTTGCGTTGAGATCAACCACTGCGACCGCCCGCCATCCTGCGCCAAACACACTGTCCGGCAATACAACCGGACGATAGTTGGCAGCGCCGCCGAAGGTAGGCGACACCGGGCCCCATCGCGTAGTGTCAGCAGAGCCGGGGCGGGAGAAAGGTGGCGCTGATGAGCCGAAACAAGGACGTCGGCAAGTTGATCCAGTCCTGGCCGATCTACCGGCAGCTCACCGGCGCCGATCCGCTGGGGCGCGGCCAGGCCGCCCAGTCCAAACGGTCCGCGCAGCTGCAACCACGAACCGCATCCGCCGACGAGGTCGCGCATTCGGTGTGCCCGTTCTGCGCGGTCGGCTGTGCGCAAAAGGTGTACGTCAAGGACGGAAAAGTCGTTCAGATCGAGGGCAATCCGGATAGCCCCATCAGCCGAGGACGGCTGTGCCCCAAGGGATCCGCCAGCAAGCAGCTCGTCACCGGTGCGCAACGGGAAACCACGGTGCGTTACCGGGCGCCGTACGCCACCGAGTGGCAAGACCTCGACCTCGAAACCGCCATGGACATGGTGGCCGACCGGGTGCTGGACGCCCGCAGCAAGGGCTGGCAGGACTTCGATGCCGACCGGCACACCCTGCGCCGCACCCTGGGAATCGCCAGCCTCGGTGGCGCCACCCTGGACAACGAAGAGAACTACCTGATCAAGAAACTCTTCACCGCGCTGGGCGCACTGCAGATCGAGAACCAAGCCCGCATTTGACACAGCGCCACGGTTCCCGGTCTGGGAGCCTCCTTCGGTCGCGGCGGGGCGACGGACTACCAGCAAGACCTCGCCACCTCGGACTTCATCGTCATCATGGGTTCGAACATGGCCGAAGCCCATCCGGTGGGGTTCCAGTGGGTGATCGAAGCCAAGACACGCGGCGCCCAGGTCATCCACATCGACCCGCGCTTCACTCGCACCAGCGCGGTCGCCGACCGGCACGTGCCGCTGCGCGCCGGCAGTGACATCGCGTTCCTCGGCGGGGTGATCAACTACATCCTGTCCAACGATCTGGACTTCCGCGAATACGTGACCGCCTATACCAACGCGCCGTTCCTGGTCGGCGAGGACTACTGCGACGCCGAGGATCTCGACGGTCTTTTCAGCGGTTACGACCGCGCCAGCGCCTCCTACGATCCGGCCACCTGGCGGTACCAACCGGGCGATCACGCCGATCCGACGCTGCAGCACCCGCGCTGCGTCTACCAGATCCTCAAGCGGCACTACGCCCGCTACACCCCCGAGATGGTCGAGCGGGTCTGCGGGGTGCCGGCGCAGAGTTTCCTACAGGTGGCCCGGGCCTGGACGGAAAACTCCGGCCGGGAGCGCACCACCGCACTGGTGTACAGCGTGGGGTGGACCCAGCACTCGATGGGCGCCCAGTTCATCCGCGCCGGGTCGATCATCCAGCTGCTGCTGGGCAACATCGGCCGGCCCGGCGGGGGCATATTCGCGCTGCGCGGACACGCGAGCATCCAGGGTTCCACGGATGTGCCGACCCTGTTCAACCTGCTGCCGGGCTACCTGGACATGCCCCATGCCGGCCAGGCCACCCTGTCGGACTACCTGGACAACATCAAGAGCCGAAACCAAAAGGGCTTCTGGCACAACGCCGATGCGTACATGGTGTCCCTGCTCAAGGAGTACTGGGGCGAGCACGCAACCGCCGACAACGACTACTGCTTCGACTACCTGCCCAGGATCAACGGCGACCACAGCACCTACCGCACCGTGATGGACATGATCGACGGCAAGGTGTTCGGCTATTTCCTGCTCGGCCAGAATCCGGCCGTCGGATCCGCCCACGGCCGCATGCAGCGGCTGGGAATGGCCAACCTGGACTGGCTGGTGGTGCGTGACCTGGTGATGATCGAAAGCGCCACCTTCTGGAAGGAGGCGCCGGAGGTGGAGACCGGTGAGATCTCGCCGCAGACCTGCCGCACCGAGGTGTTCTTCTTCCCGGCGGCCTCCCACGTCGAGAAGGCCGGCACCTTCACCCAGACCCAGCGGATGCTGCAGTGGCGGGAGAAAGCCGTCGATCCGCCCGGCGACGCCCGCTCTGAGCTGTGGTTCTTCTACCATCTGGGCCGCAAGCTGCGCGAAAAGCTCTCCGGCTCAACCGATGAGCGCGACCGGCCACTGCTTCAGCTGGCCTGGGACTACGCCACCGAAGGTGACGAGCCGTCCGGTGAAGATGTGCTGCGCCACATGAACGGGATCGATCTGGGCAGCGGCCGGACCATCGACGGCTACCCAAGCCTGAAGGCCGACGGCAGCACCGCCTGCGGTTGCTGGATCTACTCCGGTGTCTACGCCGACGAGGTGAACCAGGCGGCGCGGCGCAAACCGCGCGACGAGCAGCGGCCCTATGAGAACGAGTGGGGTTGGACCTGGCCGTTGAACCGCCGGGTGCTCTACAACCGGGCATCCGCCGACCCGCAGGGCCGGCCGTGGAGCGAGCGTAAGAAGCTGGTGTGGTGGGATGCCGAGCTGGGCGAGTGGACGGGCCACGATGTGCCCGATTTCGAAAAGCACAAGCCGCCGGACTACCGCCCACCCGAGGGTGCCGTCGGCGTCCAGGCGCTGCGCGGCGATGACGCCTTCGTCATGCAGGCCGACGGCAAGGGCTGGCTGTTCGCCCCCAGCGGCCTGGCCGACGGCCCGCTGCCGACGCACTACGAGCCGCACGAATCGCCGGTACGCAACGCGCTGTATGCCCAGCAAGGCAACCCGACGCGAATCGTGTTCGGGCGCAAGGACAACCCATCCAACCCTTCCCCACCGGAAGCACACGGCGAGGTGTTCCCGTTCGTCTTCACCGCGGCCCGGCTGACCGAGCACCACACCGCCGGGGGGATGAGCCGTCAGCTGCCCTACCTCACCGAGCTACAGCCCGCGCTGTTCATGGAGGTGTCACCGGAGTTGGCACGCATGCGCGGGCTGACCCATATGGACTGGGCGCACGTGATCACCAGCCGCACCGCGGTGGACGCCCGGGTGTTCGTCACCGACCGGATGCGTCCGCTGCGCATCGAAGACCACGTGGTGCAACAGGTTTGGATGCCATACCACTGGGGCTACACCGGGCTGGTCGAAGGTGACGTGGTCAACGATCTACTCGGGGTGGTCTTGGACCCCAACGTTTTCATCCAGGAGAGCAAGGTCGCCACCTGCGATGTCCAGCCCGGCCGGCGCCCCCGCGGACCGGCATTGCTGGACTACATCGCCGAATACCGCCGCCGGGCCGGGATTACCACGGAAACCGGCACGCATCTGGACACCACCCGCGACGACGGGATCGCGCACCCGGATCCGGAGGAAAGCCCATGAGCAGCAACAGCTTCTACGGCCCGCTCGATGATCCCGCCGGCGACGGCGGATACACCGACCATCCACCCCGAGTGGGATTCTTCACCGACACCTCGATTTGCATTGGTTGCAAGGCCTGCGAGGTGGCTTGCAAGGAATGGAACGAGGTTCCCGACGACGGCTTCAATCTGTTGGGGATGTCCTTCGACAACACCGGGATGCTGGGGGCCAGCACCTGGCGCCACGTCGCATTCATCGAACAGGCTCGCCCCCCGGTAGATCTCGGGGTTCCGAAGTTCGAGCGGCCCGGGCAGGCGAGCGGCCCGCAGGACCGCACCGATTTCCGCTGGTTGATGAGCTCGGATGTGTGCAAGCACTGCACCCACGCGGGTTGTCTGGACGTCTGCCCGACGGGCGCGTTGTTCCGCACCGAGTTCGGCACGGTCGTTGTGCAGCAAGACATTTGCAATGGATGCGGCTACTGCGTGTCGGGCTGCCCTTATGGAGTCATCGAGCGGCGCGAGGGCGACGGACGGGCCTGGAAGTGCACGCTGTGCTACGACCGGCTACGCGACGGTCTGGAACCGGCATGCGCTAAGGCCTGCCCCACCAACTCGATTCAGTTCGGCCCGCTAGAGGAACTGCGCGAGCGCGCCACACACCGCGTCGAGCAGCTACACGACCGCGGGGTGCCCGAAGCCCGGCTCTACGGCCATGACCCCAACGACGGGGTCGGCGGCAACGGCGCCTTCTTTCTGCTGCTCGACGAGCCGGAGGTCTACGGGTTACCCCCGGACCCGGTGGTGCCCACCCGGGACACGCCGGCGATGTGGCGCTACGCCGGAATGGCGGCGTCGGCCCTGGTTGCGATCGCCGTGTCGGCGTTCGCCGGGCGAGGGCGGCCATGACGGGCGGCCGGGGCAGCCGGGAGCAGCTCGCGGTGCCGCGGGCGCAATTCCGTTCCTACTACGGGCGCCCGGTACTCAAGACACCCGCCTGGGAGTGGAAGATCGCCGCCTACCTGTTCTCCGGAGGTCTGTCGGCGGGTTCGGCGCTGCTGGCCGCGGGAGCCGATCTCAACGGCCAACCGGCACTGCGCCGGGTGAGCAGGGTCGGTGCCCTGGCCAGCATCGCGGCCGGCTCCTACTTCCTGATCGCCGATCTGGGCCGCCCACAACGGTTTCACCACATGCTGCGGGTGGCCAAGCCGAGTTCGCCGATGAGCGTGGGGACCTGGATCCTGGCCGCCTACGGGCCCGGCGCCGGGCTGGCCGGGGCCGCCGAGCTGATGCCGGCGCGGCTACGGCGCACCTGGCCCGGCGCGCTGCTGGCCCGGTTGGCCCGGCCCGCGGGCCTGTCGGCGGCCGCGGTGGCTCCCGGTGTCGCGTCCTATACCGCCGTGCTGCTGTCCCAGACGGCAGTCCCGGCCTGGCACGAAGCCCATCCGTACCTGCCCTTCGTCTTCACCGGCTCGGCCGCGGCCAGCGGCGGCGGATTGGGCATGCTGCTGGCACCGGTCGCCGGAGCCGCTCCGGCACGGCGGATGAGCGTCGCGGGTGCGGTGCTGGAGGTGGCGGCGTCGCGGCTGCTCGAGCGGCGGCTCGGCCTGGTCGGCGAGGCCTATACGACAGGGCCGGCGCACCGGACCCGCAAGTGGGCCGAATACCTGACCGTCGGCGGGGCGCTGGGCACGCTCGCCGCGGGCCGCAACCGCCTTGGCGCCGCGCTGTGCGGCCTGGCCCTGCTCACCGGCAGTGCGCTGCAGCGGTTCGGGGTGTTTGAGGCCGGGGTGGAATCCACCCGCGATCCCAAGTACGTGGTGGTGCCCCAGCGCGAGCGGGTCAACACCGGCCGGGCCGCGCGCGGCGGGAGTTGAGCCAGGCGCGCTACAGACGTTCTTTGACCGCGGTGGAGAGCCGGGCGCCGTCGGCCTTGCCCTCGGCGATCTCGGTGGCGACCTTCATGACCATCCCCATCTGCTTCATGTGGGGCCGTTGTCCCAATTGCTCGGCCACCTGAGCGATGGCGGTGTCGACGACATCGGCCAATTCCGCCTCGGTGAGCGGAGTCGGCAGGTATTCGTCGATGATTCGTGCCTCGGCGTGCTCGTTGGCAGCCATCTCGCCACGCCCGTTCTGGGTATAGATCTCGGCGGCCTCACCGCGTTTGCGGGACTCGCGGGCCAGCACCTTGAGCACCTCGTCATCGCTGAGCTCTTTGGCCTGCTTGCCGGAGACTTCCTCGGTTTGAATCGCGGCCAGCACCATACGCAACGTCGCTGTACGCAACTTGTCCTGCGACTTCATCGCCTTGGTCAGATCCGACCGGAGCCGGGATTTGAGTTCCGCCATGGGAGAAACGCTACGCGCCAATGGGCGGGGCGCCCGACACTACATGCCTACATTGAGAATTACCCCAACCGCCGACAGGATGGAGCACATGACCATCGACGACAGCCGCTGCACCCGGTGAGCACGCTGCCGCCGCCGGGATATCCGGTCGAGCCGAATTCGGGATCTCCCGGGTACGAAGCAGCCGGCTACCCGCCATCGGGGTATGCCGACCCACCGCCGGCCTACGGACCACCACCCGCCTACGGACCACCACCCGGCTACGGGGCACCACCACCCGGCTACGGGGCACCACCACCCGGCTACGGGCCACCGCCTCCGGGCTACGGGCCGCCCCCCGGTTACGGGCCGCCGCCTCCGGGCTACGGGCCGCCGCTGGTTCCCGGCGCCGTCAAACCCGGGATCATCCCGCTGCGCCCCTTGACGTTGAGCGACATCTTCAACGGCGCGGTCGGCTACATCCGGGCCAATCCGAAAGCGACGCTCGGCTTGACCGCCATCGTCGTGGTGGTCATGCAGGTCATCACATTGCTCGCCACGATCGGCCCGCTGGAAGCCGCCAGTCGCTTCGACACTCACCCGTCCGAGCTGAGTTGGGGCGTGGTGGGCGCGTGGACCGGCTCCGCGGCGGCCGGCCTGCTGGTGAGCTGGCTGGGTGGCATGCTGCTCAGCGGAATACTCACCGTCGTCGTCGGGCGGGCCGTATTCGGGTCGCCGATCACCATCAGCGAAGCCTGGGCCAGGGTTCGTGGGCGGATCCTGGCGCTGATCGGCCTGGCGCTGCTGGAAGGCGCCGGACTCGTTGCGCTCGCGGGCCTGGTGGTCGTCATCCTGGTCGGGGTGGCCGCCGCCGCCAACGGAGCGACCGCGGCACTGCTGGGCTTCCCGCTGGTGCTGCTGGTCGGGTTGCTGGTGGCCTACCTGTACACGGTGCTGATGTTCGCGCCCGTGCTGATCGTGCTGGAGAGGCTGCCGCTGGTCGACGCGATCACGAGATCGTTTGCGCTGGTAACCGGCGGCTTCTGGCGGGTTCTGGGCATCCGGCTGCTGACCGCGATCGTGGTCGGCCTGGTTGGTGGCGCGATCTCGGCGCCGTTTGGCATCGTCGGCCAGATACTGCTGGGGGCCACCGCGAGCGAGGGTTCCACCGGTATGTTTCTGGTGGGCATGACCCTGTCGTCCATCGGCTCGGCGATCAGCCAGATCATTACCGCGCCATTCACCGCCGGGGTTGTCGTGCTGCTTTACACCGACCGGCGGATGCGGGCCGAGGCATTCGATCTGGTTCTGCAAACCGGGGCCGCCGGCGGCCCCGCCGCCGTGGAGTCCACCGACAACCTCTGGCTCACCCGGCCGCTCTAATGGACTCGTGAGGACGGACAGTGCCTTCCATCGACATCGACCGCGATGCCGCGCACCAGGCCGCACAGCGCGAACTCGATAAACCCATCTATCCCAAGAGTTCGTTGTCCCAGCATCTCAACGACTGGATCAACGAGTTGCTGTATCGACTGTTGGAGAAGGGCTCGTCGGTGTCCGGTGGCTGGTTCACCATCACCGTATTGGTAATCCTGCTGGTGATCGCCGTGGTTGTCGCGATCAACATCGCACGTCGCACCCTACGTACCAATCGCGGCGGCGATTACCAGCTCTTCGATGCCGGCCAACTCACCGCCGCCCAGCACCGGGCCACGGCGCAAGGTTATGCCGCCGACGGCAATTGGGCCGCGGCGATCCGGCACCGGCTGCGCGCGGTCGCCCGCGAATTGGAGGAAACCGGTGTGCTCAACCCCGCGCCCGGGCGCACCGCCAACGAGTTGGCCAACGATGCCGGCGATGTGTTGCCGTATCTGGCCGGCGAATTGGCGCAGGCGGCGGCCGCCTTCAATGACGTGACCTACGGTGAGCGGCCCGGCACCGAAGCCGCCTACCAGCTGATCGCCGACCTCGACGACCACTTGCGCTCACGTTCCACCGCATCGCCGAGCGTGGGGCGGCCCGCCCCCAGCGACTCCTGGGCGCAGGTCCGATGATGCCCGCACGCGCCGAGTCGGCGCACGCCCCCAGCCGGCAACGCAAACCATGGCGTGGCGTGCTGCTCACCCTGGCCGCGGTCACCGTCATCGCCTCGATTGCCACCTACCTGACCGCGCCGCGCCCCGGCGGCACGATGGACCCGGAATCGACCAGCGGCTCGGGTGCTCGTGCGCTGGTGACACTGCTGCGCGAAGGTGGGGTCGAGGTGGTGGTCGCCAACACCGTCGCCGACGTCGAGAACGCGGCACGGGCCGACACGCTGCTACTCGTGGCGCAAACCCAGTACCTGGCCAACAACGCCCTACTCAACCGGCTCTCACGCGTCCCCGGCGACCTCTTGCTGGTGGAACCCACGGCGCGCACCCGCAGGGTGCTGACGCCGAAGCTGCGCGTCGGTGCCGCAGAGACGCTCGCCATCCGGCCGGATTGCCCACTGCGTGAAGCTGATCGAGCCGGCACGGTGCGTTTTGGGCCGAGCGACGCGTATCGGGGCAAGGGCGAACTCGCGATGATCAGTTGCTACGGCGGGGCATTGGTTCGCTATCAGGACGTCGGGCGAACCGTCACCGTGGTGGGCAGCAATCACTTCATGACCAACGACGGATTGCTGGAGCAGGGCAATGCAGCGCTGGCGATGAACCTCGCGGGCGCCCGGCCCCGTCTCATCTGGTACGCACCTCACCTCGTCGAGGGTGAAACATCATCTCCCAGTTCGCTTTCCGATCTCATCCCGGCCAACGTCAGCTGGATCGTCTGGCAGCTGTGGCTGGCCGTGATCTTGGTGGCGCTGTGGAAGGGCCGCCGGATGGGCCCCCTGGTGGCCGAGGAGATGCCCGTGGTGGTGCGGGCATCGGAGACGGTCGAGGGGCGCGGCCGGCTGTACCGATCCCGTCGGGCCCGCGATCGCGCCGCGGATGCGCTGCGCACCGCGACATTGCAGCGGCTACTGCCCCGACTCGGCATCGGCTCCAGCGCGGACCCGCAGGCGGTCGCGATCACCGTTGCCCAGCGCAGCGGCGCCGACGCGGGATACGTCTGGTATCACCTGTTTGGCCCCCCACCGGCGGACGACCACGATCTACTGCAGCTTGCTCGCGCACTCGACGACATCGAAAGGCAGGTCACTCACTCGTGACACATCCGGCTCCCACCCAGTCCCCGACCGCGGATCCGGCCCGCGAAGCATTGCTGGGATTACGTGCCGAGATCGCCAAGGCCGTGGTCGGCCAGGAGGGGGTGATCAGCGGCTTGGTGATCGCGCTGCTGTGCCGGGGCCACGTACTCCTGGAAGGCGTCCCCGGGGTGGCGAAGACGCTGATGGTCCGCGCCCTGGCCGCCGCGCTGCAGCTGGAATTCAAGCGGGTGCAGTTCACTCCCGACTTGATGCCCGGTGACGTCACCGGTTCGCTGGTCTACGACGCGCACAGTGCGGAGTTCGCCTTCCGCCCTGGCCCGGTGTTCACCAATCTGATGCTCGCCGACGAGATCAACCGCACCCCGCCCAAGACGCAGGCGGCGCTGTTGGAGGCGATGGAAGAGCGCCAAGTCAGTGTGGAGGGCCAGGCCAAGCCGCTGCCGGACCCGTTCATCGTGGCCGCGACGCAGAACCCCATCGAATACGAGGGCACCTATCAGCTGCCCGAAGCCCAGCTCGACCGTTTTCTGCTGAAGCTGAACGTGGGTCTGCCCTCGCGGGAGTCCGAGATCGCCATCCTCGGCCGCCACGCACACGGCTTCGATCCCCGCGACCTGTCCGCGATCAAACCGGTGGCCGGCCCGGCCGAGCTGGCCGCCGGGCGCGAGGCCGTCAGCCGGGTGCTGATCGCCGACGAGGTGCTGGGCTACATCGTGGACATCGTGGGAGCCACCAGGTCCTCCCCCGCCCTACAGCTGGGTGTGTCACCGCGTGGCGCGACCGCACTGCTGGGCACCGCCCGATCTTGGGCGTGGCTATCCGGACGCAACTACGTGACCCCCGATGACGTGAAGGCCATGGCTCGCCCGACGTTGCGCCACCGGATCATGTTGCGCCCGGAGGCCGAGCTCGAAGGCGCCACCCCCGACGGGGTCCTGGACGGAATTCTGGCCTCGGTTCCGGTGCCCCGCTAGTGATCCTGACCGGACGAACCGGACTGATGGCGCTGATCGGCGTGCTGCCGATCGCGCTGTCCCCCTGGCCGCCACGGGCTTTCGGAATGCTGCTGCTGGCATTGGCGGTGGCGGTGGCCATCGACGTCGCGCTGGCGGCCAGCCCCCGCAAGTTGAGCTACACGCGCGGCGCGAATAGCTCGATCCGGTTGGGCCAGCCCGCCGATGCCGCCCTGGTGATCCACAATGTGGGGCGCCGCCGGTTTCGCGGCCTGGTCCGCGACGCCTGGCCGCCCAGTGCGCGTGCCCAACCCCGCACCCACCCGATCAATATCGCCGCCGGTGAGCGCCAGCAGGTGAACACCGCGCTGCAACCGGTGCGCCGCGGTGACCAGCACTGCGCCGCCGTCACAGCCCGCTCGATCGGGCCGCTGGGCTTGGCCGGGCGGCAGCGTTCCCAGGTGGTGCCGGGCCAGGTCCGGGTGCTGCCGCCGTTCCTGTCCCGTAAACACCTGCCGTCGCGGCTGGCCAAGCTGCGTGAGATCGACGGATTGTTGCCCACGCTGATCCGCGGGCAGGGCACCGAATTCGATTCGCTGCGTGAATACGTTGTCGGCGATGACGTGCGATCGATCGACTGGCGCGCCTCCGCCCGCCGCGCCGACGTGATGGTCCGCACCTGGCGCCCGGAGCGCGATCGACGCGTAGTGCTGGTGCTCGACACCGGGCGCATGGCGGCGGGCCGGGTTGGTGTGGACCCGACCGACGCCGATCCCGCGGGGTGGCCGCGACTGGATTGGTCCATGGATGCCGCGCTGCTGTTGGCCGCACTGGCGTCACGGGCCGGCGATCACGTCGACTTTCTCGCCCATGACCGGGTGAGCCGCGCGGCGGTGTTCGGCGCATCGCGCACCGAACTGTTGGCCCAGCTGGTCGACGCGATGGCCCCGCTGCAGCCGGCGCTGGTCGAATCCGACTGGCGGTCAATGGTTGCCACGATTGCGCGGCGGACTCGCCGGCGCTCCTTGGTGGTGTTGCTGACCGACCTCAACGCGACGGCCCTCGACGAAGGCCTGCTGCCGGTGCTGCCACAGCTATCGGCCAAACACCAGGTGGTGGTGGCCGCGGTCGCCGACCCTCGGGTCGATCAACTGGCCATCGGGCGTTCCGACGCGGCGGCAGTGTATGACGCGGCCGCCGCCGAACGCGCCCGAAATGACCGGGGCACAATCGCCGCTCGCCTGCGCCGCAGCGGCGTGGAGGTCGTCGACGCGCCGCCCACCGAAATTGCGCCGGCACTCGCCGATCGCTACCTGGCGATGAAAGCGACCGGCCGGCTGTAGGGGTTCAGCCGGTGGGCACCACGTCGGGTGCGTCCTCGATATCACCGGTCTCTCCGGCTTTGGCCGCGCGGCGGCCGAAGTAGACGATGTAGCCCAAGAACGCCGCCTCGGCCATGACGCCGATGGCGATCCGGACGAAGGTCGGCAACGGGGCCGGCGTCACCATGGCCTCAATCAGCCCGGATACCAACAGCACACCCACCAGACCCACGGCAACCGACACCACCCCGCGGCCCTGCTCGGCAAGAACCTGCCCGCGCGGCCGGTCGCCGGGCGAAATCACCGACCAGCCCAGCCGCATCCCAACCGCACCGGCCAGGAAGACCGCCGTCAACTCCAGCAATCCGTGCGGAATCAGCAGGCCCAACAGCACCCCGCCCTTGCCGGCCGCAAACATCAGGCCCGCGATCACTCCCACGTTTGCCGCATTCTGAAACAGCACCAGCGGGATGGGCACCCCCAACACCACCGACATCGCAATGCACTTGGCGGCCACCCAGGAGTTGTTCACCCAGACCTGCAGCGCAAACGCGGTCGCGGGGTGGTCGCTGTAGTAGGACTCGACGTCGTGGTTGACCAATTCGTGGATCTCAGCGGGGGTTCCGATGACGGACTGCACCTCGGGGCTACCGGCAACCCAGAACCCGACGAGCGCCGCCACCGCGAAGAATGCCACCGCCGTCGCCAACCACCAGCGCCAGGCACGGTAGGCCACCACCGGAAAGGACACCGTCCAGAACCGAACAAACGTGCTACTCAGCGGCGAGTGCGCACCGGTGACCGCGGCGCGGGCACGCGCAACCAGACTCGAGAGCCGGCCGGTCACCAACGGATCCGACGACACCGACCGCAGTATCGACAGGTGCGTGGATACCCGCTGATAGAGCTCAACGAGTTCATCGATCTCGGCGCCGGTCAGCGAGCGACGTTTTTTGACTAGGTGGTCGAGCCGGTCCCAGGTGGCGCGGTGGGTCAGCAAGAACGCGTCGACATCCACCCGCGCAGCCTATCCCGCCGGGGGTTCGCCCAGGTCACGGCGGGCATCCGGCGCGACACCGGCAGCCATCCCGCGGGATCGGGCTGCCTGTACCGTTCCCAGGTATGTCGGAGGTGGTAACCGGGGACGCGGTGGTGCTGGACGTGCAGATCGCCCAGCTGCCGGTACGCGCGGTGAGCGCGATCATCGACATGACCGTGATGTTCATCGGCTACATCATGGGGTTGACGCTGTGGGCAGCCTCGCTGAGCGAACTCGACGAAGCATTGACCATCGCGTTCCTGATCATCTTCACGGTGCTGGTGCTCGTCGGTTATCCCGTGATCATGGAAACGGCGACCCGGGGCCGTTCGTTGGGCAAGATCGCCATGGGCCTGCGCGTGGTGTCCGATGACGGCGGCCCAGAACGCTTCCGCCAGGCACTGTTTCGCGCGCTGGCGGCGGTGGTGGAGATCTGGATGCTGCTGGGCAGCCCGGCCGTGATCTGCAGCATGCTATCGCCGAAAGCCAAACGTGTCGGTGACATCTTCGCCGGCACAATCGTCGTCAGCGAGCGCGGCCCCCGGCTGGCGCCACCGCCGGCCATGCCACCGACCCTGGCCTGGTGGGCATCGTCGCTGCAGCTCTCCGGCCTCAGCGCGGGCCAGGCCGAGGTCGCGCGCCAATTCCTTTCCCGAGCGCCACAACTGGATCTGCGGTTGCGCCACCAGATGGCCTATCGCATCGCCGGGGACGTGCTGTCCCACATCGCCCCGCCACCGCCGCCGGGCACGCCTCCACAGCTCGTGCTTGCCGCGGTACTCGCCGAGCGACACCGCCGCGAGCTGGCCCGGCTGCGCCCCGCGGGAGCAGGCGCGCCCCCGGGATGGCCGCCGCAGACCCCGCCGGCTCCGGTTTGGTGGCCCGGCCAGCCCGCGCCCCAGCCCCAAACCCAGCCCCAGTTCGCACCCGACCCGGCCCCGAGCCCGCCGCAGGGCCCCGTCGGCGGCGGGTTCTCGCCACCGAGCTGACGACGCGCGCAATCCAGGTCGGCCGGCCGATCCGGGCATTGCCTTACGTTCGATCACGATATATCGTGATGTGTATTCGATATACCAGTCGCTCATCGTGGCGACCTTCCAAAAGACACGTAAGGAACACAACATGAACAACCTGTTCACACCCCCCGGCGGACCGTTCGGCCCGCGACCCGGGTTCGGCTTCGGACCCGGACCGGCACAGCGGCGTGCCCTACACAGCGCCAGGCGGCACGCCCGGCGCGAATTCTTCGAACACCTCCGCGACCACGATGCCGACCATGACGGACCGCTCGGGTTCGGCGGCGGGTTCGGCCCCGGCTTTGGCCCCGGGCTCGGTTTCGGATTCGGCCCCGGTGGCGCACGAGGCGGTGGGCGCCGCGGCGGCCCCGGCCGTGGACGGCGCGGTGACGTGCGCGCGGCCATCTTGGTGCTGTTGAGCGAACAGCCCATGCACGGCTACGAGATGATCCAGCAGATCGCCGACCGCAGCAACGGCCTGTGGCGCCCCAGCCCCGGCTCGGTGTATCCCACCCTGCAGTTGCTCGATGACGAGGGCCTGATCGCGGCCAGCGCATCCGATGGCAGCAAGAAACTTTTCGAGCTGACCGAACAGGGACGCGAGGCCGCCGACAAGATCGAAACCCCACCGTGGGATGAGATCGCCGAAGGTGTCGACCCGGCACACATCAACCTGCGCACGGCGATGCGCCAGCTGATCGGCGCGGTTATGCAAACGGCCCACGCCGCCAGCCCCGAGCAGCAGCAACGCGTCATCGACATCATCAACAACGCGCGCCGGGAGATCTACGGCATTCTCGGCGAGGAGTGATCACTACCATCCGGTTGGTTACTCAACCAACTTAAATATCGCAAACATCTATGAAAACCGGGATTCCCCAACCCAGATCGGATTACGTCTGATTCGCTGACTGTAACGCGAATGATTGGGCGCCAGTTGGATCGTGCGCCCGTTTGGGGAGGGATTCACTTGTCCTACGTGATGGCGGTTCCCGAGATCATCGAGGCCGCGGCCGCGGACCTGGCCGCGCTGCGCTCAACGCTCAGCGCGGCCAGCACAGCCGCGGCCTCTCAAACCACGCAGATCGTGGCTGCAGCCGAGGATGAGGTGTCCGCGGCGATCGCGACCGTGCTCTCCAGCCACGGCCAGGGCTATCAGGTGCTCAGCGCGCGGGCTCTGGAATTCCATACCCGGTTGGCCCAAGCGCTGTCCGCAGGCGCGGGCGCCTATTCCGGAGCGGAGGCCGGCAGCGCCGGATTGCTCGCCGCAGTGAACGAGCCCATTGCGGCGTTGACCGGCCGTCCCTTGATCGGCAACGGCGCCAATGGGACCCCCGGTCTGGGTACCGATGGGGCGCCTGGCGGCTGGCTGATCGGTAACGGCGGGGCCGGTGGGTCGGGCGCCGCGGGTTCCGCCGGCGGGGCCGGCGGGGCGGCCGGGCTGATCGGCGCCGGTGGCGCCGGCGGGGCCGGCGGCAGCTCAACGGGTGGCGCCGGCGGCACCGGCGGCGCGGGTGGCGCCGGCGGATGGCTATTCGGCCCGGGCGGGGTCGGTGGGGCCGGCGGCAGCTCCACCAGCGCCGGCGGCGCCGGAGGTGTTGGCGGGGCCGGCGGGCTCTTCGGCGGCGGCGGGCTCGGCGGGGCCGGCGGCGCCGGTGTCAGTGCGAGCGGTGGAGCCGGTGGCGCCGGTGGCGCCGGCGGGGCGTTGGCCGGGTTTCTCGGCGCCGGCGGCGGCGACGGTGGTGCCGGCGGGTCCGGCGTCAATCACGAGGGCGGCGCCGGCGGCGCTGGCGGGGCGGGCGGACTGATCGCCGGAACTGGCGGCAACGGTGGGGCCGGCGGCACCGACGCATACAGCCGAGGCGGGGCCGGCGGTGCCGGCGGCGACGCCGGGCTGCTGTTCGGCAGCGGCGGGGCCGGCGGGACCGGCGGAACAGGCGGCACCGACATGTCTGACAGTGGGGGTGCCGGCGGGGCCGGCGGCAATGCCGGGCTGCTGTTCGGCAGCGGCGGGGCCGGCGGGGCGGGCGGCGCGGCCGTCGCCCTCAACGACGTCGGAGGTGCCGGAGGAGCCGGCGGCAACGCCGGGCTGTTCGGCAACGGTGGGGTCGGCGGAGTCGGTGGCGTCGGCGCCGGCGACGGCGGGGCCGGGGGCCGGGCCGGCCTGGTGATCGGCAACGGCGGCGCCGGTGGCGCCGGTGGCGAGAGCTTCGGTTTCGGTGCGGGCGTCGGTGGCGCCGGCGGCAACGGCGGCAACGGCGTGCTGATCGGCAACGGCGGCAACGCCGGCACCGGCGGCACCGGCCTGAGCACCGGCAGCACGGGCGCCGGCGGAATCAGCGGCCTGCTGCTGGGACTGGACGGCTTCAACGCACCGGCAAGCACTTCGGCACTACACAACCTGCAGCAACAAGCCCTCGGCGTGATCAACGAGCCCACCCAGGCGCTCACCGGGCGCCCACTGATCGGCAACGGCACCCCGGGTGCGGCCGGAAGCGGGAACGACGGCACACCCGGCGGCTGGCTACTCGGCGACGGCGGCGCCGGCGGATCCGGCGCCGCCAACACCGGCGCTAGCGGCGGGGCCGGCGGCGCCGCCGGTTTGCTGGGCACCGGCGGTACCGGCGGGGCGGGCGCGCGCCTCGCGGGTGGCGCGGGCGGGACCGGAGGGGCCGGCGGAGCCGGCGGCTGGCTACTCGGTGACGGCGGAGGCGGCGGAGGCGGCGGTACTGCCGGAGGCGGCGGAGCTTCGGGAGGTACCGGCGGAACCGGTGGGGCCGGCGGACTATTGAGCGCCGGCGGGGCCGGTGGGGTCGGTGGGGCCGGGTTCAACGACGGGGGCGACGGCGGGGCCGGAGGAAGCGGCGGGCCGCTCGGCGGGCTGGTCGGTGCCGGCGGTGGCGCCGGCGGCAACGGCGGGGCCGGCTTTGGCGGCACCCCCGGTAACGGTGGGGCCGGCGGCGATGCCGGCCTGCTCGGCGGACCGGGCGGGACCGGTGGGGCGGGCGGCTACAACACCAGCGGACCCGGGGGCAACGGTGGGCCCGGCGGCAACGCCGGGACGTTGTTCGGCAGCGGCGGCGGCGGCGGGAACGGCGGATCCGGCTACAGCGGAATTGGCGGGGCCGGCGGGACCGGCGGCGGTGCCGGGCTGGTGTTCTCCGACGCCGGCGCCGGCGGGTTCGGCGGATTCGGGTCCACCGCCGGCGGGACCGGCGGAACCGGGGGCAACGCCGTGTTGCTGGGCGGCGGCGGAGCCGGCGGTGCCGGCGGAATCAGCTTTACCGGTGCCGGAGGCCAAGGCGGGGCGGGCGGCACCGGTGGGCAGTTGTCAGGCAACGGCGGCAGCGGCGGCACCGGTGGCGAGGGCGACTACGTCGGCGGCGCCGACAGCGGCGGGGCCGGTGGGGCCGGCGGCAACGCCGGACTGATCGGTGACGGTGGCAACGGCGGCAACGGCGGCAGCGGCGGCACCCCGGGCAGTCCCGGCGGCGGCGGCACCGGCGGAGCGCTGATTGGCCGAGACGGGGTCGACGGCTCGCCGTAACCGGCCGCTAGGACACGTCGACCCAGTCCAAGGTCCGCTGCACGGCCTTGCGCCACCCGGCATATCCGGCGGCACGCTGGTCATCGGTCCACTGCGGCGTCCAGCGCTTGTCCTCTTGCCGGTTGGCCCGCAGGTCCGACGGATCGGCCCAGAAACCGACGGCCAGCCCCGCCGCATCGGCGGCGCCCAGCGCGGTGGTCTCGGCGACCACCGGCCGCACCACGTCCACCCCGAGCACGTCGGCCTGGATCTGCATGCACAAGTCATTGCTGGTGATGCCGCCGTCGACCTTGAGCACCTCGAGTCGCACGCCCGAGTCGGCTTCCATGGCGTCCACCACATCGCGGCTCTGGTAGCAGATCGCTTCCAGCGTCGCGCGAGCCAAGTGGGCGTTGTTGTTGAACCGCGACAGCCCCACGATCGCCCCGCGCGCATCGGAGCGCCAATAGGGTGCGAACAGGCCCGAGAATGCCGGCACGAAGTACACCCCGCCGTTATCGGAAACCTGCCGGGCCAGCGCCTCGCTCTGCGAGGCGCCACTGATGATGCCCAGCTGATCGCGTAGCCACTGCACCGCGGAGCCGGTTACGGCTATCGACCCTTCCAGCGCGTACACGGGTTTGGCACCGCCGAATTGGTAGCACAGGGTGGTCAGCAGGCCGTTGCTGGATCGCACGATGGTCTCGCCGGTGTTCAGCAGGAGAAAGTTGCCGGTGCCGTAGGTGTTTTTCGCCTCGCCCGCGTCCAGACACACCTGGCCGACCATGGCCGCGTGCTGGTCGCCGAGCATGCCGGTGATGGGCACCTCACCTCCGACCGGACCGGTGTCCTGGGTGATGCCGTAGGGCTGCAGCGGCGACGACGGCTCGATCGCGGGCAGCATCGCGCGGGGGATGGAAAAGAACGACAGCAGCTCGTCGTCCCAGTCCAGGGTTTCCAGGTTCATCAGCATGGTCCGGCTGGCGTTGGTCACATCGGTGACGTGCACGCCGCCGCGCGGGCCGCCGGTCAAGTTCCACAGCACCCAGGTGTCCGGGGTACCGAAGAGGGCATCACCGCGTTCGGCGGCGGCGCGCACCCCGTCGACGTTCTCCAGAATCCACTGCAGCTTGCCGCCCGAGAAATAGGTCGCCGGGGGCAATCCCGCTTTGCGGCGGATCACGTCACCGCGACCGTCACGGTCCAGCGCTGAAGCGATGCGATCGGTGCGGGTGTCCTGCCAGACGATCGCGTTGTAGTAGGGCCTGCCGGTTCGCTTGTTCCACACCAGCGTGGTTTCACGTTGATTCGTGATTCCCAGTGCGGCAAGATTTTTCGGCGACAACTCGGTGGCGTTGAGCACCGACATCAGCACCGAGGCGGTGCGTTCCCAGATTTCCACCGGGTTGTGTTCCACCCAGCCGGCGCGGGGCAGGATCTGCTCGTGCTCGAGTTGGTGACGGGCGATCTCGGCGCCTTGGTGGTCGAAGATCATGCAGCGGGTGCTGGTGGTGCCCTGGTCGATGGCTGCTACAAAGTCAGGGGAATCGGCCACTGCTCTCCTCGGGTGACATCGAACACTGGATGTAATCGTCCATGATGGTCTATCGGGGCCTCGGGCCAGCCGAAGACCGGTGGTAAACGGGCTGACACTTGCGCTGCAGACGCTAAACCGGTTGCATCGGCCTAGTGGGCGAAGAGGTCAAGCGCACCACGTATGACCGCGCACACCGGCGGGAATACCGGCGCAAACTGCAACTATGTGTCGACGTCGTCGAGACGATGCTGGCACAGAGCGGCTTCGATGACGACGAAGCGCTCACCGGCATGGAGATCGAGTGCAACCTGGTCGACGGCGACTATCAGCCCGCCATGTCGAATCGGTATGTGCTGGACGCGATCGCCGACCCGGCCTATCAAACCGAATTGGGCGCGTTCAATATCGAGTTCAATGTGCCGCCCCGGCCGCTTCCCGGCGATACCGGCCTGCAGCTGGAAAAGGAGGTAAGGGCCAGCCTCAACGCTGCCGAGCAGAAGGCGAACTCCGGCGGCGCCCACATCGTGATGATCGGCATTCTGCCCACGCTGATGCCCCGGCACTTCGCGCAAGACTGGATGAGCGAATCGACCCGCTACAGCGCACTCAACGACTCCATCTTCGATGCCCGCGGCGAGGACATCCCGATCAATATCTCGGGCCCGGAGCCATTGAGCTGGCGGGCGGCATCCATTGCCCCCGAATCCGCTTGCACCAGTATGCAATTGCATCTGCAGGTGTCGCCCGACGATTTCGCGCCCAACTGGAATGCGGCCCAGATGCTGGCCGGACCGCAGCTGGCGCTGGGCGCCAACTCACCCTATTTTTTCGGCCACCAGCTGTGGGCCGAGACGCGGATCGAGGTTTTTACCCAATCCACCGACACCCGGCCGGAGGAGCTCAAGACGCAGGGGGTGCGCCCCCGGGTGTGGTTCGGCGAACAGTGGATCACCTCGATCCTTGACTTGTTCAAGGAAAACGCCCGCTACTTTCCGTCGCTGCTGCCCGAGGTGTCCGACGAGGATCCGGTCGCCGAGCTTGCGGCCGGCCGGGCCCCGCAACTCGCCGAATTACGCCTGCACAACGGCACGGTGTACCGCTGGAATCGGCCGGTGTATGACGTCGCCGACGGGCGGCCACATCTGCGGTTGGAGAACCGCGTGTTGCCCGCCGGACCGACCGTCATCGACATGCTGGCCAATTCGGCGTTCTACTACGGTGCGCTGCGCACCCTGGCCGAGGCCGACCCCCAACCGTGGACCAAGATGAGTTTTGCTACCGCACAAGACAATTTCTTGACCGCGGCCCGGTATGGGATCGACGCCCGGCTGCACTGGCCGGGATTGGGTGAGGTGACCACACAGCAACTGGTGTTGGGCACGTTGCTGCCGATGGCACATGAAGGACTGCAGCGATCCGGTGTCGCCGACGAGGTGCGGGAGCGGTTCTTGGGCGTCATCGAAGCCCGCGCCGAGAGCCGCCGCAACGGGGCGAGCTGGCAGGTGGCCACCGTGGCCGCGCTGCAGGACCGGGGGATGAACCGCGATGACGCGCTGGCCGAAATGCTGCGCCGCTATTGCGAACACATGCATGCCAACGAGCCGGTACATACCTGGCCGATTGAGCGCGAGTAGGTTGGCAATCATGACTTCTCCGGTGATGGACTGGGACGACGCATACCAGCAGCAAGGGGCGTTCGAGGGTCCGCCGCCGTGGAATATCGGTGAACCACAGCCCGAACTGGCGGCGTTGATCGCGGCCGGAAAGATCCACAGCGACGTGCTCGATGCCGGCTGTGGGTACGCCGAGTTGTCGCTGGCACTGGCCGCCGAGGGGTACACGGTGGTGGGCATCGACATCACACCCACCGCCATTGCGGCGGCTACCAAGGCCGCCACCGAACGCGGATTGAGCAACACCAGTTTCATTCAGGCCGACATCACCGACTTCAACGCCTATCCGGCCGGCTCCGCCGGCCGATTCGCCACGGTGATCGACAGCACCCTGTTTCACTCGCTGCCGGTATCGGGGCGCGACGATTACCTGAAATCGGTGCACCGCGCCGCGGCCCCCGGGGCCAGCTATTTCGTGCTGGTGTTCGCCAAGGGCGCCTTCCCGGCCGCGTTGGAGACCAAGCCCAATGAGGTCGACGAGGACGAGCTGCGGGCCGCGGTGGGCAAGTACTGGGAGATCGACGAGATCCGGCCGGCATTCATCCACGCCAATGTGCCGGTCATCCCGCCGCTGCCAGCTGGATCGCCAATCGAGTTTCCGCCGCACCAGCGAGACGAGAAGGGGCGGATGAAGTTTCCCGCCTACTTGCTCACCGCGCACAAGGCGTGAGCAAGCCCCGCACCGTCAGGTAGCGGTGGTCGCCGCGGTCGCCTCGATCAGCGCTTCAGCGAAGTTTTCCAGATCCTCGGCCGTGGTATCGACGTGTGGCGAGATGCGTAGCACCGGGGCCGTCAGCTCTTGGGGCGCCCGCGCAATTCCGGCGTAGGTGGTCAAGATCCGGCGCTGCTCGAGTAGCCACTCCCGCACCGCCGCCGGGTCGGCGCCGTCGATTGGCGCCAAAGTGGTAATCGCGCTGGGCTCGTCAACCTCTTCGACCACCAGCCAGCCGTCCACGTCCGCCAGCACCCGACGGGCCGCGGCGCCCAGCTCGGCCAGGCGGGCCCGGATCAACGCCGGCCCATATTCCAGATGCTCCCCCACCGCTAGTGAAAACCCAACTCGCGCCGCAATATTGGCTTCGCCAAACTCCAGGATCTGGGCGACCGACGTGGACGGTGAATCCGGGGACCAATCCGGGTGCGCCAGGCGCGGCGTCAACCGATCCAGCACCTCCGGGCGCATGGCCAGCACTCCGACACCGCGCGGCCCGGCCAGCCACTTGCGCGACGACGAATACGTGACATCGGCGCCCACGGCGCAATCTATCTGGCCCATCCCCTGAGCGGCGTCGACGACCAGGGGCAGCCCCAGCTCGCGGCAGAGCTCGGCCATCATGGCCAGCGGCTGCACGGTGCCCCGGTGGCTGGCCACCGGCGTCAGGTGCACCAGCTCCGGTGGGTTTTCCTCGAGTTCGTAGGCCGCATCGTCGAGGGCGAGCCGGCCGTCGTCCAGCGTCGGCAGCAGGCGAACCTCGAATCCGTGCGCGGCCATGACCGCCAGGTTGGGACCGTACTCGCCGGGCAGGCAGGCCAGCGTCCGGCTCTCCCGCGGCCAGCTGCCCAACAGCAGATCCAGTGCGTGCAGCGAGCCGGTGGTGAACACCACCCGCGCGTCAGGCACGCCACACAAGGTCGCGACCGCGGCGCGCCCCGCATCAAGCACGGGTGCGGCGGCCTCGGCGGCCACGTATCCACCGACCTCCGCCTCGTGTAGACCATGGGCGGCGACGGCCTGCAGCACCTCGAGACTTTGCCGCGAGCAGGCGGCACTGTCCAAGTGCAGTCCCGCCGCCGCAGGACGTGCCGCCCGCCACCGGTCGGCCAGGGTGTCGGTCACTTGGTGGCCAGGGACAGTCCGAAGTCGCCGGCCTCGTCGGTCCACCACTGGATGCGACGCAGGCCAGCCGCGTCCAGCTCGGCACTGACACCTTCCGGCCGGAACTTGCAGGAAACCTCGGTGAGCATCTCCTCACCGGCAGCAAAATCGACGGTCAATCCCAACGCACGCACCCGCACCCGCTGCCGGCCCTCGGCCCGCAGCCACATCTCGATGCGCTCCTCCACGCTGTTCCAGCGGGCGATGTGCTGGTATGCGTCCACGTTGAAGTCCGCATCGAGTTCTCGGTTGACCACGGCGAGCACGTTGCGGTTGAACCGCGCCGTCACTCCCGCGGCATCGTCATACGCGCGGATCAGCCGGTCGGTGTCCTTGACCAGGTCGGTGCCCAGCAACAGACTGTCTCCGGGCCGCATCACCGCGGCCAGGCCGGCCAGGAACTCCGCTCGGGGCCCGGGCGTGAGGTTGCCGATCGTCGAGCCCAAGAAGACGAACAGCCGACGCCCGCCGGTCGGGATCTCGGCCAGGTGTTCCTCGAAATCACCGCAGACGGCGTTGATTTCGATGCCGGCATATTCGCTTTGAATCGCGCTTGCGGCCGCCGACAACACACTTTCGTCGACATCGAAGGGAACGAATCTTTGCAGCAGGCCGCGGTCTCGTAGCGCGTTCAACAACAGCCGCGTCTTTTCCGAAGTACCGCTGCCGAGCTCGACCAGGGTGTCGGCCGAGCTGGCTGCCGCGATGTCGGCCGACCGGGCACGCAGAATCTGCGCCTCGGCGCGGGTCGGATAGTACTCCGGCAATCGGGTGATCTGATCGAACAGCTCACTGCCGACGGCATCATAGAACCATTTGGGCGGCAGCGACTTTGGGCTCTTCTGCAGCCCGTCGAACACGTCGCGACGCAACGCGAGATAGACCGAGTCCTCGGCCAGGTGGTTGGATAGCGACAGCGTCATCGCGTTCCTTTCGTGGGCTCCAATGCGGTCAAGGTAACCCCTTCCGCGGTGACCTCGACCAGGTGCCGGTCCGGCACATCTTCCCAGTCGGTGCCGTTGTCATAGGGCTCACTGGCCACCACCACCCCATCGGGGCGACGCAGGATGGAAAGGGTTTCGTTCCAGGTAGTGGCAAGCAAGCGAGACCCGTTCGCGGCCAGCACATTAAGCCGGGCACCTGGATCGGCGGCCCCGATCTCGCGGATCGTGTCGCCCAGCGCATCCAGACCGCGCTCGAAGATGGCCGCCGCGAGCAATGCGCTGTCACATACCGATTCGGCTGAGTCGCTGCGCGGTAACACGGCCCGGTCGACGATGCCGTTGTGCGACAACAGCCAGCGGCCGTCGGTGAATGGGGCGGTCGCGCTGATGTCGATTGGCATTCCGACGGTTGCGGAACGCACCGCGGCCACCACGCACGAGCTGCGCAATGCCGGTGCCACCGAATCAAAGGACGCATCACCCCACAGCGGAGCCGGGCTACGCCAGCGCCGGGGCGCGGGGTCGTCGTAACCGCTGTCGAAGAAGCCGGCACCCCAGCCGTCGGCGTTCATCAGGCAGTGCTTCTGGCGGCGCGGCGCATACGACTGCACCCGCAGACCGTAAGGCGGATCCAGCATCAGCGAGGAAAGCGTGACCTCGCTGCCGAGCCAACCGAGATGACGACACATCAGGCGGCATCCTCAATGGACCACGCCAACCGAACGCCCGCGAAGATCTGGCGTCGATACGGATGGTCCCAGTTCCGGAAGCTGGGTCGCAGGATGGCCGGCTCGACCGCCCAAGATCCACCACGCAGCACCCGATAGTCGCCGTCGAAGAACGGCTGCGAGTAGCGCTGGTAGATCATCGGGGCGAAGCCCGGCCAGGGCCGCAGCGGCGACGCGGTCCATTCCCAGACATCACCGAGCATCTGCTCGGCTCCGTACGCCGAAGCGCCGGCCGGATACGCACCGACCGGTGCCGGACGCAACGCCGTGGCACCCAGGTTGGCGTGGGCGGCGAAGTTGCCGACCGGCCCCGCGGAGTCCCCCCACGGATAGCGGCGGCGCGAATTGGTCACCGGGTCCCACGCGCACGCCTTCTCCCACTCGATCTCGGTGGGTAGCCGGGCTCCGGCCCAGGCCGCGTAGGCCTCGGCCTCGAAGTAGGTGACATGCTGCACCGGCTCATCGGCCGGGATGTCTTCCTGGTAGCCGAATCGGGTTCGGGTTCGCCCATCGGCGTTCCAGAATTGCGGCGCGCTCAGGCCGGCGCTCTGGCGGTGCGCCCAGCCGCGCGATGACCACCACCGCGACTGCTGGTAGCCGCCGTCGTCGATGAAGTGCTGCCATTCGGCATTGGTGACCGGCACCCGGCCGATCCGGAACGCCGCAACGTCAACCGGGTGGGCGGGACGCTCATTGTCCAGTGAGTACGGCTCGGCGCTACCGTCCACACCCAGCACGAACGGCCCGGCGGGGACCTCTACCGACGTTCCGGCCAGGCCCGCCCGTCCGGGAGGCAAGGCGGGGGTCTGCCCCAGCAACGGCGGGCCGGATCGCAGATTCAGCGCCTGCAACATCGTCTCGTTGTGTTGGCTTTCGTGGCTGATCACCATGCCGAACGTGAAGTCATCGCCCTGTCCGTCCAGGGCGTCGAGAGCATCCAGCACGGCCGCGCGGACCGTCCGGCAATATGAGTGCGCCTGCACCGGGGACAGCAGCGGAAGCTCGACCCGACTGGCCCGGTTGTGCACGAAGGCGTCGTAGAGACCCTCGACCGCCCGCGGCAGCATCCCCGGCCGATCCGGGTCGCCCTCACGTAGCAGCCACAGCTCTTCCTGCTGACCGATATGGGCCAGGTCCCACACCAGCGGGCTCATCAGGGGGTCATACTGGCGACGAAGTTCGGCGTCGTCGAAATCGACCAGCCGCAACGTTTGGGTCCGGACCCGATCCAGGTCCTCGGCAAGTCTTTCTCGTGAGGTCACTGTTCCCCTCGGGCCAGCCGCGCGATTGCCGGCGCGACACCATGCTCGGTCACCTGATCGCCAAAGTCGTCACCGGGGCAGCGGCCCCGCTGCACGTAAGCCAGCAGCGACTGCAGGGCGTCGGCAAGCTCGGCCGGCGCCCGTTCGGCGGCGATGGCCACACACCGGTTGGCCGCCGCATGCAGCCGCGGATCTCCCAGGCCCGCGCGCGCCGCCGTGTCCCACTCGGTGGCGACCGGCTGGACGGCCTCGAAGGCCAGCTCTGCGGCGCCGGGATCATCCAACAGCGTCACCAGGGTGAACACCACGGCGGGCCAGAACACGTTGGAAAGACTGTCCAGATAGCGGATCTCCAGCCACTGGCGTGGCCGCACCGGCGGGAACAGCGTGGTCAGGTGGTAGTCGAGATCGGCGTAGGTCGGCCGCCGATCGCCCAGCAAGACCCGACCGTCCACCCAGTCGGCGAAGGGCACATGGTGGGTCACCGCCACGGCATCCGGATTGTGCACCAGCATCACCGGGGCCTTGAGCGCGTAGTGCGCCCAGTCGGTGGCGGGATCGTCCGCGCTGGCCCCGAGGATCGGCCCGCATCGGCCGTCGTCCATCTGCCCCCACACCCGCTGCCGGGTTGATCTCCAGCCGGAGAACTCGCCGCCCAGCATCGGCGAGTTCGCGGCGATCGCGATCATCGTGGGTCCCAGGGCGTGCGCCAATCGCACCCGAGACGCCCATCCCGACAGCGGCCCGGCATCCAGGTTGACCTGGATGGAGGCGGTCGACGTCATCATTGCGGCGCCGGCCATCCCGGACTGGCTGGCGGTGAAGAACTGCTCCATGGCCTGGTAGCGCGCGCCCGGATTGATCCGCATGGTCGGACGAATCGGGTCCGCACCCAGACAGACCAGGCCCAACCCGGCGTCGGCAAAGGCCGACCGCAGCACGGCTTGGTCCCGGTTCATCGCGTCGATGGCGGCCAGGATGCCGTCGCACGGCGGACCCGATAATTCCACGGCCCCGCCGGGTTCGACGGTGACCGCACTCCCACCCGGCGGCTGGCCCAGCCCCTCGAGAACGTCGCCGATCTCTTCCCAGCTCGGGCGGCGAAGCGGATCGGCTGGGTCGTAGCAGTGCGCTTCGATCTCCAAACCGACTCGCCCAACGGGGCCGTCGACCAGGCAGCCATTGGCGATGTACTGCGCCGCGACCGCCGAACCGGCGATGTCGGCGGCGGCCGCACGGGAGCTGTCCAGCTGCGACGTCGCCGCAGGACTGGGGGCGAACGTCATATCACGATCCCTCCGGGCCGGATGCTGCGCGGCTATCGGCAACGATAACCGCCACATGCCATCTTCCAGGTCATCTTCCAGACCGTCCCGACATATTCCCGCACGTCTTGGTTGCACGGGTCAGACGGGTACCCACATTCGTGGGGATTACTGGCCCAGGGCGTTCTGCATTGCCCCGGCCAGCACGTTGACCGCGGGACCGCCGTTGCCAGACTGGCAGACTTTGGCCTGCAACAACACATTTTCACGCAGCCGAGTTTGATTGAAACAGCGCCGGTCGGTGTCGGCTTCCTGCTTGGTCCACGCCGCGTCGGTAGCCGTGGGCGCGGGACCGTCGAACGACCAAACCTGGGTGGTGCCGTTGTCCAGATGCATGGCGGTGGTCTGCCCCGAACAACCCACGGTTCGGTCGACGACGCGATGGAACGCCCGGCTCGCGGCATCGGCGGTGGCGAATACACCGACCGCCTGCTTGACGTAGTGAGTCTGGTCGGTGGCAGAGGTCTGCGTGGTAGCCCCGTTGAACGAGGCCAGGTCGGGATCGTCGAATACCTCGGGTAGCCCGATGTCAGCCCAGTTATTGCACACCGGTAGGTCAACCGAATACGCCTGGAACGGCTCAGTGAACACCGACTCCCACCCCATCGGCGCGCCGACGATATTGCCCACCGACCCCTTGCCGAGGACCGCGTAAGACACCACGCCCGGATCCGACGGGTTGGCCAGCGCAGGCGAAGCCACCAACGAGGCAGCCACTCCCAGCCCGAGCAGCGCTGCCGCCGTCGCGGGGCGCAAGGGGGTCGGACTGGCCATGAGGCCGATCATGCCAGGCGAGGCCGCGCTCAACTGGAGTTGGCCCGCACCCCTTCCTCAACCGCCTTGCCCAGATCGGGGTCGACATTGCGCCAATACTCGAAGACACGCGAGAGCACCGGCTCCTTCACACCCTTGCAGACATGTCCAATGATGTTGCTGGCCAACCGATCCCGCGCTGAATCGTCAAGAACTTCGCGGACCATGGTGCCGGCCTGGCCCCAGTCGTCGTCTTCGGGGTGCGGCGTGTACGCGGCGCGCATCATCTGCCCGTCGGCGTGCCAGCGCACCTCCGCGGCGCGGGCCGGATCGGCCTGCGGGCCACCGTAAGAGTTGGGCGCGTATACCGGATCCGACGCGTTGCGCACCCGCATCGCGCCATCCTTGGAGTAGCTATTCACCTGCACTATCGGCGAATTCACCGGGATCTGGCGGTAATTGGTGCCCAACCGGGCCCGGTGCGCGTCGGAGTAGGAGAACCCGCGGGCCAAGAGCATCTTGTCCGGGCTCAGCCCGGTACCGGGCACGATGTTGTTGGGCTCGAACGCCGCTTGCTCGATCTCGGTGTGGTAGTCGGTGACGTTGCGGTCCAAGGTCAACTTGCCGACATCGATCAACGGATAGTCGCTGTGTGGCCAGACCTTGGTCAGATCGAAGGGATTGAACCGGTAGCTCTTGGCCTCTTCGAACCCCATGATCTGCATCTTGAGGGTCCAACTGGGAAAGTCACCGCGCTCGATCGCTTCGTAGAGGTCGCGCTGGTGGTAGTCGCCGTCCTCACCGGCCAGCCGGTCGGCGTCCGCTTGGGTGAGGAAGTCGATGCCCTGATCGGTGATGAAGTGGTACTTCACCCAGAAGATCTCGTCGGCGGCATTGATCCAGCTGTAGGTGTGGCTGCTGTAGCCGTTCATGTGGCGCCAGCTCTTGGGAATCCCCCGATCACCCATCAGCCAGGTCACCTGGTGCGCGGACTCCGGCGACAGGCTCCAGAAGTCCCATTGCATGTTGTGGTCGCGCACGTTGCTCGCCTGCAACCGTTTTTGAGACCGGATGAAGTGCTGGAATTTCAGCGGGTCGCGCATGAAGAAGACCGGCGTGTTGTTGCCGACCATGTCGAAGTTTCCCTCGGGGGTATAGAACTTCAACGCGAAACCACGCGGGTCCCGCCAGGTGTCCGGGCTGCCGCGCTCGCCGGCGACGGTGGAGAAGCGGATCAGCGTGTCCGTCTTGGCACCTGGCGCGAACACCGCCGCCCGGGTGTACTTGCTGACATCGTGGGTCACCTCGAAGTGGCCGTGCGCGCCGCCACCTTTGGCGTGTGGCTGGCGTTCCGGGATGCGTTCCCGGTTGAACATCGCCATCTGTTCGATCAGGTAGTGATCCTGCAGCAGGATCGGTCCGTCGGGGCCGATGGTCAGCGATTGGTCGTCACTGGGCGCGGGATTGCCGGCGTCGGTGGTGGTGTAGCGTTCCGCCATTTCGGCACCTCCTTGCGTGATTGGGCTGTTGGGCTGGTCCGCGAAAAGAAAAGCCATGGGACATCGGCCGATACCGCTGCCAGCTATCACCTGGCACGGCGCGCAGTACCGGCACCTAGTTACCCATACCCAATTTCTGGCGCCCGAATCACCGGGCGGCGCGGCGCTAGGGGCGAGCTGGTGGGGTGCTGGGAGCGGGTGCGCTCGGTGTTTGGACGGGGCCGGTGGCGCCCCCGTGCGGGCCGGGGCTCATCCCGGGCCCCATGCCCGGACCCATGCCCGGCCCCATCCCGGGCCCCATCCCCGGAGGAGGCGGACCGGGCAGAAAGAACATCCCGCCGGGACCGCCGGGACCGCCGGGACCGCCGGGACCACCGCTACCGCCGGGCTTGAACATGCCGTGATGGTGGTGGCGATGGTGATGGCAGGCGCCGTGCCCGAAGACCAGGGCGCCGGCGAAGAACAGGGTCGAGGCGATGAAGGTGATTCCCGCGACGATGACGACCCACGCCGCGACCCGGTAGAGGGCGGGCACCTTTTCCACCGGCGGCGGTGGGGGTGGCGCAGCGGCAGCGACCGCAGGCGGCGGAGTTGCGGGTTCGGATGTTTCACTCATCCTTCGAATATTGCTCAACCTGCAGGAACCGTAAAGAGTCCGAGCCGCAAAGTTGCCATGAATTGATGTAGCCCGGAGCTCGGGAGCCGAGCGCCGGGCTACCGGGTCAAGGTGTCGTCTAGCGCCCTGGTGTGGTGGAAGGCGCAACCGAGGTCGGGACCTCGCCGGGCCCACCTGGGCCGGAACCGGGGCTGACCGCCGGGGCTCCGCCGTGGTGCATTCCCGGGCGCAGCATCATCGCGGGGTGGTGCTTGTGGTGGTGGCCGCGATGGAAACCACCGTGACCGCTGTGCATACCGAGTCGGAATCCGGTGAAGAAGATCACCGAGACGATGAACACGATCCCGGCAACGATGGCCACCCACGCCGCGGCCTTGAAGACCTTGGGAGTCTGGTGCTGCGGTGGTGGCGGCGGCGCGACCACGGTCGAAGTTGGTGCGGCAGAAGTTTCGGACGTTTCACTCATGACACGAATGATGCCTAAGGAAACAATAGTGGCGGCTATGCACTACTTATGTAGCAGCTATGAGCCGTGCCCCGACCGTTGATCCGCGGCGCCCAGGATTGGGCCTAAAGGGCCTACTAACACCCCGTGACCTCGGCGAACTCAGGGCTTGAACGGGTTCACCGCGAATTGGATCACCCGATACGGCCCACTCATCCGCGCGCGGGTGTCCCACTGGCTGACGAATATCCGCAGCTCGTCGAGGGTGGAGCCGGGCGAGATGTAGCCGCCGTAGGGCTGGGCGAGCCGGTTGTCGAATGGCGGCGGCAGACTCTCCGCGGGTTCCGGCCACTCGTCGTGCTGCACCACCGTCGTGACCGGCGCATCGCCCAGCAACGTCGGATTGGCGGCCACTCGCACTTCCATGTTGAGAGTGGTCGCGTTGAAATACGACAACACGGTCATGCCATCGATCTGCCGAATGCTCATTTCGCCGACCTGATCGGGCCAGAGCGGTGTCGGCGGCTTGTTCCAACCGCCGCCGGGCCCGCCGGCCCAGCCTTGCCACTTGGACCGGTCGATGAAGGTCTGCGGCGTCGCCCGATACAGCAGCACCGGATCTCTCCGGGTGAAATTGTCGGCCACGATGTACACCCAGCCGCCGGGCGAATCGGGGGTGGGAATGGGGTCGTAGTACCCGCTGATCTGAGTCTGTGACCCGTCCTGATACCGGGCCGCGCGCTGGGTGCCCGCGATGGTCTGCCAGCCCGCACGCTCCGGCACCGCCAACACCAGCCTCGAACTCTGCGGCTCCAGGTCTTTGGTCGTGGTCACCATCACGTAGTTGTGCCGGTTGATCTGCACCACTCCGGCGGGCAGCTGCGAGTTGCCGGCAGGTGTGGGATCGGCAAGCAGCGGGCTGCCGATGCCCGTGACGCCGGTGTAGCGCACCCCGGCCGGGTCATCGACGGACGCGGTGTCGACCCGCAATGCGATCGGCGAGTACCAGCCGCCGAACCCGACACCTTGGCCGGCGAAGCTATCGCCGCACACCTGCAACAGCTCGGTGGGGAATTCGACGAACTCGCACAGATCGGTGGCGCCAATGCCGTAGTCCCCGGTCGGCGTTCCGGTGCCGGCGGTCGGCCCCATGCGCAACACTTGGCCGGGCACCAACGGCGGCAGAATCGGCGCGGGCCCCGGCGCCGGCGGATCGGCGTGTGCGGTCCAAACACATTGCGAGGCAACGATAACCAGCACGACAAGCAGGGAGCACCGCACTACCAGGGCGGAGCTCACCCTTAGATCACCGGTCAGCGGCCAGCAGTTCGGCGATCTGGATGGTGTTCAGCGCCGCCCCCTTGCGCAGGTTGTCCCCCGACACGAACAGCGCCAGGCCGCGCCCGTCCGGCACACCCGGGTCTTGGCGGATGCGACCGACCAGCGACTCGTCGACTCCTGCCGCGGCCAACGGCGTCGGCACGTCGACGACTTTGACGCCCGGGGCCCCATCGAGAAGTTCGCGCGCCCGCTCCGGCGAGAGCGGCCGCTCGAATTCGGCATTGATCGACAACGAGTGTCCGGTGAACACCGGTACCCGCACGCAGGTACCGCTCACCAACAAGTCGGGAATGCCGAGAATCTTGCGGCTCTCGAAGCGCAGCTTCTGGTCCTCGTCGGTCTCGCCGGAGCCGTCGTCCACCAACGATCCGGCCAGTGGCACCACATTGAACGCGATCGGCGCCACATACTTCACCGGCGCCGGGAACTGCAGGGCCGCACCGTCGTGCACCAATTGCTCGGCGCCGTTGATAACCTCGCGCACCTGGGTCGCCAGTTCCTCGACGCCCGCCACCCCGCTACCGGACACGGCTTGATACGACGAGACCACGATGCGGACCAGCCCAGCCTCGTCGTGCAGCACCTTGAGCACCGGCATCGCCGCCATCGTGGTGCAGTTCGGGTTGGCGATGATGCCCTTCGTGAGAGGCCGAGCGCGGTTGGCGACATCGCGCTCGAAGTTGACCTCCGACACCACCAACGGCACGTCGGGGTCTTTACGCCAGGCCGACGAGTTGTCGATCACCGTCACGCCGGCGGCGGCGAACCGCGGCGCCTGCACCTTCGACATGGCCCCGCCGGCCGAGAACAGCGCGATGTCCAGCCCACTGGGGTCGGCGGTCTCGGCGTCTTCGACCTCGATCTCCTGGCCGCGGAAGGGCAGCTTGCGGCCCTGCGACCGAGCGGATGCGAAGAACCGGACGGAGGTCGCCGGAAAGTCGCGCTCATCGAGCAGCGCGCGCATGACCTGACCGACCTGGCCGGTGGCCCCCACTATCCCTATCGACAAGCCGGTGGCACCCATCTCAGCGCCCCGTCCCCGCGTAGACCGTGGCCGCCTCCTCCCCGCCGAGACCGAACGCCTCATGCAGGGCGACAACCGCCTTGTCCAGCTCGGTGTCGCGGCACAGCACCGAGATCCGGATCTCGGAGGTAGAGATCAGCTCGATGTTCACGCCGACCGCCGCCAACGCCTCACAGAACGTCGCGGTGACGCCGGGATGGCTGCGCATGCCCGCGCCGATCAGCGACAGCTTGCCGATGTGGTCGTCGTAGAGCAGTTGGGTGAAGCCGACTTCGTCTTTGAGCAAGTCCAGCTTGGCCACCGCCGTGGGGCCACTGTCTCGCGAACAGGTGAAGGTGATGTCGGTCCTGCCGTCCTCGACCTTGGACACGTTCTGCAACACCATGTCGATGTTCACGTCGGCCTCGGCGACGGCCCGGAAGACCTTGGCCGCATAGCCCGGGATGTCGGGTATCCCGACGATGGTCACCTTGGCCTCGCTGCGGTCGTGCGCGACGCCGGTCAGGATGGGGTCTTCCATAGGTGTGTCCTTGATCGATCCGACAACGAGGGTGCCCGGTTTGTCCGAATAAGAAGAGCGGACGTGCACCGGAATGTTGTGCCGGCGCGCGTATTCCACACAGCGCAGCATCAACACCTTGGCGCCGCAGGCCGCCATCTCGAGCATTTCCTCGAAAGTGACGGTGTCCAGCTTGCGGGCGTTGTGCACGATGCGCGGGTCCGCGCTGAAGATGCCGTCCACGTCGGTGTAGATCTCACAGACGTCAGCGCCCAGCGCGGCGGCCAGCGCGACCGCGGTGGTGTCCGATCCGCCGCGGCCCAAGGTGGTGACGTCCTTGCTGTCTTGGCTCACCCCCTGGAAGCCGGCGACCAGCACGATCCGGCCTTCGTCGAGCGCGGCCTGCAGCCGTCCCGGTGTGACCTCGATGATCTTCGCGTTGCCGTGGGTGCCGGTGGTGATCACGCCGGCTTGTGAACCCGTGAAGGACCGCGCATGCGCACCCAGTGATTCGATCGCCATCGCTACCAGCGCGTTGGAGATGCGCTCACCCGCGGTCAGCAGCATGTCGAGCTCACGCGGCGGCGGTACCGGACACACCTGCAGCGCCAGGTCCATCAGGTCGTCGGTGGTGTCGCCCATCGCAGAGACCACGACGACGACATCGTTGCCCTGCTTCTTGGTTTCGACAATGCGTTCGGCGACGCGGCGAATCCGTTCGGCATTGCCCACCGAGGATCCGCCGTACTTCTGCACGACGAGCGCCACTGTTTCCCTTCCCATACCGAAGCTGCTTAACCACCACTGGTGGTATAAGTCCACAACAGGATACGGGTCGGCGCATCTCAATTAATTTCGATGCCGCGGGGCCACGGTTGGACCGTCGAGGGCGGCCCGCGCTGGGCATCACCCGAAGACGCAGGTACGCCGCCCGCTGGTGGCCAGCAGCCGGCGGGGTTCATCACGAAGCGAGGCCAAGTTCACTCGTCCCGGGTGGCGCGCCCGGACAAATTTCGCAGATGTGCAGGTGATCCGCGCAGCGTGGGAGAATGCCTGCGGCGGCCACCAGCGCATTTGGGCTGGCGGTCGTCCGGGTTCGCGGGAAAGGGCTGTGGCGGGATGCGGACGAACTGGTGGGGACGGTTGTCCCAATACGTTCTCCGGTACCGGCGTGACCTGCTGCTGGGATTGTTCGCGTCGGTGGTCGGCACCGCGATCACGGTCATGGTTCCGCTGGTCACCAAACGCGTCATAGACAATGCGATCGCGCCGGATCACCGACCTCTAGCGCCGTGGGCTCTGGTGCTGGTTGCCGCTGCCGTTGCGATCTACTTCATGACCTTCGTGCGCCGGCATTACGGCGGTCGAATCGCCCATTTGGTGCAGCATGACCTCCGCGTGGACGCGTTTGCGACACTGATGCGCTGGGACGGCCGGCAGCAGGACCGCTGGAGCAGCGGCCAGCTCATCGTCCGGACCACCAATGACCTGGAACTGGTGCAGACGCTGCTGTTCGACCTGCCCAATGTGATCCGGCATCTGCTTACGCTGCTGCTCTGCCTCGCGGTCATGGCTTGGCTATCGCTACCGCTGGCTTTGCTCGTGGTGCTACTTGTACCGCTGATCGGCCTGGTCGCGCACCGCAGCCGCCGCCTGCTGGCGGTAGCCACCGAGACTGCGCAAGAACGCAATGCCGCGGTCACCGGCGTGGTCGACGCCGCGGTCAGCGGGATTCATGTAGTCAAGGCCTTCGGGCAGCAGTCCCAGGAGACGGTGAAACTCACCACCGCCGGCCGCGCGCTCTATGCAGCACGCGTGCGGGTAGCCCGACTCAACGCATACTTCGGCCCGCTGCTACAAAGCCTGCCCGCCTTCGGGCAGATGGCGGTCCTCGCGGTCGGCGGATGGATGGCGGCACAGGGCACGATCACGGTGGGCACCTTCGTTGCCTTCTGGTCTTGCCTGACCCTGGTGTCGCGCCCGGCGTGCGACCTGGCCGGGATGCTCACCATCGCGCAGCAGGCGCGGACGGGCGCCATGCGCGTGTTCGAACTCATCGACAGCCGGCCGACTCTGGTCGATGGCACCAAGCAGCTGCCCTCGTCGACTCCGGTATCCCTCGCCTTCGAGCACGCGTCGTTCGGCTATGCGGCCGAACACCCCGTCCTGCGCGGCATAGACCTCTCAATTCTGCCCGGGGAAACCCTTGCCGTGGTCGGCCCGCCAGGCAGCGGCAAATCCACCTTGGCGCTGCTGGCGATGCGCTGCTACGACGTCACCGCGGGAGCGGTCCGCGTCGGCGGCCATGATGTGCGCGACCTGACTCTCGATTCGTTGCGCTCGGCTATCGGCCTGGTACCCGAACAGGCCATCCTGTTTTCCGGAACTATCGGTGAAAACATCTCCTACGGCCGGTCGAACGTGACGCTGGAGCAGATCACCGCCGCGGCCCGGGCGGCGCATATCGATGAGTTCGTGAACACCTTGCCGGACGGCTACGCGACGCCGGTCGGAGCGCAGGGATTGACGCTGTCCGGCGGGCAGCGGCAACGCATCGCGCTGGCCCGAGCGCTGGTTGGCAACCCCCGATTGTTGATCATGGACGAGCCGACCTCGGCCGTGGACGCGGTCATCGAAGCTTCGATCCAGGACGTGTTGCGAGAGGTCCTGGCGGACCGGACCGCGGTCATCTTCACCCGCCGCCGCTCCATGCTGTCCTTGGCCGACCGCGTCGCGGTGCTCGATTCCGGGCATCTGCTCGATATCGGCACCCCGGAACAGCTATGGGGACGCTGTTCGCGTTATCGCGAACTACTTTCGCCCGCAACAGATCCCCTGCGTAATCTCGCGTTCGAAGACGGTGCGCCCGGGCCGGAATCGGAACCGGAGGCCATCGACGTCGCCGCTGACGCGACCGAACCCAGCGACCACTCGCCCAAGCCCGACCTGTTGCGCCGGCTGCTGCACGACTTCCGCGGGCCACTGATCGTGAGCCTGTTGCTGGTAGCCCTCGAGACCGGTGCGGGCTTGTTGCCGCCCCTGCTGATCAGGCACGGTATCGATGTCGGCATCCGTCAGCACGTGCTGACAGCGTTGTGGTGGGCGGCACTGGCCGGCACCGCCATCGTGGCCATCCGCCTGGTCGCACAGTGGGGCAGCGCCGTGGTCGCCGGAACCGCCGGGGAGAAAGCGCTGTTCCGATTGCGCTCCCTGGTCTTTGCCCATGCGCAGCGTCTGGACCTAGACGCCTTCGAAGACGACGGTGATTCCCAGATCATTACCGCGGTCACCGCCGACGTAGACGCCATTGTGGCGTTCCTGCGCACGGGCCTGGTCATCGCCATCGTCAGCCTGGTGACGGCGGTGGGCATTCTGGCGGCACTGCTGGCCATCAACGCCAAGTTGGCGTTGCTCATCTTCGCCACCTTGCCAATGCTGGGCCTGGCGACCTGGCAATTCCGCCGGGCGTCGAGCTGGACCTACCGGCAGGCGCGGCAGCGGCTTGGGACCGTGACCGCCACCCTGCGGGAGTACTCCGCAGGGCTGCGAATCGCACAGGCCTACCGTGCCGAATACGTGGGATTTCAAACATATTTCGCGCACAGCGACGACTACCGACGCCTTCGCGTCCGTGGTCAACGGCTGCTGGCGCTGTATTTCCCGCTCGTACCGTTAACCTGCAGCCTGGCAACGACACTGGTGCTGTTCGAAGGGGGACGCGACGTACAGGCGGGTGTGCTCTCGGTCGGCGCGCTGGTGACCTACCTGCTCTATGTCGAAATGTTGTTCGCGCCGGTCGACAAGCTGTCCCAAATGTTTGACGAGTACCAGCGTGCGGCGGTGGCCGTCGGGCGGATCCGGTCGCTGCTGAACACACCGACCGCATTTTCGCCGACGGCGGCGCCGGTGGGGACGCTGCGCGGTGAGATCGAGTTCGACGCCGTTCACTTCCGGTACCCGACCCGGGATGCGCCCGCATTGGCCGGGATCAATCTGCGGATTCCCGCCGGTCAAACGGTGGTGTTCGTCGGCTCCACCGGGTCAGGGAAATCGACCCTGATGAAGTTGGTGTCCAGGTTCTACGACCCGACGGACGGAATCATCCGCGTCGATGGTTGCGACTTGCGGGAATTCGATATCGATGGCTACCGCAGCCGGCTCAGCATCGTGGCGCAGGAACCCTACCTATTTGCCGGGACGGTCCGTGATGCCATCGCATACGGGCGTCCCGATGCCACCGACGCGCAGGTCGAACGGGCCGCTCGCGAGGTGGGTGCGCACCCCATGATCGCCGCGCTCGATGGCGGGTACCAGCATGGGGTGGCCGCCGGTGGCCGGAATCTGTCCGCCGGCCAGCTGCAGTTGCTGGCGTTGGCTCGGGCGCGGCTGGTCGATTCCGACATCTTGCTGCTCGACGAGGCCACCGTCGCCCTGGACCCCGCTACCGAGGCCTTGGTGCACTGGGCGACCCTTGGCCTGGCAGCCGACCGGACCACGTTGATCATTGCCCACGAGTTGGCAATTGCCGAATTCGTAGATCGGATCGTGGTTCTCGAGCAGGGAACCATTGTCGAGGACGGCACCCACGTCGAGCTACTGGCTGCCGGCGGACGCTATGCCGCGCTGTGGGCGGCCCACAGCCGGGTGGGCCGGCCGTCGCCATCCGACGATCGGCCGATCCCAACCGAACTGCTGGTCCATTCCCCCGACACGGATGTCGTCTAGCGGGGATCAGGCAACCGGAGCATCGGGCATCGCGGTCAGCGCCAGCATGACGTAGTGCCGCAGCAGGCGACGGGTGCAGTCCTGGACCACCAGGTTGCGCCGACCGTCCAAACTGTAGGCGGAGTCCACGATCCAGAACGCGAACAGGCTGGTCGAGAGGTAGGCCGGCATGTCCTCGCACCGCAGCACGGCCTCGGCAATGTCCTCGAGGAGTTGTCGCACCGAGCGCGCGGCGGCGGCCGGACTCATGCCCAGCATGTCGTTGTCCCAGTCGGCCGGAGGCGTCTGGTTTCCATCCAGCGGTAGCGTCCGCAGCACCTCGGAGACCAAGGCGTGCACCTGGAGCGGGCGCAGGCAGTCGGCCGGACGGTGGTGTCCCAGATCGGCACTCCAGCCCGACAACCGCTCGCGCAACCGGTCCGCCGACATCTCACGAATCAGGTTTCGCGCCCACTTGCGCGGTTCCTCGCGGTTGTCGTGGTAAAGAATCAGATCCAGCGGACCATGCTTGTCAAAGCGCATCAGTCGCCACACCAGATCGAAGAATTCCTCCGATGACAACACCTCACCGTAGGGGATGGGCTGTTCGCGGTTGCGGATCTCTTGGACGGGCGGAGCCTCGGTGGATGCGGAAATCCACTCCTCGAACCGCCGACCATCGATCTGCCTTTCCTGCAGCGGCAGCGGCACCGGACGCTCTGGAGTGCTCTTCCACTTGGCGAGCAGTTCGGCGATTTGGCCGGCGGCAGCGCACAGGGTGGTAATGAAGCGCTGCTGGTAGGACTCATCGGGGACACCGCTGGTCAACAGTTCGCTCAGCGAGGCACTGGGCGTGTCTTCGACATCGCTGACCAGCCGGCCGGGGTTATCGGCCACGCGGTGGAAGGCCATGATGATGCAGCTGCGCGCATTTCCGGAGGCGGTGCGGAACCGGTGGTGCACCAGGGAACCGGCGGCGAACACGGTGCTCAGCGGCCGTTCGGAATCACTGACCTCGATGACGACCGGGCGGTCTTGGTCCCGCAACTGCATCTGCGCGTCGAATACCCGCCTGATCCTCTCGGTGGTGGTGAAGATCGACGCATTTTCGCTGGACCACGGTTCCCCGGCCTCGTTGACAAAGCAGGTGCGGGCGAGTTGATGGGTGCCAGGCAGGAAGGTGAAGTTCTGCCCGGCCGGCCCCTTTGCAGTTCCGCGGCGCCAGGTGACGATGATCTTGTACTCGTCATTGAACGGCGTGTTGTCGATGTGCAGCATGTTGTCCTGCGCCAGGACGGACAACGGCTCCGCGTCCTTGGCACGTGCATCAACCATCCGGATCGGACCGCCGACCGCGTAGGAGATGAGCGTGATCATCAACGGGTGCACCATCGGGTTGTTGACCTCAGGATCGGTCAGAAGCCCTACGGTTCGCCGCAGGTCCACGAAGCGGTGGATGAAGCTACCGCTGCCCTCCTGCGCCATGATTTCGTCGTAGCGTGCAACCAATTCCAGGAAGGCGTCCGATTCGACGATGTCGGCGAGGACTACCGCGCCCTGCTCTGCCATTTGCCCCAAGAGGTCCTGCAGCCCTGCGGTTGCGGTGGCGGCGTCCTGCGGGCTCAGAATCTCGAAGGCTTTGGTGAGTTCCGCCAAAAGCGTGCTGCGGTAGGACTCTTTCTCCTCCAGATCACGGAAGCGCTTGTACGCCCAGGCGGCGGGAAGTTCTTCAGGCGATACCAGTTCCGGACCAATCGGAGGCGCGAAATTCATTGGCAGCACATCATCGGAGTTGAATTTGGCTAGCTGAATTCCATTGGCATTATCGGTCGACGATAATGTCGCGCCAAGCTGCATGAGCGATACCCCTAGCTGAGAAGTGAAGGTGCGATAGCGGATGATCAAGTCCGAGAAGCCCATGTCCGCTTCTCTGGCGGCCGATCGCGTTAAGCGTACGTCAAATAACCCACCTAACCTGGTGTGATTCCACTCTCATGCAGGGCACTGCTGTGCGGCAGCGCACTCTACTCTCGAATACTTGAAAGTTGCTGAGTATCAACGCCAGGGAATTGACAGAATGGCCTTTCTCATTTATGGCGGCGTCCGCCGCGGAGCCAGGCCACCCCGACAGTTTTCCGTTAAGCCACAACGGTATTGATGTTTTCACCGAGCGCACCCGGGCTCCATTAGCCTTCCGAATCCTCAGCGCGGAAACGCATTCAGTCGACGGCGGGAGCCAAGGTCCGCGATCGACAGCGACGACATTCCCGTCCGGTTTGCCGTCCGGTTTGCCGTCCGGTTTGCGGTCCGGTTTACCGTCCGGGTCGCGGTCCGGGTTGCCGATCGCCGCTTTGCGCCGGACCCGGACGGCCCAACGGTGGTTTGCCCTTGGGCCTTTTTGTCCGAGGCACCGATCGCGGTAGAGTTCTTTGCGTGCAGCGGGTGCTCCTCCTCGGACGCCGCGACGGGGCCTGATCCAGACCGGCTTCCCGTCGCGGGTGTTCGCGATGCGCCGGTCTGAAGTTCCTTCTCGCCACCCCCGGAGCAACTACCGTGACAAACTCTTCGCAAGCCCCTGGTCCCGACGCCTTTACCTCGGCGCGCACCATTGTCAAACCCGCCGGCCCACCGTCGCCGGGCCAACCCGTCTGGAACCCCCAGCGAGCTTCCTCGATGCCGGTCAACCGCTACCGGCCGTTCGCCGAGGAAGTCGAACACATCCGGGTTGCCGACCGCACCTGGCCCGACCGCGTCATCGACCGCGCTCCCCTGTGGTGCGCAGTGGACCTGCGTGACGGCAACCAGGCGCTGATCGATCCGATGAGCCCGGCCCGCAAGCGGCGCATGTTCGACCTGCTGGTTCGGATGGGCTACAAGGAGATCGAGGTCGGCTTTCCTTCGGCCAGCCAGACCGACTTCGACTTCGTCCGCGAGATCATCACCGAAGGCGCCATTCCCGACGACGTCACCATCCAGGTGCTGACTCAGTGCCGCCCCGAGCTGATCGAGCGCACGTTCGAGGCGTGCGCTGGGGCGTCGAAGGTGATCGTGCACTTCTACAACTCGACGTCGATCCTGCAGCGCCGCGTGGTGTTCCGCGCCGACCGGGCCGCGGTACAGGCGATCGCGACCGAGGGCGCCCGCAGATGCGTCGAGGAAGCCGCCAAATACCCCGACACCCGGTGGCGCTTCGAGTACTCACCGGAGTCCTACACGGGCACCGAGCTGGAATACGCCAAACAGGTGTGCGACGCCGTGGGCGAAGTCATCCAGCCCACCCCGGAAAACCCGATCATCTTCAATCTGCCCGCCACCGTGGAGATGGCCACTCCGAACGTCTACGCCGACTCGATCGAGTGGATGAGCCGCAACCTGGCCAACCGGGAGTCGGTCATTCTGAGCCTGCATCCCCACAACGATCGCGGAACCGCCGTCGCCGCAGCCGAATTGGGCTTCGCCGCAGGCGCCGACCGGATCGAGGGTTGTCTGTTCGGCAACGGCGAGCGCACCGGCAATGTGTGTCTGGTGACCCTGGGGCTGAACCTGTTCTCCCGCGGCGTAGATCCGCAGATCGATTTCTCCAACATCGACGAGATCCGGCGCACCGTGGAGTACTGCAACCAGTTGCCGGTGCCCGAACGTCACCCCTACGGCGGCGACCTGGTCTACACCGCGTTCTCCGGCAGCCACCAGGACGCCATCAACAAGGGCCTGGACGCGATGAAGTTCGATGCCGATGCCGCCGATTCCGACATGGACGACATGCTGTGGCAGGTGCCCTATCTGCCCATCGACCCCAAGGACGTCGGGCGCACCTACGAAGCGGTGATCCGGGTCAACTCGCAGTCCGGCAAGGGTGGGGTGGCCTACATCATGAAGGCCGACCACGGCCTGGCCCTGCCACGACGGCTGCAGATCGAGTTCTCGCGTGCGATCCAAGAGATCGCCGAGGGCAGCGCGGGCGAAGGGGGCGAGGTCTCACCCAAAGAGATGTGGGACGCGTTCGCCGAGGAGTACCTGGCGCCGGTGCGCCCGCTGGAACGGATCAAACAGCGCGTCATTGCCGCCGAGGAAGATGGCGGCACCACCAGCATCGACGCCACCGTCAAGATCGACGGCAAAGAGACCGAGATCAGTGGCTCGGGCAACGGTCCGCTGGCCGCGTTCGTTCACGCGCTGGGCACCGTCGGGTTCGACGTGGCCGTGTTGGACTACTCCGAGCACGCGATGAGCGCCGGCGACGACGCTCAGGCGGCGGCGTACGTGGAGGCCTCCGTGGCCGGCAAGACGGTGTGGGGCGTGGGCATCGCGCCGTCGATCACCACCGCGTCACTGCGGGCCGTCGTGTCGGCGATCAACCGGGCGTCGCGCTAGGCGTCGAAGAACGCGGGTAGCAGCCGGTCGACCAGTGCGGCCGGGTCGTCGTCGCCGGGCAGGGTGAGGTGGCTGAATACGTAGCCGTTGAGCAATCGGCTCAACTGATCCATCCGCTCGGGCGTCGGGGCAAAGCCCGCGGCCTCGAAGATCAGGGTTGCCGACTTCACCGCGGCATGCTGCAACTCCACCAGGAACGGCTGCAGCTCGGGCCGTCTCGTGCCCTCCATGAACAGCTCGAACCTCGCCAGGGTGTTGCGGCGGAACTGTTCATCGGGGTCGGTGAGCATCTTCGTCATCAACGCCTTGACGCCGTCTCGGGACAACGACCCGACCGCGGACCGCAGCACCTGCACTCGCTGCCAATGCAGATCGACGGTGCGCGATGCCGTGGCTTCGAGCAGGGCCTGACGCGTGCGGAAGTAGTTCGATGTGGTGCCGGCGGGCAGATCCGCGCGATCGTCCACCTGCCGATGCGTAAGCCCCCCAACACCGACGTCGGCAAGGATGTCGATCGCGGCGTCGAGGATCTGGGCACGGCGTTGCGGATTCGGCGGCATCAGTCTTTGTAGCGCAACCGCCAGAACATCGTCAGGAATGCCGGGTACACCGCGATCAACAGCAGGTAGCTGAACCACATGGGAAACCAGCTGACGATGGACAGATCCCGGACCACATAGGACATGTAGATGTGCAGCGGCACGCTACCGGCGATGTAGACGATCGATGCGGTGAAGAAGGCCCGATGTCGCCCATTGGCGAACCGCACCCGGGGCCACACCAGGATGCCGGTGATGGCCGCATACGTCATCGGGATCATCAGGATCCGGTCCGTGGTCACGGTCGCCACGTATTTCAGGGTGAGCTCGTCTCCGAAGATCACCCGATACACGTGCAACGCGAACCCGAGCGAGATGGTCAGCATGGCCGCCTGGCGGAAGAAATAGCCGTGCCGACGGTAGGCGCTCTGCCAAGACGATTTGCGTACTACGGATGTAGTGGTACTCATGGCGCGACCATATCACTACATCCGTAGTGGTACAAGGGTGTGGGCCTCAGAACAGCGCGAACTGTTCTTCGACCAGGGTGTGGTCGGTGAATTTCTCGGCGCTGGTGCCGCCGAGCACGCAGCCAACCCGATCCATGAACTGCGTGTCGGTAAGCACGGGCACACCCAGCTGCCGGGCCTGGTAGCCCTTGCCCTGCTCGGGGGCGTCTTCGTTGCACACCACCAGCGACGTCTCCCGGTCGACGCCATCGCTGTAGGCCAGGCCGGCATGCAGGATCCGTTCGACGAGCTCCTCATGGGTTCGGCCCACCTCGGCGGCCAGCGCTATCCGCATGCCCTGGACCAGCGGCCGGTCGCAGACGTAGCGGCCCGGGTTGAGGTATGGGCAGGGCATCCGGGAGGCCAGCGCCTTGAGCGGGCGCAGTTCGTCGTGGGTCACCCGGCCATTGGGCCACCGGCGCCGGGTGACCGGATGAATCGGCAACCAAACGTCGCGTTCGCGCGCCCGTTGCAGCGCCGGCGCCAGGATCCCGCTCAAGACCAGCGCGTCGTCGAAAGCGTCGTGCGGCCGTTCCTGGGTCACGCCCCAATGTGCGGCCAGCGTCTCCAGCTTGAGGTTGTCGATTCCGAGTTCCAGCCGCCGGGCCAGCTCGACCGTGCACATGACGGAATCGACCGGCAGCTCGGCATCTGCGATTTCAGCCTCAGCGGCCAAAAACGAGTAGTCGAACGCGACATTGTGGGCCACCAGCGTGCGGCCGCGCAGTAGCTCGGTCAGATCACCGACAACGTCGGCGAACTGGGGCTGCTCTTCGAGCATCGCCGCGGTCAGACCGTGCACGTGGGTCGGGCCGGGATCCACCCCGGGATTGAGCAGGCTGACCACGGAATGCTCGACATTGCCGGCAGAGTCCAGCCCAAGCGCGGCGACGCTGATGACCCGGGCCTGCCCCGGCCGAAATCCCGAGGTCTCGACATCGACGACGGCCCAACCCTCACCCGGGTGGCTGGCCGGCCGTCCCCAGTTCTGGCTCACACGATGAGAATGGCACGTCGGGCCGACATCACCGGCGTCGTTGCGCCTCGTGTCGGCCTCAACTTGGGGACGGCCCGTTACTTGGCCACGACCCGCTGCACTCGGCCCCCAGCGCCAAGGTTGCGATCGCCCTTAAACTGCCCGGGTGATAACCGCCCGTGCCCGGCTAGCCCTCGCCGCAGGTTCGAGCGCGCGTTGGGCGTCTCGAGTCACCGGTCGCGGAGCCGGTGCGATGATCGGCGGCCTGGTCGCAATGACCCTGGACCGCTCGGTGTTGCGCCAGCTCGCGAGCGGTCGGCGCACCGTCGTCATCACCGGCACCAACGGCAAATCGACGACCACCCGGATGACCGCGGCCGCCCTGAGCACCCTTGGCGCCGTCGCCACCAACGCCGAGGGCGCCAACATGGACGCCGGCCTGGTGGCCGCGCTGGCCGCCGACCGTCGTGCCGGACTCGCGGCGCTGGAAGTCGACGAGATGCACGTCCCGCACGTATCGGACGCCGTCGAGCCGGCGGTCCTGGTGCTCCTGAACTTGTCCCGGGATCAGCTGGACCGGGTCGGTGAGATCAACGTGATCGAACGCACCCTGCGGGCCGGCCTGGCCCGCCACCCGAACGCGGTGGTGGTGGCCAACTGTGACGACGTCCTGATGACCTCAGCGGCCTATGACAGCCCCAACGTGGTGTGGGTGGCCGCCGGCGGTTCCTGGTCGAACGACTCGGTGAGCTGCCCGCGCAGCGGCGAGGTCATCGTTCGCGAACCCGGGCACTGGTACTCCACCGGCGCCGATTTCAAACGGCCCAGCCCACAGTGGTGGTTCGATGACGAAGCCGTGTACGGGCCGGACGGGCTGGCGCTGCCGATGCGGCTGGCGCTGCCCGGCGCGGTCAA